>NZ_DXUU01000001.1:0-30547 GCF_019417665.1 Ruminococcus sp.
CTATGAAATGACTTTTCCATCAATCCACGCTCTCTACTACTACTACTACTATTACTACTTCTTCTGTGACAGAGAGTTCCACTTCGGTTTTCACCAGCGAGACAACTACATCCAGCGAAAGTACGACGCCGACTACGGAAACCTCTTCAGAAAGCACCTTTGAAACGACTGCCCGAACCAGAGTGACTACAACTACCAATACAACAGCAACGGAACAGCAGACGACTACCCAAAACACAGGTGATCACCTGGAACAAGAAAACCTCACCTTAGCGGTAGGAAAAAATGCTTCCCTCTCGTTTTTTGCCAAAAACGGTGACACCAGCGACTGCGTCTGGCTCAGTGATGACCCGGACATCGCTTCTGTAACAACAAATACACCGGACCGCATCACTATCACCGGCAAATCCCCCGGCACCACTTCAGTTATGGTGCTTTATAAGGGACAGATCTATAGCTGCACCGTGACAGTTGTCAACGCTGGTGACAGCTTTGGCGATATCAATTTGGACAATGTCATGGATCTCTCCGATCTGATACTATTAAATAAATGCATTGCCGGCTCTTTAGGTGAGCCTTCTGACAAAGCCTTGGGAAATGCGGATATCAACCAGGACGGCTTTGTTGACTGCAAGGACGCTTTTCTCCTGCTGCTGATGCTGGTGGAAACCGATCAGATAGAAGCATAATGACACCTCCTAGAACCATTTAACAAAGTGCACAAGTCGCTGCCATACTATTTTTTCCATACACCAATCTGCACAGTTTTTCGGATCTGTGCAGATTTTTTATGACATTCCTTAAGATACATAAACTGTCTGTAAATCCTGCTCCTTTTATCCCAAATGTATCCAGTGAAAAAGTCATAAAAACGATTCCCTGTGTGTTTTCGCACCGCAAATTTTCAGACGCAGCAAAGAAAAACCGAATTCATGTCTTTTCTGTAAATTTTTAAATAGATTCGCTGACGGGGTTGCAATTCTGAGGAATGTATGGTAAAATAGATAAATAAGAAGGGTACAGTGAGTTTGCATTAGATATTTCGCTGCATTTTCAAAAATCAATTTGCAGAAAAAATATACAGATGTAAACTGTACCGAACGACAGAAACCAATTGAAAGAGGAATCAAAAATGAATGATTGTGGTATTAGCAAGCTTGATTTAAAAAGACGAAACCGGATGCAGATCCTGCGTGTTATCCGGGAACAGGGACCGATCTCTCGTGTTGACATTTCTAGCATATTACAGATCACACGTGCAGCTGTAACAATCATCACGAATGAAATGATCGATCAGCACATTCTGGAAGAGATCGGCGAAGAACCGATTGAGCCGGGTATGGAAGTACGAAAGGGCAGACGCAAGATTCTGCTGGACATCAACGAAACCTATAAATTTGCCATTGGTGTATACATTGACGAAAAGGAGATCTCCATCGGTCTGACGACGCTGAATTCCGCCGCCCTGGACAAAAAGACAATAGCACACGAGGGCAATGTTTCTGTTTCTGAAGTGCTGGATCTTTTGAACTCCACAATTTCCGTCATGCTCCAGAATAGCTGTCTTTCTGCAGAAAACATGCTGGGCATCGGCATCGGTATTATGCCGTCTATGTACCAGACACTGGGCTGCGAATCCAGTCAGGAGGGAAAACCTGTTTTCCCGGAACTACAGCAGAAACTGGAAGAACGCACCAAGCTGCCCATTTATATCGACAGTGCCATCACCCAGTTCGCTATGGCCGGCATCCACTACAAGGAGAGTCACGCCAAATCTGTGAATCAAGCATTCTTGTATTGGGATGACAAGCACTATTGCGCTATCCCCATGCAGGGCAGCACACCGCTTGCCGGTGTCCTGAATCCCGGCGACTTTGTGGAATTTCTCAGCGTAGACCCCAACGGAAAGTCTCTGGAGGGCTATCCCCCCGGGAGCGTCCGTGCAGAACTCTCTCCGGAAGCATTGAGCGAACTGGTTGCACCTTTGTTCCACGAGGACAAAACGCCGACATTGTGCAGCCTGCTGGACAACGATCTATCCCGGCTGACGCTTTCGTCTCTGCTGACAGCGGCAGAAACTGATACAGCCTTGATGCCCATCGCAGAATCCGTCCTACGGAAATTCTGCATGATGCTGTACAGTCTCCACTGCCTGTATTTTACAGAATACATCAGCCTGTACCGCTTTGGCTTTACAGAACAGAATCTGGACATGATCCGGAAGGCTGCCGCTGAATTCGCCGGCGAGAAATTTGCAGAATCCATCCTGCTCAGCCCGATCGGTGACCGTTATCATTTCCTCTGTGGCTGTACATATATTATCCAGCTTGGATTTTACCAGCGGGGCGGTTTAGCATAAGCGGTGAAAAACGGTAAAAACTTTGCTTTTTGTTTTTTCTGCGAGAACACTTGCACTCCAG
The DNA here is from genome assembly GCF_019417665.1 of Ruminococcus sp. GTDB lineage: Bacteria > Bacillota > Clostridia > Oscillospirales > Ruminococcaceae > Ruminococcus_C. Next base: position 2,421 of record NZ_DXUU01000001.1, read on the forward strand.
TGAAAGATGTGCTATAATAGAATGCAGTGTGACGGCAATATGCCGCACGACAGATTTTGCAGAAGGAGCAGACCCGAAACCGGGTCAGGTGAGGAAAATGAGAGTATCAGAGATGAACCGTGAAGCGCTGGAAGCGTTTCAAGCAGAATGTCAGAAGCAGTATACTGCATTTCAGGCAGCAGGATTGAAGCTGGATATGTCCAGAGGTAAGCCGGCGCCGGATCAGTTGGATCTAACCAACGGCATTACTACCTGCCTCTCCGAAGAGGACTACCGTGCAGAAAACGGACTGGACTGCCGCAATTACGGCTGCCTGGACGGTCTGCCGGAGGCAAAGAAATTTTTTGCACCTATGCTGGGCGTAGATCCGGAAGAACTCATTGTGTGCGGCAACTCCAGCCTGAATATCATGTACTGGACAATGTCCCTTGCCATGACAAACGGCATCCTGGGCGAAAAGCCCTGGGGCAAATACGATAAAGTAAAGGTACTCTGCCCAGTGCCGGGCTATGACCGCCACTTTGCAGTGAGCCAGTTCCTGGGCATGGAGCTTGTGAACGTTCCCATGCGGGAGGACGGTCCGGATATGGATATCGTAGAGCGTCTTGTGGCTGAGGATGACACCATTAAGGCAATCTGGTGTGTTCCTATGTATTCCAACCCCGGCGGCGTGGTTTACAGCGACGAAGTGGTAAAGCGTTTTGCAGCGCTGAAGCCTAAGGCAAAGGATTTCCGTATTTTCTGGGACAATGCTTACTGTGTACATCACCTGACTGACAATCCGCCGGTACAGGCAAACTTGCTGGAAGAAGCAAAAAAAGCCGGCAACGAGGACATTTGCTATATGTTTGCATCTACCTCGAAGATCACCCATCCGGGTTCCGGCGTTGCTATGATCGCAGCCAGCGAAAACAATTTGAAATATCTGAAAAATGCTCTGGGCTTCTCCACCATCGGCTATGATAAAATGAATCAGCTGCGTCATCTGCGGTTCTTTGACGGCAAGTTCGAAAATCTGATAAAGCATATGAAAAAACATCAGGCGCTGATCGCACCGAAATTCCGCATTGTCAATGACACATTGGAGCGCGAACTGAGCGATCTGGGTATTGCAAACTGGTCTGACCCGTTGGGCGGTTATTTCGTTTCTTTCAATCAGAAAGGTTGTGCAAAGCGCATTGTCCAGCTGTGCAAGGAGGCAGGTGTGGTGCTGACTGGTGCAGGTGCATCTTTCCCCTACGGCATTGATCCGGAAGATGAGAACATCCGTATTTCCCCCACATTTCCTACGGAAGAGGAATTACAAAAGGCAATGGATGTCTTTGTTTGCAGCGCAAAGCTGGCAGCAGCAGAACAGGCTCTGGCAAAATAATTGTGTAATATCATCATTGAATAGAAAGAAACGGTGCAGGAGTGTTTTCCTGGCACCGTTTTTTTAATTTTTGGCAAAAATCACTCTCCCTGACAATATCACAGGAAAGATTTGCGTGAAAACCTTTGACCTGCGTGAAAACCTTTGACCTGCCCCTTGCGCAGCTGAAAGAAATATGTTATAATAGATAAGTATATTTCCGTGTACGAATACACTAAATTATTTTGACAAAAGGAGAATGTTATGGAACAATCAACAAAGAGTAGAGCGACTTTTCATTCCCGGCTGGGATTTCTTCTCGTCTCTGCCGGCTGCGCCATTGGGTTAGGAAACGTATGGAAATTCCCATATATATGCGGCGAAAACGGCGGCGGCGCATTTCTGGTGATTTATCTGCTGTGCCTGCTTCTGTTGGGACTGCCCATCCTGATTTGCGAATTCACCATCGGACGGGGCAGCCGCCGGAGTATTTCACAGGCAATGAATATTTTGGAACAGCCGGGCAGCCGCTGGCATGTGACCAAATATATGGGGATTGCCGGAAACTATCTGCTCATGATGTTTTATACCATGGTAGCTGGATGGATGCTTTACTACGCTTACCTTTATATCTCAGGTAAGATCACCAGTGTCAGTGCCGACGAGACGGCCCTTTTCTTCTCAGATATGCTGGATTCTCCGGGGATCATGATCCTATTTGCCGCCATTGTCATTGTACTTTGCATCGGCATCTGCGCCCTGGGGCTGAAAAACGGCATCGAAAAGGTCACAAAGGTCATGATGCTTCTGCTGATGGCACTGATGATCGTTCTGGTAGTGAATTCTCTGCGGCTGGAGAATGCTCTGGAAGGCGTAAAATTCTACCTGGTACCGGATCTCCAGCGGCTGGAGGAAAAGGGAATCGGCTCTGTGGCATTTGCTGCAATGACCCATGCTTTCTTTACCCTGAGCGTAGGCATCGGTGCCATGGAAATCTTCGGCAGTTATATCGAGCGGAAACGCCGCCTGATGGGCGAAGCCGTCAATGTCGTGATCCTGGATACGAGCATCGCCTTCATGGCAGGTCTCATTATCATCCCGGCGTGTTTCGCCTATGGCATTCATCCGGATGCCGGACCGTCACTGCTGTTCATCACCCTGCCCAATGTATTCCACCATATGGAAGCAAGCCGTATCTGGGGCAGCTGCTTCTTTATTTTCATGTCCTTTGCAGCCCTGTCCACTGTGATTGCTGTGTTTGAGAACATCATCACCATGACTGTAGAACTGGGCAGCTGGAGTCGGAAAAAATCCCTTCTGGTGAATCTGGTGTTGATCTTCGCCCTGTCCCTGCCGGCGATCCTGGGCTTTAATCTTCTCTCCGGTTTTCAGCCTTTCGGAGATGGCTCTACGGTCATGGATCTGGAGGACTTTCTGGTGTCCTATAATATTCTTCCTCTGGGATCGCTCACTTTTGTGCTGTTTTGCGTGCGAAAAAACGGCTGGGGTTGGAACAACTTCCTGGAAGAAGTCAATACGGGCACCGGTCGCCGTGTACCAAAGTGGATTCGGGGCTATTTGACCTATGTTGTTCCGACACTGATCTGTCTGATCTACCTCAAGGGCTATTATGACATGTTTGCCACAAAGGGATGGCTGGTGCTCAGCGCCTGGATGTGTCTGGCAGTGGTATTGCTGGGGCTGATTTTCTGGATCTGCTCTGCAGCAGGGAAAAGACAGACGAAGAAACAGCAGTAAATTTTAAGGCAGCACCCCATAAAGCACGCCTGACAGCGCATCTGATACACAATTTTTGTGCGGTATTGCCTTAGAGCCTGTTCAGCATCTTTTCGCACATGTCTTTTCGGTGAATTTTACTGCTTTCTGCGTTAAAAATTCTTGCCGGGCGACAGCCCGCCTGCGAATTTTCGCCTTGAAATCAGCGAAAATTCACTCAAAAATCCATGCACGACAAGATACTAAACAGGCTCTTAATTTTTTGATGTATCATAAAAACGGCGGAGCACTTTGAAATGCTCTGCCGTTTTGCTGTCTTATGCTATTTGCTTTTAGAGTTCGAAGAATGCAGCACAAACAAAAAACGCCCCGGGGTGAGGGACGTTTTTTGCTATGATATAGGGATTATTGGGGATTTTCTGTTCTGCATCGGGGTGTATACAGAACAGTTAGAGGATGTTACATGCTCTCTTTGAGCATGGTATCAGTATACAGGTTCAATGTGTTCATTTCGTGAAGTGATGCTGAAAAACCGCTGAAAACCGAGAGAATATTGTTTTCACACGGAGATGCCCGGCGGGAAACATAACGAGAATTTAACTTGACTTTGGAATACACCTTTGATATACTGAGAATACAAATAAAACGTGCGTATACGACAAAAACATCCCCAAAATCTGCAAAAAAAGGAGGAAACCTCATGCGGTCATCACGTGTGGTCACGGTGTTGCTCCAGATTTGTATCCTGGTTTTTTCTGCATGTCTCATTGGCGCTATTGTGCTTGCGATGTTCGAGGCGGTTCTGCCGGAAAAGTTGTTCCAAACTCTGATGCCTGTTCTGTGCATACTGGCGGCTGCCAGCATTGCCGTATTCTTTCCGCTTCTGTTTATTTACAGCTTTATCTACAGCCGACAGAAAAAGCACCGGGAAAAACAGGCAAAAAAAGCAGCAGCAGAAGCAACGCAGTTCGCCCGGAAGGCAGGTGCATATCACACTTATGTACCACCAGTGACTCCGCCGCCTGCTGCACCACCTCCTGTCGCACCACCGCCTCAACCGCCTGAAGCAGAGACAGTGACCGCCCAGACAGCATCTGCTGTTCCTCCCACAACCGCAGCAACGGGGCAGCCTTCCTCCTCGGCAGTACCGCCGGTAACACCGCCGCCCACGCCTCAATCTCAGCCTTCACAGGATACCACGAAACCAGAGGAACCTGTGAAAAAGGCATTGGGAAATAAAACGCTGCGGTGGATATTGATCGTCATTGCGGTACTGATAGTACTGCGGCTGGTGATTGCCGTAGTTCCGGTGATTTCAAGCGGCGATGGCTTTTCTACGGCATCCATTGTGCAGGTCTGCCAGAATTTGTTTCAGGATACGGCTGCCCGGAAAGCAGCGGAAGAGTCAGCAGATACGGTTCGCAGCGGCAGCAGCATGAATTTTCTCAGCCTTGTTGTTTTTGTCTTTATCGGATTTTTCATTCTGCGCCGCCTGAATCTGGGCAAGCTATTCCAACCACTCCCGGATGCGGTCACCAATCAGATTATTCTGGAGGAACTGCGGCGTGGTTTCGGCGAAACGGCATCCTACCAGAAAGGCGCCGGGATCTCCGCCAGTCAGCTGGAGAAGATCCGTAATTCCGGCGTATTTCCCGAAGGATTTTCCTATCAGGGAAGAGAATGCTTTTCCGGTGTCTTTCAGGGAAAACCTTTCGAAGCGGCAGTTTTCACATGTGTTATCAACAAACGGCATGAGGATGGTGCGACTTTTCAGGAAGTACTCTTTTCCGGTCTCTGGATTCAACGGGAAATGCAGCACTATGCCACAGAGCCGGTGGGATTGCGCAGTGCAACAGTCAAGGAAATCGAAGCAGAAATTATGGAAAACGGGCTGAAAACGCCGGAGGGACTGGAAGTCGAGGCATTTAACCGACTATTCCGTGTGCCGTCGAAGGATCTTCACGAAGTATACTATCTCATTACACCGGATCAGATGGAACAGCTCGCCGCCCTATACCAACGCTTTGGCTGTGATGCCAAGGGACGGCTCTGGCTGCTGTTCTCGGAAAATCAGGTACAGTATGGGCTGAATACAAATTTTACCCTGTATCAATTCCAGGGTACGAAAAACGAACCGGCATCCCTGGCGCAGGCACGCAGCCGTGTGGCGGCAAAGGTACAGGAAGCCATGCAGCTCATGGCGCTGTATGATACGCTGGGATTCTGAGAGAAAAGGAAAGATATTACTATGGATATGACATGGATGGATCTTATTTCGAATGTACTGCACAGCCCCTTGTTCTGGGTCATTCTTGTTGCTGTACTTATCATATGGTGCGTGAGCTGGGTCATTCGTACTGCAAACCGGCTTGTGCGGATGCGCACAAAGGTAGACGAACTGGATGCGGATATTGACGTGGCACTGATGCGCCGATTCGATCAGCTTACTAAGGAATACCAGCTCATGAAGCAGTACTGCTCCCATGAAAGCCAGACCCTCATCGAGACGATCCGGATGCGCCGGGGAATGTCTCCGGAAGAACGAAACACGGCTGCCCAGCAGATGGAGACACTGGCAGCACAGCTCCAGATGACATTGGAAGCTTATCCCCAGCTTCGTGCCGTAGAGGTAGTTACTACAGTGCAGCGCAGTGTGGCAGATACAGAGGCGCACCTACAGGCGGCACGGCGGCTGTATAACAACAGCGTGGGTGCTTATAACAATGCCTGTCAGGAATTCCCCTCTTCCTTTGTGGCATCGCTTACCGGACATCATCCCAGAACATTTTTTGCAGCAGAAGAGCACAAACGGCAGGATGTGGATTTTTCTGTGTAATGTAACCGTCATTTATCGAATCAAACACAGACGAGAGCAGATATCTGTTCTCGTCATTTTTAACAAAAATGGATTTGTAGTCGAGCAGATAATCGGCTATTTTTTATACAATTCGCTGAAAATGCGCAATTTGCGCCGTTGGAATAATTTTTTTCCTTGTTGCACTTGCTATTTCATGTTAAATATGATACAATAAAAGTGTTCAGTAATTCACTGATTTTCTTCTTGATTTTTGTATGATTTGATGAAAGGAATACAGCAATGGGACGAAATTTTTCACCGGCGACCCCGAAATTCCCCCATATGCTCCACGGCGGTGACTATAACCCGGAGCAATGGATGGACAGCCCGGAGATCCTGGAGGAGGATATCCGCCTGTTCAAGGAGGCGCATATCAACTGCGTGAGCCTTGGCATTTTCTCCTGGGCAAATCTGGAGCCGCAGAAGGATGTCTATCGTTTTGAATGGATGGACAAGATCATTGACAAGCTATATGAAAACGGTATATACACCGTTCTGGCGACGCCTTCCGGCGCACGTCCCCAATGGCTGGCACAGGAATATCCGGAGGTACTCCGGGTACGTCCCGACGGCACACGAAATCTCTACGGTGAACGGCACAATCACTGCTACACTTCGCCGGTATACCGGGAGCGTGTCACCAAAATCGACACAGCTCTGGCGAAACGCTATGCCAATCATCCCGGCGTGATCCTGTGGCATATTTCCAATGAATTCGGCGGCGAGTGCCACTGTGAACTATGCCAGCAGGCGTTCCGCCAGTGGGTGCAGGAGAAATACGGCACGCTGGATGCCCTGAACCATGCCTGGTGGTCACACTTCTGGTCGCATACCTATACAGACTGGTCTCAGGTACACAGCCCCAGTCCCATCGGAGAAACCTCTATCCACGGGCTGAATCTGGACTGGCGGCGGTTTGTGACCCACCAGACCATTGATTTTATGAAAACGGAGATCGCCGCCGTAAAGGCAGTGAATCCGGATATTCCCGTGACTACTAACATGATGACCATGTATACCTATGAACTGAACTATTTCAAGTTCCGGGATGCCCTGGATGTGATCTCCTGGGACAATTACCCTGAGTGGCACAATCCCTGGGGCAATGAAGAGGTGGCAAAGGACTGCGCCATGACGCATGACATGATGCGTTCCATCCAGAAAAAACCCTTTTTGCTCATGGAATGCACTCCCAGCGCTACCAACTGGCAGTCGGTCAGCAAGCTGAAAAAACCGAGAATGCATGAGCTTTCCGTGATTCAGGCAATCGCCCACGGTGCGGATTCCGGGCAGTATTTCCAGCTCCGCCAGAGCCGGGGCAGCTGTGAAAAATTCCACTCCGCTGTGATCTCCCATACGGGAACTGCCAATACCCGGACGTTCCGGGAAGTGACGCAGACGGGCGTTGATCTAGAAAAGCTGTCTGATCGGGTATACGGCAGCGACAGCCCGGCGCAAGTCGCCATTATTTTTGATACGGAAAACAAATGGGCACTGGATTGCTGCCGGGGACCGAGAAATGCAGGGCTGGATTATTTCGGCAACATCCGGAAGAATTACAGCTATTTCTGGAAAAATGGCATAACGACCGATATTGTGGACAGTGAATCCGATTTCAGCGGCTACAAGCTGGTCATTGCACCTATGCTGTATCTGTTTCGTGCCGGCATTCAGGATAAGCTGCGGCGTTTTGTGGAACAGGGCGGCACACTTGTGACTACCTGCTTCACCGGCGTAGTAAATGAAACTGACCTGTGCTTTTTGGGAGAAGCCACAGGGGAAAAGCTGTCCGATGTGCTGGGTCTGTGGGTGGAGGAAACAGATAGTCTCTATGACTGTGAATCCAACCACACCACCTGGAACAACAAGCGCTATCGGCTCACAGAACTGTGCGAGGTATGCCATCCTACAACTTGTGAGGTGCTCTCTGTCTATGAAGAGGACTTCTATGCCGGAGCGCCTGTACTGACGAAAAACCGCTTCGGAAAAGGTACAGCATATCATCTGTGCGCCACAGCAGACGAGGAATTCTTCTGCGATTTCTATCAAAAACTGGCATCGCAGCTGCACCTGGAACGTGCCGTGGAAACAGAAGTGCCCAAGGGCGTCAGCCTTACCTGGCGGGAATCGGAACGGGAAAAACTGATTTTTGTACAGAATTTTGAAGGTGATACAGCAACACTGGAACTGGATCAGCCCTATACGGATCTTCTCACAGGTAAAACCTATGATAAGTCCCTGACTGTAGATGGATATTCCTTTGCGGTGATAACACCGGCGGAATGATTCTTCATGAAAAATAAACTGGAGGAATTGCAATGAATATTCCCGAAATCGTAAAGCAAATGACATTGGAAGAAAAGGCGGGGCTTTGTTCCGGCTATGACTTCTGGCATACAAAGGGTCTGGAACATCTGGGTGTGCCGCAGATGATGCTGAGTGATGGTCCTCACGGTCTGCGCAAGCAGGATCAGACCGGCGACCATCTGGGTATCAACGACAGTATCAAAGCCGTCTGTTTCCCTGCCGGCTGTGCCACGGCATCGTCCTTTGACCGTGCTCTGGTAGAGCGCATGGGAAAGGCGCTGGGCAACGAATGTCAGGCGGAAGATGTGGGCGTATTGCTGGGACCTGCCGTCAATATCAAGCGTTCGCCCTTGTGCGGCAGAAATTTTGAATATTACTCCGAAGATCCCTATGTGGCAAGCGAAATGGCGGCAGGTTTCATCAAGGGCGTCCAGAGCCAAAATGTAGGCGTCAGCATCAAGCATTTCTACGCCAACAATCAGGAACACCGCCGCATGAGCAGCAGTTCCGTTATGGACAAGCGCACGGCACGAGAGATCTATCTGGCGGCATTTGAGACGGCTGTCCGGGAAGAAAAACCTTGGACGGTTATGTGTGCCTACAACCGCATCAACGATGTATATGCAGCAGAAAATCGGAATGCGTTGACGGACATTCTCCGGGGAGAATGGGGCTTTGACGGCTTTGTGGTCAGTGACTGGGGTGCTGTGAACGACCGTGTTGCCGATTTGGAAGCAGGTATGGATCTGGAAATGCCCTGTTCCTTCGGCGAACGGGATGCGGAAATCGTAAAGGCTGTCCGCTGCGGCAGACTCTCCATGGAAACCCTGGACACTGCTGTGACACGGATTCTCACCATTGTGGATCGTTATGTGAAAGGACGTAACCCCAACGCTGTCTTTGACCGTGATGCAGACCACGAACTGGCACGGGAAATTGCAGCACAGTGCATGGTACTGCTGAAAAACGAGGATCATGTGCTGCCTTTGGACAAAACCAAAAAAGTTGCCTTTCTCGGCGCATTTGCCGAAAGCCCACGCTATCAGGGCGGCGGCAGTTCTCATATCAACTCCTACAAGGTGGAATCGGCACTGGAAATGGCAAAGGATTATCCGGTGATCTATGCCAAGGGCTATGAAACTTCGGATGATGTTATCCGAGGGGAACTCATTGCCGAGGCGGTTCAGGCGGCGAAAGAAGCTGAAACTGCGGTGATTTTCGCCGGACTGCCGGATATTTTCGAATCTGAGGGCTACGACCGGGAACATATGCGTCTGCCGGACTGCCAGAATGCCCTGATCGAAGCTGTAGCACAGGCAAATCCCAATACAGTGGTGGTACTCCATGGCGGTTCACCGGTGGAAATGCCCTGGATCCATGAGGTCAAGGGTGTTCTGGAGGCATATCTCTGCGGTCAGGCAGTGGGCGGTGCAACGGTGCAGATTCTCTACGGCAATGTGAATCCCAGCGGCCATCTGGCGGAAACTTTCCCCCTGAAGCTGGAGGACAATCCGTCCTATCTATCCTATCAGGGCGAGGGCGACAGGGTGGAATACCGGGAGGGTGTCTTTGTGGGCTATCGCTATTACACCACAAAGAAAATGCCCGTGCTGTTCCCCTTCGGCCATGGTCTGAGCTATACCACATTTGCCATATCCGATCTTCGCACGGACAAGGCCTCCTATTCTCAGGAGGAAACAGTGACAGTTTCCGTAGATGTAACAAACACCGGCGACCGCACCGGCAAGGAGGTAGTACAGCTTTACATGCTGCCGCCCACCGGAAGTGATGCTGTACTTCGTCCGGTGCAGGAGCTTTGCGGCTTCGAAAAGGTGGAACTGCAGCCGGGCGAGACAAAAACGGTCACATTCCAGCTGAATCGCCGGACATTCGCCTATTTCAGTAACCAGAAGCATGACTGGGTAGTGGAGACCGGGAACTATACACTTGCCGCCGGCAATTCCTCTGCTGCTTTGACGACGCAGAAAGCCATTGCCATGCAGGGTGAAAAGATACTTCCCACAGAGATCACTATGGACACCACCATCGGGGATGTACTCCGGATAGACGGCGCAGCAAAGCTTTTGGAGCCATATGCGGCGGCATTCGGGCTGTCCAGCGGTTCTTCTGACGAGAACGCCATGGGCGAAAGCACGGCGGATATGATGGAGGCAATGATGAAATATATGCCCATTCGTGGACTGCTGTCCTTCGGCGGCGGTGAGGTCACTGCGAAACAATGCAAAACTCTGGTGAAGGAGCTGAATAACCTACTGGAATCATTTTCACAGCAGATGAAATGACATTTTCTTTCACCTTTCATAAAACAAACAGCGCACGTCCGGGACTGCCCGGAGGTGCGCTGTTTGCATATCCTGATTTTGGATGTACACTTGAAAAGTAATGCCAATCAATGAAGTTTTTTGATCCAGCAATTTTTCAAAAATGCTGGCGAGGTCCAGGGCGAGAAGCCCTGGTCGCCGTCCGCAGACGGCGAAACACCCCGGCGCATCTTTTTGCGCTGCGGAGAGGGTGGTGAGAAAAAGCGATAGCTTTTTCGAGGCGGGGCGAACAAGACCGCCCCGCCTTGTGAGATCATCTTCACAAGTTAAATCCTGTAAACGTCCCAGTGGGACGTTTACAGCGAAATTAGTTGCAAAAGATGCCGAAATTATTCCCTATTCTTTTTCCACTCCAGATACTCTTCATAAGTACCTTGACGGTCAATACAGCCTTCAGGAGTGATCTCAATGATCCGGTTTGCCACAGTTTCCAGAATCTCGTGGTCGTGGGACGACAGAATGACAACGCCCTTGAAGTTCACAAGACCGTTATTCACTGCGGTGATGCTTTCCAGATCCAGATGGTTCGTGGGTCTGTCCAGCAGAAGCACATTGGAATGAAACAGCATCATCCGGGCGAACATACAGCGTACCTTTTCGCCGCCGGACAGAACCTTTACGGGCTTGTAGATATCATCGCCGGAAAAGAGCATTCTGCCCAGGAATCCCCGGAGAAATGTTTCCGTTTCGTCTGCGGTGGAATACTGACGGATCCAGTCCAGAATAGAATCGTCGCAGTCGTTGAAATATGCCGAATTATCCACAGGAAAATAGGAGGTGGAAGTGGAAACACCCCACTTGAATGTGCCCTCGTCGGGCTGTTCCTCTTCCATGAGGATCTTATACAGCATGGTAATCGCCTGTTCGCTCTCGCCGATAATCGCAACCTTGTCCGTGCGGCCCAGGGTAAAGCTTACATCATTCAGCAGCTTCACACCGTCCACGGTCTTGGAAATGCCGTTGACCTGAAGGACTTCCTTGCCCAGTTCACGATCCATATCGAAGCCGATAAAAGGATAGCGGCGGCTGGATGCCGGCAGTTCTTCCACCGTCAGGTTGTCCAGTAGTTTCCGGCGGGATGTTGCTTGTTTAGACTTAGACTTGTTCGCCGAGAATCGGGCAATGAAAGTTTTCAGTTCTGCGATCTTGTCCTCTACCTTTTTATTTTGCTGCTTGATGAGCCGCTGCATCATCTGGCTGGACTCGTACCAGAATTCGTAGTTGCCCACATACATCTTGATCTTGGTATAATCAATATCCACAATATGGGTGCAGACATCGTTCAGGAAGTGGCGGTCGTGGGATACCACAATGACTGTGCCGAAATATTCTGACAGGAAGTCCTCCAGCCAGGCAATGGCGTCAATGTCCAGATGGTTGGTCGGCTCGTCCATGAGAATAATATCCGGATTGCCGAAAAGTGCCTGCGCCAGCAGGATCTTCACCTTTTCATTACCGGACAAGTCTGCCATCTGTTGATAGAGCAACTCCTCCGACAGACCCAGTCCCTGGATCAGCTTTGACGCATTGGATTCCGCCTCCCAGCCGTCCAGCTCTGCAAATTCTGCCTCCAGCTCTGATGCAAGAATACCGTCCTCCTCGGTGAAATCCTCCTTGGCATAGAGGGCATCTTTTTGCTGCATAATGTCATACAGCCGCTGATTGCCCATGATGATGGTATCCAGGGCAGTATAGGCATCATAGGCGAAGTGATCCTGTTTCAGAACGCTCATACGGAGATTTTTCGGAATGGAGACCTCGCCGGTGGTAGGCTTCAACTGACCGTTGAGAATTTTCAGGAATGTGGATTTTCCTGCACCATTTGCGCCGATCACGCCGTAGCAGTTACCGGGATTGAACTGGAGATCCACATTTTTGAACAGGGTATCGCCGCCGAATTGCAGGCTGACATTGGAAACTGTAATCATAATATCATCCTTTCCACACGGCAGATCGCCGCAGTTTCGCACCAATATTTTTTCCAGATATAGTATACCATACTTACAAAGAAATTGCAAGCAGGTTTTCATGTAATATTGTCAAGGGGGGGAGATCCAAGGTTTTCACAAAAGTCAATATTATGACACGCCGCAATATTTTTTTGCAAAAAGACGTTTAGAATAACCTCAAAAAGGGACTGCCCAAAACAGTCCCTTTTTTTCCGATCTATTTTGTTTCTTCAGCGACCTCTTCCCGGACAATGTCCCGGATTTCAAACCAGAATACAGAACCTTCGCCCAGCTTGCTATTGACGCCGTAATTATAACCATGCATTTTCAGGATCGCCTTCACAATGGACAGTCCCAGACCGGTACCTACCACTTCACGCTTGTGATTTTCGGAACGATAGTATTTGTCAAAGATCAGCTTGATCTTCTCCTCCTCAATACCATCGCCGGTGTCACGCACTTCAATCCGCACACAACCCGGCAGATTCTTCTGAGTCACAAACACCTGTTTGTCTTCTTTGGAGGTGTAGTTAATGGCATTATTAATAAGATTGCCAATGACACGGTTGATCTTGCTCTCGTCACAGCGTACCAGACAGGGTTCGCCCGGTGTAAATTGAATATGATAGCCCATGCGTTCAGAAATCCCCTCATAGCGGTGGACGATCTCCTCCATACATTGGGCAATGTCAAAGGTAGTGTAATTCAGCTTCTGGCTGCCGCTTTCCAACTTAGACAAATCCAACATATCATTTACCAGCAGAGACAGCCGGTCAGTTTCTTCAATGATAATGTTCAGATGCTGTTCTCGCTTCACAGGATTGTTGCCGGAGAGATCCCGGATCATTTCCGCATAGGCCTTCAGCATGGTCAAAGGCGTGCGCAGATCGTGAGACACATTGGCAATAAGATCCCGCTGCATTTCGTCGGTTTTGGACAATTCCTTTGCCGCATAGGTCAGGGTCTCCGCCAATTCATCCACCTCTGCATAGCTGCCGCCTTCAAAACGCACGCTATAATCCCCATGCGCCAGCCGCTTTGCAGATTTCGTAATGCGCACAATAGGGATGGAAATGTGATTCGCCGTATAAAAAGAGATGAGAAACCCGAAGAATACCAGCAAAATAGTAATGATCATGGTCTGCCGCTTCAGAATCGAGACAGTGGATTCCACAGGCACAAGAGGAGAATTCAGCAGAAGATATCCTGCCACCTTGCCGTTTTTCTCATACATGGCACAGCCGTATACCAACATTTCATTTTGCAAGTTTTCGTTAAACATACGCCGGCAGATCGTGCCGGTACTGCTGTTCTGTAGGTCGATCAGGTAAAAAAACGTGCCGTTTCCCGGACCGTGAAGCAGACATTTTTCGCCGTACACACAGTTATAATACAGTTCCCTGCCGTTTGCGTCCAGGATCTCAATGCACATCTCGTTTTGCAAGGCAACATCTGCGGCATTGTCCTCAAATTCGCTTGAACCAAAGTCTGAAACAAGCTGCTGCGCCACCTTTGCCGTGTCACGGATCTTCATGGATTCATAAAACCATTCCAGGAAAACCACCTGAAACAGCCACATGAGCAGAAAGACAACGCAGACAAAAAGCATGAAAAACAGCCAGATCTTGACTCCAATACGCAGATTACGGTCGAGCAGCCGATGCGGATTCATTTTCCGGATCAAATTTATATCCCATTCCTCTCAAGGTCACGATATAGGAGCGATACGGTCCAAGACTGCCACGCAGCATCTTGATATGCGTATCCACCGTGCGGTCGTCCCCGAAGAAATCATATCCCCAGACCTCCTCCAGAAGCTTGTCTCTGGAGAGTGCCAGTCCCTTGTTTTTCACCAGATAAAACAGCAGATCATATTCCTTTGGCGTCATAGAAGCACGCACACCGTCCACATAGACTTCCCGTCCGGCAAGGTCGATCTCCAATCCGCCGTAGACCTGACGCTCCTGCTGGGGGGCAGCAGAGCCCTGAACTGCTGCCTGGCTCCGTGCCAGCACAGCCCGGACACGTGCCATCAGTTCTCTGGGCGAAAATGGCTTCACCACGTAATCATCAATGCCGGTCTCAAAGCCGAAGAGCTTGTCATATTCCTCGCCCCGGGCAGACAGCATAATCACCGGGATATCCTTCTGCTTCTTGATCTCCTTGCAGGCAGAATAACCGTCCAGTCTCGGCATCATGACATCCATGATGATAATATCATAGTCGTTTTCCCGACAGAGATTCACCGCCTCCATGCCGTCCCGGGCTTCGGTCACCTCGAACTCTTCAAATTCGGCATATTCCCGAACAACGGCACGAATCTTTTCTTCGTCGTCTACGATCAACATTTTGCTCATATGAATCACCTCTCAGCAGAGATTTCCTGTTATAGGTATATATTGTAAAGATGGATTTGATCCACCCGTATATCCCGTTTACTCATGGCATATCTGCGGGCAGATGATATCCGCCCCTACTATAAACACAGCCATACTTCATTGCAAAACAAAGCTTTATTTCCCGTTCCGGTTTTTCAGGGCTGCTCCGATAAAGGATGCGAACAGCTTCTGAGGCTTATTGGGACGAGACTTGAATTCCGGATGGAACTGTACACCAATAAACCATGGATGATCCGCCAGAGAAACGATCTCCACCAGACGCTCGTCCGGAGACAGTCCGGCAATCTGTAAGCCCTTTTCGGTCAGCTGTGTGCGGAAATTATTATTGAATTCAAACCGGTGGCGGTGGCGCTCATAGATGAGGTCTTCCTGATAAATATCATGTACCAGCGTGCCAGGCGTCAGCTTGCAGGGATACAGACCCAGGCGCATAGTGCCGCCCTTGTTTTCGATATTCTTCTGATCCTCCATGATATGGATGACATTATGTGCACCTTCCGGGTCGAACTCCGAGGAGTTGGCGTCGGGGAACCCAGCAACATTCCTTGCAAATTCCACCACTGCCATCTGCATACCCAAACAAATACCGAACATAGGCACTTGATTCAGGCGGGCGTAATGGATGGATTCGATCATTCCCTCAATACCACGATCACCGAAGCCGCCAGGTACGATGATACCGTCACAATCCTTTAAAATCTCCGCTGCATTTTCCCGGGTGATCTTTTCCGAGTCGATCCACAGGATCTTCACCCTTGCATCGTTAACGATACCGCCGTGATGCAGTGCCTCTGCCACAGACAGATAGGCATCCTGGAGTGCCACATACTTGCCCACCAGACCAATGGTCACATCCTTGTCCGCACGCTTCTGGCGCTCGGTCATAGCGATCCAGTCGGTGAGATCCGGGGTACGGTTTTCCAGTCCCAGGTGATGGCAGACGCTGTCGGTCAGTCCCTCATTTTCCAGCATCATGGGCACTTCATACAAAGACGGTGCTGTCATATTCTGAATGATATCCTCTTCCCGGACGTTGCAGAACATGCTGATCTTCCGTGCCATTTCCTTCGGGATCTCCTGCTCTGTACGACAAACGACCACGTGGGGCTGAATGCCAATGGACAGCAATTCCTTCACGGAGTGCTGTGTGGGCTTGGATTTCAGTTCATTAGAGCCTGCGATATAGGGCACTAGAGTGACATGGATATACATAGCATTGCCTCTGCCCACTTCGGTGACAAACTGGCGAATGGCTTCCAGGAACGGTGTGCTCTCAATATCGCCCACAGTGCCGCCGATCTCTGTAATGACCACATCGGCATTGGATTCCTTTCCGACCCGATAAATCCGTTCCTTGATCTCGTTCGTAATATGAGGAATTACCTGAACAGTGCCGCCCAGATAGTCGCCCCGGCGTTCCTTATTCAGAACAGTCCAGTAGATCTTACCGGTGGTGACATTGTTGTTGATGGACAAGTTCTCATCAATGAAACGCTCATAGTGTCCCAGATCCAGATCCGTCTCTGCACCGTCATCGGTGACAAACACTTCACCATGCTGATAGGGGCTCATCGTACCGGGATCTACATTAATATAAGGGTCGAACTTCTGAATGGTGACCTTATACCCCCGTGCTTTGAGCAGACGTCCCAGGGACGCAGCCGTGATTCCCTTACCGAGACCGGAGACAACGCCGCCGGTGACAAATACATATTTTGGCATCTTCAAATCCTCCCGTTTGACAGTCAAATTCCTATTCATTCTATTATACCGTATCCTGCCGAAAAAAGCAAGTCCTTATTTTGAAATGTACGAAAAACGAAAAAGTCCCACCGATATTTTAGAAATACCGGCAGGGCTTTTTTCATAAGTCGAAACTGTTCAGAGAGTTTCAGCTCTATTATACACGAATATCGACCTGTGCAGTTGTTTTGACATCCTCAATACAGGTCATAACGGCCTTCGGAAACGAAGGGATCTTCTGCCCCAACAGACATTTTTGCATAAGCAACAAGAGAGCAATATGCATCATCTGCATCCAGCGTGCCGTCTCCATTGACATCTATCAAATGATAATCCAGTTCGCTGATGGTATCCTGTTCGCCGCCTTCCATTCCCCAATGCAAAATATTCCACAAGTCAGGATCCTGCTCTTTGTCCAGGTACATCACATACAGTCCCTGTGATTCAAATTCTGCAATTTCCTCTTCTGTAAAACGGTCTTTCTCTCCCCCATAAATCAAATGTGAGCCAGCCAGTTCGGGATAAGATTTCGGGATATCTCTCTTGACAATCTCTACTGGATTATCGACAGATACCCGAGAATAACAAGTCAGCGCCATCCATGCAGCATCCACACTGCCCTTATCTTTCCCTGTTTTCAGTATGTCGCCAATGCCGAAAACCTCATTTTCATGAATCCAGTCAGCATCTGTCTGATCGATCACGCCGTCCTCGTTCACATCAGCGAGTACTTTCTGTTCTTCTGTCAGCAGATCCGCATCGACATGCAGCATACGGGATACCATCGCCGCATCATGTCCGGTGATCACGCCGTCCATATCCACATCGCCCAAAGCATAAGTGCTTCCCTCTGCACTTGCGGACAGAATCGGCAAGGATGCTGCTGCCATAGCTGCTGCTGTTAGGAATGAAATAACCTTTCTTGTTTTCATAAATATGACCTCCTTTAAAGACTTACTGTTTTGACTCTGGATTTACCAATTTTAGAAATTGGATTTTTCCCAGCAGATTTTGCTGCATAATAATTCAAAATCAAGTTAGAATCTGTTTGGGTTATTATACGACTGTCATCAACATCTGCTACTTCGGCACAAATCAACATAGGACAGCGTTCTCTAAATTTTGCTTCACCGTTAGCTAACGAATTATTTAAATCGATAACAGTAACGCTGGAATTCTCGCTAGCAGCTAGTATATTTAAAACATAATAGGAATCATCTGCATCGATATTTCCATCATTATCTAAATCTCCTAAAACATAGCTAATATTTTTCGTATCATCTTCAACAAATGCGTCTTCCGGCAATTCAGTAATACCTTTTTCGTAATTAGTGATTTTTTCCGCAGTAGAATGATATCCCATTGTTCCTACACTAAATTCATGAGCCTTCATATTCAGATTAGCAACCTCATAATATAAATCAACTGAAAAAGCTTCCTTTGTTGAAATATCGCCAGATGTTCTAAAAATAAACATAGAATATCCTTCTTCTTTATCTTCAATTACAGTACATACTGTAGCCTCATGTGAACAATCGAATACCTCATAAGCGCATTCTGAATCATGCTTTATAGCCAACACAAGATAATAAAAACCGGGATTTGTTGTCGTTGTTATTGAAACCTTAATTCGTGGTGCATTAAAGGGTTTTCCTGTATAAGGGTTCACTGTTGCAATTGACGCAGATACATCATATTGCAATGCCGACCCTGGCACCGGTGATTCTGCCGCCGCCGCACTCGCCGGAATCGTACTAATACATCCAAGTGCAATCATCACCCCTGCAATCACTCCTGCGATAGCTTTTTGAATAGATTTAAAAATTCGCATATAGAACTCCTCCTTTGTCATTTTATGTCGAATTTTGTAGAAAAAAGTATTGAGATAATTTTTATCTCTAATCATATTATATCACTTTGTTGCCTTGATTGGTTAATTTGAAAGAGATTTTATGTAAATTATAAAAGACTATTTTCCTGATTATTCCTTATTGAAAAGGCATCTATTTTTCTTTTTCACTTCACTCATTTACCTTCTATTATATGAATTTCAGTGTAAAAATACCACACCAAAGCAATTGCCACAAAAACGCCCTCCCGAAATTGTGCAACATTTATGGTGATTTTGTAAATACACGCCCGAGGCGGCACATTTTCTCCGAAAGAGATTGACATTTCGGTTACAAATGTGGTACAATAGGCTTACATGTAGATGGTACGGGCACAGGCAGGCTACCGGTGCACCGGAAATGTCACATGGGATACAAACATTTTATTATAATGCAGGAGGTACTCCATGAAATTTTCTGACGGCCTTTGGTTAAACCAGAGAGGTTATGACGTTTCCTATGCAGTACAGGCATACGATGTCACAACAACGAAAAATGCGATCAAGGTATTTGCAACATCCAGTGCGATCTGGAATCGGGCGATGACACTGGGCGGCGTGGCATTTGAGATCACGTACACCGCAGTGGCGCCGGATGTCATTCGTGTACACATTTGCCACCACAAGGGCAGCCTGAAAAACAAGCCTCAGTTCGAACTGAATGTCTCCGAAGATTATGTACCGGAGATCCACGAGGAAGAGGGCTTTGTCTCCATGACTGCCGGCAGCACCACCCTGAAGATCAAAAAGGGCACTGACGGCTGGGACGTTTCCTTCTCCCGTGACGGAAAGCGGCTCACCGGTGCTGGCTGGCGTTCTACTTCTTATATTCAAGAAAACAAGTTCCACCGGGACGCTCGCCTGGCACTCCAGACAGACGACGATTTCTTCAACTATCCCCAGGATGCACACAACGCTTATATCCGGGAACAGCTGACCCTGGATGTGGGTGAATGCGTCTATGGCTTCGGCGAAAAGTTCACGCCCTTTGTGAAAAATGGTCAGACGGTAGAATCCTGGAACTCCGACGGCGGTACCTGCTCCGAGCAGAGCTATAAGTGCATCCCGTTCTATATCACCTCCAACGGCTACGGCGTACTCGTTAACACCGCAGATAAGGTCTCCTTCGAAGTAGCTTCGGATACCATTAATAAGGTTTCCTTTACAGTACCCGGCGAGGAGATCGAGTATTTCTTCATCGGCGGTGCTGATCTCCACGAGGTACTGAAAAACTACACCGACCTCACCGGAAAGCCGGCACTGCCGCCGGCAAAGACCTTCGGTCTGTGGCTCTCCACTTCCTTCACTACGACTTATGATGAAGAGACCGTTACTTCCTTTATTGACGGCATGGCAGAGCGTGATATTCCTCTCCAGATGTTCCACTTCGACTGCTTCTGGATGAAGGAATATCAGTGGACAGACTTCGAGTGGGATCTGACCCAGTTCCCGGATCCGCCTGCGATGATCAAGCGTCTGAAAGACCGTGGTCTGGGCATCTGCTGCTGGATCAATCCGTACATTTCCCAGAAGTCCTGCCTCTTTGATACAGGCGTGGAAAAGGGCTATTTCATCAAGAATCCGGACGGCAGCGTCTTCCAGACTGACCTGTGGCAGCCGGGCATGGCTATCGTGGACTTCACCAATCCGGAAGCAGCTGCATGGTTCGCATCCGGCGTGCGCAAGCTCTGCGAAATGGGCGTCACTGCCATCAAGACAGACTTCGGCGAGAGAATCCCCACAAAGGCTGTGTATTATAACGGTGCAGACCCCATTCATATGCACAACTACTATACCTATTTATATAACAAGACCGTATTCGGCGTGCTGGAAGAATACTATGGCAAGGGACAGGCTTGCCTGTTCGCCAGAAGCGCCACCGTCGGCGGTCAGAAGTTCCCGGTACACTGGGGCGGCGACTGCTCCGCAGAATACACCTCTATGGCAGAAACACTCCGCGGCGGTCTGTCCCTGTGCTCCTCCGGCTTCGGCTTCTTCAGTCACGATATCGGCGGCTTCGAAGCAACGGCTTCTCCGGATGTGTACAAGCGTTGGTGCGCATTCGGTCTGATGTCCACCCACAGCCGTCTCCATGGTTCCACCTCTTATCGTGTGCCGTGGAATTTTGACGAGGAATCCTGCGATGTCCTGCGCTTCTTCACCAAGCTCAAGGGCAAGCTGATGCCGTATCTGTTCGCACAAGCGATCCAGACTTCTGCCACTGGTGTGCCCATGATGCGTCCTATGGTGATGGACTTCACAGACGATATCGCATGCCGCTATCTGGATCAGCAGTATATGCTGGGTGACAACCTGCTGTGCGCTCCGGTATTCCGTGAGGACGGCGTAGCTGACTTCTACCTGCCGGAAGGCAAGTGGTATGATATCATTACCGGCGAGACCATGGAAGGCGGCAAGTATCATTCCAAGAAGTGCACCTTTATGGAAATGCCGATTCTGGCAAAGCCCAATTCTATCGTGACCTTCGGTGCATTTGAGAATCAGTTCGAGTATGACTATCTGGACGGCACAGACTTCATGATCTGCAACCTGGAGGACGGCAAGTCCGCTTCTGCTACGGTTTATGATGTAGATGCAAAGCCGGTTCTGACCCTGACAGCGACCCGCTGCGGCAATACCATCGCCATCGAAAGCGGCGCAACGGACAAGACCTTTACCGTATCCGTTGCCGGCACAGACAAGAAGATCACCATGCAGGGCGGCAAGGGCGAGATCCAGTTATAATTTACGCAGATTGCGGTTTTCTCCGGGCTTGATTTATCATTCGTAAGCACTATGAAAACTGAATGATGTATTCTTTTAAAAAGGGAGGGCGGCGGAAATGCCGAAATCAAAAGACGGAATCGAATATATCTGGACGGACAAAAAACGGACGCTGTTCGGGCTGCCGCTGTCCTTCACCCGGTATTATCTCGCAGACACCCGGCTGATTACACGTGTGGGCTTTCTCACGGTGACAGAGGACGAGCTGGATATTTACCGGATCACCGACAAAAAAATGAAACTTCCGCTGTTTCAGCGGATATTCGGCTGCGGCAGTATCATTCTGTACAGCAAAGATGTGGATACACCGGAAAAGGAGATCCATGCGATCAAAAACCCCCGCCAGGTGTCCGACCTGATCACAGCCTGCATCAATGAGCAGCGTGACCGGTTTGGCATACGGGGCAGGGATATGGTCGGACCGGCAGGCATACAGCCGGATCTGTGCGACTGTGATGACAATTTGTGATTCGCACAGAAACAGAGAGAAAAGGAGGTCCTGAACATGCTTTCTTTTATCACAGAAAAGCAGTCCTCGTGGGAAAAATTACAGGCGGAGACCCGTCCGATCTTTATCTACGGGATGGGCGACGGTGCAGAAAAGATTATGCGTGTCTTTCGGGAAAAGTCCATTCCGCTTGCCGGCATTTTTGCAAGCGATGAGTTTGTACGAGGCCATTCTTTTGCAGGCTATAAGGTACGGAAACTTTCCGAGATCGAGGCACAGGTGGAGGATTTTGTCATTGTCCTGGCATTTGCCGCCGGCTATCAGTCTCTGGTGGACAAAATCGTGGAGATCGGACAGCGCCACACCCTGATCGTACCGGATGTACCGGTAGCAGGCGGCGGACTGTTCACCTACGAATATTGCGTGGAGCACGCAGAGGAGATCGAAGCGGTCTACCACATGCTGGCTGACGATTATTCCCGAACCGTTTATGCCAATATCATCAACTTTAAAATCAGCGGAAACATCCGTTATCTTCTGGATGTCACTACGCCGAAATCAGACATTTACCGCAAGATCATCCGCCTGACGCCCAACGAAGTCTATGTGGATCTGGGTGCCTATAATGGCGATACCATTGCGGAGGTGCTCCAGTACACCCGGGGCAAGTACATTCGTATCTATGCGGTAGAGCCCGATCGGAAGAACTTCAAAAAGCTCTGCAAATATCTGGACGGCATGAACTATGTCTACGCCTACAATGCAGTAGCATGGTGTCTGGATACCACAGTGCCCTTTGCCACAAAGGCAGGCCGCCAGTCGGCTGTCTCCGCTTTCGGGCAGCAGATCGATGCACGATCGGTGGACAGCATTTTACAGGGCAGACCGGCAACGATCATCAAGATGGACGTAGAGGGCTGCGAACGGGAGGCACTCTGGGGGGCATCCCAGACCATTGCGCATTTTTCCCCGAAGCTTATGGTGTCGCTTTACCATCGGAACGAGGACATCTTTGCCCTGCCGCTGCTCATCCGGCGACTGAATCCGGGTTATGATCTGTATATCCGGCATCAGCTGTATATCCCGGCGTGGGAGACAAATCTGTACGCAGTACCCTCGGGAAAATAATTATTTTTTCAGGCAAAACAAAAACCGTCGTTTTTCGAAACGGCGGTTTTTTCTTATGTAATTGGAATAGCAAAGATTTTTTCCTCCCCATTCTCAAAAAGGCAGCATGGCAAGCTGGTCCAGCTGAGCACAGCTGGCGCAGGTTCAGGGCTGCGCAGGCCCTGGCAGAGTCCAGGGACAGCGTCCCTGGTCGCCCTGTACCTCGCCAGCATTTTTGAAAAATTGCTGGATCAAAAAACTTCATTGCCAGGCTGCCTTTTTTCAGAGCGGTGATAAAATGTTTTTTGGATGACCTCTTTGGAGTGACCTTTTATGTAATCACACGCCTACTGCCCATGTAAACAGCTTCACCATCAATGGCATCGTTCCCATAGACAGGATCGTGGTCATGGCAAAAATATGGGACGCATACAAGTCATTCTTTCCGTGCTTCTGGCATTGCAGGGTACACATTGCCGCCGATGGCGCTGCCGTCAGCACCAGTACCACTGTCCGTATCTCTACCGGAATAAAGGACAACGGCAGGAAAAGCAGCCCCAATACCAACGGCACCAACAGCAGTTTCACACCACAGACATAATACACCCGTGGATTCCACACCGCCTGGAACAAATTCGCCTGGGCTACACTGATACCCGAAGCAATCATCGCCATAGGCGTGTTCAGCCCGGCAACATAATCAAAAGTCGTCGCCAACAGTTCCGGCAGCTGCACCCGGAAAAAGAACAGCAGCAGCCCGATGGCAATACCGATCATCGTAGGCGAACAGAGTTTTTTCACCAGAGCTTTCCGGTCATGCTGCCCCGTCAAAAGCATAATGCCGTGAGTCCATGCGAAACAGAAAAATACCGTCAGAAATGCCGTGGCATAGAATACGCCCTCTGTTCCCAGCAATGCGCTGGCAAGGGGGATCCCCATGAATCCGCAGTTGCTGTAAATGGCGGAAAACCGTTCGATCTCCGTCTCCCTACCGGGCTTCTTCCGGATGGCTAAATATACCGCACCAATGGCGATAATATAAGACACCGCCGCCAGCAGAAATGTCCAGAGCAGATTCACCACAAGCCGGGACTCATATTCCACCTCGGCATAGGCATTTACCACCAGCACCGGCGTGACAATTTCCAATACAAAGTTGGAAAACTGTCTGCCGCCGTTCTTGTCCACAATTTTCGCCCGATAGGCGATCACACCTACCAAGTTCAGCAGGAGCATCAACACTGCCTGCTTCAAAATAATCCACGCCACAGCATTACACCTCATTCTCAGAAATGGGTGGAAACCGGAGAACCGACTTCCACCCATTATAGTATAACACATATTTTTGACTGATTTTCAGGACTTATATGAAAATCGGCTGAATTTGCTTCTGCTGGCGTGCCGTTTCCACGGTTTCGGGCAGCTTTGTGAAGTCTGCCACCAAGGACGCCGGCTTTTCCATGGGCGCATCCTGGCGCAGCGGTACAAAATAATAGTGCTTCGTATTCAGCAGCAGTCCGATGTTCTTTGCAGAAGCGCCCAGTGCATCATTGGTCGCAATTGCCAGCACAACAGGCTTCTGACGGCGCAGCATAGATTTTACCGCCATGGTAGCGGTGGAATCTGTAATCCCATGCGCAAGCTTCGCCGTCGTATTTGCCGTACACGGCGCAACCACCAGCATATCCAGAAGATCCTTTGGGCCGATGGGTTCTGCCTGTGCAATGGTGCAGATGGATGGTTTGCCGCAGATCTCCTCCAGCTCTGCCACCCGATCGGCGGATTTGCCGAAGCGAGTGTCCATGGTGGCGGCGTGTTCCGAAAAAATCGGTGTCAGTTCCGCACCTGCCTCCCGCAGCTTTGCCGCCTGCGCAAAAGCGGCTGAAAAAGTACAGAACGAACCGGTGACCACAAAACCGATTCGTTCACCTGTCAAATCGTTCATGGGCGAGTCCCCTCTCCTCGAGAATATTGCAGATCGTATCTGCGATGATCCCGCCCGCCGTCATGGGGGCAACCTTGCCCGGAGCGATAAAGAGGCGATGACACATGGATAAATTTACGCTTCACAAAAAATACAACCTTTTCACCGCAGTTTAATTTCTATTTTTTCCGGTGATACTCGCACCTCCTGCACCAGCAGTCCCACGGCACGGCGGCGCTGTTCCAGATCTGCCTGTTCCCACCAAGTGTTCCAATCGGCGCAGATATTTCTTTTCCGGGACACAGGGGCACGCCGGAGACGCTGCATATACACTGCCCGTTCCGCCGCCAACCGTTCCAGTTCTTCCCGCAAAAAGGGCACTGCCGCCGAGGGTTCTCCCATTGCCGCCGCCAACCGCTGCATACGCCCGTCCAGTTCTTCCAGAGCAGCTGCATTCGGGTCGGGCTGGTCAGGCGTTTTCATCTTTGCCAATGGCAGAAGCTGTGCTGCCTGCTGTGCCAAAACCGGTGCAACTGCTTCCTCCACGGTCTCTGTGCGCAATGCCGGAATGCCATCACACAGCCCCAGACGTTTTCCACGGCACACAAAATATGTATATCTAGCACCAGCGCCGTTATTCCGGGCATAGCAACGTGTGCCGCACAGGCCGCACACCACGATTCCCTGGAGCCAAGAGCGATGCCCAGTTCCCCGATTGGTGCTGCCGCCTCGGGATGCAAGGCGTTCCTGTACTGCAAGCCACAGCGCCGAGTCTACCAGTCCTGGGTGCAGTCCGGCGGCAACATGCTCCCCCTCCAACCGGGTCAACTTAGCGCCCTTTCGTGCCCTTTTGTCACCATATACCAAACATCCGTTGCCCTTGCAGTACAGCTCCCAGGGATGATCCAGCACTGCCCCCTGTTCCCGGAAATAGGACACACAGCGCAAATCCCCCTGGACATAAACCGGATTCCGCAAAATTCGGATCACACCGCTGTTGGACCAATCTGCGCCCTGCCGTGTGCGACAATCCCTTTGATTGCATTCGTGCACCAGCTGTTCCACATTTTCCCCGTGAAGCCCATAGCGTGTGTACAGCCACAATACCTGTGCCGCCTCTTCGGGAACAGGCGCAAGGGTTGTGGTCTTGTGCCCCTGGAGCAGAATGGGCACAGATTCATAGCCATAAGGCGCCACACCGCCCAGCGCCATTTGCTGGACAGCACGGGCATAGTAATTGTCCCGCACACGCCCGGCAATGGTTTTCTGCTCCAGTTCTGCAAACATCATGAGTAGATTCAGAAGCATTCCGCCGATTTCCGTCTGGGTATCGAAACTCTCCCGAACAGAACGCAGCGTGACGCTGTGTTTTCGGAACATCTGCATCATCCCGGCGAAATCGCAAAGAGAACGAGAAATACGATCCAGCTTATAAACCAAAACCTCACGGATCTCTCCCTGTTCCACCGCCTCCAGCATCTCCTGAAAGGCTGGGCGAACCGTGGTTGTTCCGCTGAATCCCCGATCTGTATAAATGCGGCAATTGTCATCCGCACACAGTCGCTTGCAGTACTCCACCTGCATATCAATGGAGATGGAATCCACACGTTCCACGGACTGCCGTGCGTAAATTGCTGTCATACCATCACCTCCGGAATATATATATGCAGCAATACGCACAAAAAGGCACCCCCAGAAACCTGGGAGTGCCCTTTATTACGCATCTAGTGCGTGAGATTCAGTTGCGCGGATACGTTACTTGCGTAGGTATCTCTTACTTTCTCTTCTTAGCAACGAAAGCAACGCCACCGATAACAGCTACAGCAGCAGCTACACCAGCGATCGGCAGAGCGTCACCAGTCTTCGGAGAAGAAGTGGACTTAGCCGGAGCCTTTGTGGTTGTTGCAACCGGAGCAGCAGTTGTTGCTTCTGTCGGAGCAGCAGTCGGAGCCTGTGTCGTAGCTTCTGTCGGAGCATCAGTTGCAGCAGCAGCGATGGTGATTACGCCGTCTACAACAGCCGGAGTAGAAGTCTCGTCGCTTTCAGCAGTGTTAGCGAACTCAGCAGAGTTACCAGCCGGAGCAACTGTCAGACCCTTTACAGTGAAAACATCACCCTCAGCAGCATCTTCTGATACCTTAACAGTGAGTTCACCTGCACCGAAATCAGCCTTTGTCGGAGAAGAAGCAGCGCCAGCAAACCACAGTGCGCCCTTCTCTTCTTCAACAGCACCGCCAGGCATTGCAAATGCACTTACATAAGTCAGGCCATCACCCATCTGTGCACCATAGCAGAGCTTTGTCCAGTTGGAATCAACAGAAATTGCCAGAGTAACCTCATAGTTAGCTGCCTTCAGCTCATCCAAAGTCAGAGTAACGTCTGCGATATCAACTGTTGCGCCTGCTGCGCTTGCCGGAACTGCCATTACTGCTGCAGATGCAGCTACAACTGCTGCTGCAGAAAGAGCAGCCATTGTCTTCTTAAATGTAGTCTTCATTTTTTCTATTTCCTTTCAAAAATAAATTTATATGTGATATGTTTGCAGTGCGATATGCACCTCGCACTGCTTACATATACAAGCAATTTTGGAGTAAAATTAACTTATCCTTAGTCTTCAACGGTTGCACCATTCATGATGTCTTCCCAATTCGGATTCTTGTTCAAGCTATACTGTGCGTAGTAAACCAGAGTCTTGTATGCATCATCTGCATCAATGATGTTTGCCGGGTTTTCACGATCCTCATCGTCCTTGCCCAGCTTGGACTCTGTGTCGATATCAGCTACATAGTAAGCCAGCTTTGCCAGCAGTGCGTCTTCGTTGCCTACTGTTTCGAACGCAACATCATCCTGAGCTACGGAAGCAGCTGCATAGTAAACCAGCATCTCATAAGCGTCGTCTGCATCAACGAAACCGCTGAGGTCAACGTCACCCTTCTTCGCAACAGCTACGACCGGCTTGTCTTCCAGCGGAGTCTTTTCCGGATCTGCTGCATAGT
This sequence comes from Ruminococcus sp., assembly GCF_019417665.1. Taxonomy (GTDB): domain Bacteria; phylum Bacillota; class Clostridia; order Oscillospirales; family Ruminococcaceae; genus Ruminococcus_C. Next base: position 30,253 of record NZ_DXUU01000001.1, read on the forward strand.
AGATCTCTACTTCGCCCTTGAAGTAAACCTTACCCTTACCAGCTTCCTGGTCTACAGTTGCATAAACCTCACCCGGAGTGCTTACGAAACCAATTGCAGTTGCCGGATCCAGTTCCTGTGTTGAGCCATCGCTCAGAGTAACAACAACAGACTCGATCAGGTCAGCAGCATCGAAGGACTCTTCGTGAGAGAAGTAAACGCCGTTGGATGCGGATTCATCCAGCATCTTTACAGAGATTGCTTCGATATCAGTCGGCAGGGTTTCGGTGGTTCCAGTAGAACCAGTACCAGTTGT
>NZ_DXUU01000001.1:30647-126433 GCF_019417665.1 Ruminococcus sp.
ATCATCGGTGCTTGCAGTGGTCTCAGTAGAACCAGTGCCGTTTGTATCATCGGTGCTTGCAGTGGTCTCAGTAGAACCAGTGCCGTTTGTATCATCGGTGTTTGCAGTGGTCTCAGTAGAACCAGTGCCGTTTGTATCATCGGTATTTACAGTGGTCTCAGTAGAACCAGTGTCACTTGTATCATCAGTGTTTACAGTGGTCTCAGTAGAACCAGTCTCGTCTGTATCGCTTGTTTCAGTTGTATCAGTTGTGTCCTTATCCTTCAGAACAACGGTTACGTCACGAACGATATCCAGAGCGACTGTACCTTCTACATTTGCATCAACCTCTACGGTCTTTACAGTCTCAACAGACTCAACTTCCTTTGTACCGCCGTAAACTTCTTCTACCTGTGCTTCTACGTATGCAACAACTGCATCGTACTCTGCATCTTCAATATCGAAGTCAACAGAATATGCACCCTTTGCTGCGCTTACAACGAAATTAGAAGCGCCGTTCAGAACAGAAGCGATGTCAGCAGAAGAAACCTGGATCTCAACATTGACATCAACTGCTTCCAGGCTGGAGTTCAGGGAAGCGACTGCGTTATCAAATGTTGCGCCATACTTTGCAACCATGCCATCAACAGTGTTCGGCTGATTTGCAGCAGATGCAATGCCGTTCTTTACTGCATAATTCAGAGCAGCAGCCAGAGTAGCATTTGCAGTGTCATAAGTTCTCTCAGAAATGTTTGCAGTCTTGAACAGATCCAGCTTGTTCTGCAGTGCAGCAACCTTGTTTGCCATCTTATCTGTGATAGCCTTCAGCTCAGCCTTATCTGTTTCAACGTCCTGACCAACCTTCTCTGCAACAATTGCATCAACCTGTGCGCTCAAATCATCATAGATCGCAGTCAGGTAATCAACAGCAGTGTCAACAGTGTAGGTCTTGCCGCCGGAAACATATTCCAGTGTTGCAGAAGCCTTCTTGTTGTCCAGATCAGCAGTAACAACAGCCTTGTATTCGCCAGTCATAGCAGCGGTGTTCAGCTTGATCTCACCATAGCCCAGTTCTGCGAACTTTTCTTCCAGTTCCGGAACAATGTAGCTGGAGAAATCAGCAGTCCCTGCGATTGTAACAGTGCTTCCAGATACAGTAGCGGTCGGATCAGCAGAAGCGTTTACAATGTCCTTGATCAGGGAAGCGTAGTAGCCAGAACCAAGAGTGCTTACAATTGCCTTAGCGTCAACTGTAATTACCTTGCCATCAGCCTTTTCCAGTGCCTTTGCAACAGTCTCGTTCCAGTTAGAAACCTGAGTAAAGGTAATGGTATCACCCTCAGCATCGGTCGGAAAGCCTGCGTTAGTCTCCACATTCAGGAGCTTTTCTGTGGTTACAGCAAACTTTTCAGTTTCAGCAGCTGTAGCAGAAATCGCAGCCAACTGACCCAGTGCAACCGGAATTGCGACAGTTGCAGCAAGAAGTCTGTTAAATGTCTTCTTCATTCTTTTTACCTCTCTTTTTTATTTTAAATTACCATTGCCGCCTGTACGGATGTCCCTCATCCGACCTGACAGATGCAAGACCGCATGATCCATACCGCTTCATAAATCAAAACAGTCTGCGAACGACAATTGTGACTGCCTACAGAACCGCTTATAGCAGCCCTATAAACAATTTACATACGTATTTTAACATATTATTTCGCCCGTGTCAAGCCCATCCGCTCTTTTTTTTTAAAATTCTTGGCGTGATATTATCCCCATTTTTGTCGCTTTTTCACAATTCAGTGCGTAAATTCCGAGTTTTAAACCTTTTTCCACAGTATTTTCAACACTTTTCCTGTGCCAACACCGCATCCCCGGCGGAAGTGACAAAGCCCACACGACCCGGATGCCCAGCTTTTTTGCCGCCGTGAAATCCGTGCCGCCGGGACGGGACGCCAGGTCTATGACCAGTGAATCTGCCGGCAGTGCTTTTAACACTTGTTCCGTCAAGACCAGTGCCGGAACGGTATTCAGTACCAGCGTACTTTTTGCTGCCGCCTGTTCCAGTTCCATCATGGGCATAGCACCGCAGCCCTGCATCACCGCAAGTGCCCTGGTCTCACAGCGTCTGGCGCAGACGTTCACTGTCATACCCAGTCCCCGGAGTCTCTGCGCAAGTGCCATGCCGATCCTGCCATAGCCCACGATGAGTGCTGTACCGCCATCCAGGGTGGAGGCTGTTTCCTCCATGGCGATCTGAATGGCTCCTTCGGCAGTAGGAACGGCGTTGCTGAGGCAAAGTTCCTCCCGCTTGAGATAATCCTCCGTTTCCATACCTACCGCCGTGAAGCAATGTTCCACTGCTTCTGAGCACTGTCCGCCCAACACCAGTGCCCCGGGATTTCCGTGTTCCGCCAATGCCGTCAGCGACAGCGGATGTTTCCCGAAAGGCGCCTGCACTGTCACACCGTCTGTGCTTGCCGGAATCGGCAGCACCAGCACATCATAGGGTACGGCATCGTCAAGTTCCTCCCTACAGCACACTACGCCGCTATTTTCCAGCGCATCCGGCACAAAGCCTGCCGCCTGCACCGTCCATCCGGGCAGTTCTGCCAGCTTCTGTGCAGCATAGCGTTGCCGCAGGTCGCCTCCTGCCACCAAAATCACCTTGTTGGTTTGCATACCCATACCTCCGCTCCTGGAATTTTTCCTGCGTGATACGAATTCCGGATTCGTATGACCCCTTCACTGCCGGCATCCGGCGCATACACGCAGCGGAGACCGGGATCTACTATTCGGGCAACATCGCACAAAAAACACCTGTGGACTTTGCACGGTATTGCCTTAGCATAGCCGCCGGGATGCTTTCAACGAGTTTTCAACATATCAACTGTGGAAATGGTGGAAAGTACTCCCGTTTCAATTCCGGCATGCCTTATTCCATCCTATGCTGCCAACAAAAAATGGTGCCTTATAAAATAATGAGGAATTAGGAGTTAGGAATGAGGAATGGCGGTATCGTCTGCGGCGATGTATTTATATATAAGAGAACATCAACTTTTACACACTAAATATTTTTTAATCATATGAGCGCAGCGAACACTGCCATTCCTAACTCCTCATTCCTCATTCTAAAAAAGCACCGAAAAACCGCCCGACAATGTGCCGGGCGGTCTCTCGGAAAAATAATAAGGAGAATGTATGAAAAAACGAGATGTCAAAATAAAGATAAAATAGGATCAGTTCTGGGACGCTGTCACTTCTTCCAGCGTGATGTCCACTTTCATTTCCTCACCGCTGCGGACAACCGTCAACGTCACTGTATCGCCGGCGTTGTATTCATTCTTCACAGCGTTCAGTTCTTCTGTGGTGGTGATTTCCTGATCCTGGATGGCAGTGATAACATCCGCCGGCTGTAACCCGGCAGCATCTGCTGCACCGCCCTCGGTAACGCTGATAATATAAGCGCCCACCGGGATATGATATGCCTGGGACACAGCCTCCGAAACATCCTGGCAGGTGATGCCAAGCTGCGGACGGCCGGTCACATAGCCGTAATTGATAAGATCGTCAATAATGGTTCGGGCTTCTGACATAGGAATCGCAAAGCCAATACCTTCTACTGTTGCCTGACCGGAATAGGTCGAGGACATTTTTGCAGAGTTGATGCCGATAACCTGACCAGCGCTGTTGATGAGCGGGCCGCCGGAGTTACCGCTGTTGATGGCGGTATCTGTCTGGATCAAAGTCATAGTGTTATCATTGATGGTGACCCGGCGATCCAGTGCGGAGATAATACCGCAAGTAACAGTGTTCTGGAATTCCAGACCCAGAGGATTACCGATGGCAACCACCATTTCACCTACCTCACAGCTGGAACTGTCACCGAACTCTGCCGGTGTCAAGTCTTTGGCTTCCACCTTCAGCACAGCGATGTCTGCTTCTTTGTCATATGCCACAATGCGTGCATCATAAGTCGTTTCCTCGTCAGACATCTGCACCTGCACTGCGGTAGCCTCGCCATAGCCGTACTCATCGTCATAGATCACATGGGCATTGGTCACAATATAGCCATCCTCTGACATGACAATACCAGTGCCCACACCTGTTGCCTGCTGCGTACCGCCATTCTGATTGCCATAGCCAAAAAAGCCGCCGTAATAATTATTTCCATTGTTGGATGCAGAAAAAGTTGCTTGAACTCCCACAACAGAAGGTGTCACTTTTTTGACAATATCTGTAACGGACATAGCACCGTTGGTAGAGGCCAGCTGAATCCAGCTTTCCTCCGCGTTGCTGCTCTCCGCATTACTCTTGGAATTTTCTTTTGCATCATCCTTTTTTTCTGCTGTCACATCAGAAATCACTGCGTTTCCGGAATCCAGAGAAGAACGAATCCCCTCATAGATCCCAATGGATGCACCGGAAACCAGTGCCATTGCCAGTACACATGCGGTCACCTTCAAACCAGTGTGCTTTTTCTTAGGTTTCTTTCCTGGATCCCCGGACGCATTGCCGTTGGGATCGGAATAATAATTCACATAGGTATAGCCGTTATTCCCATTGGAACTGCCATTGGGCGGCGTCTGTGCAGAATTGCCTGTACTGTAGGAATTTGCAGAACCGGCACTGCTGTGTACTGCCTCATCCTGATGCGGTGTCGGATTGCGATAATAGCCATTCTGATAAGCATAGGGATCGTTTGCATTGTTCGGAGTGCCTGTCCCCATGTTTTCCTCGCCGTTGTTCATGCCTGCATTGTTGGTTTCAAAATCAGCCATAATACTCTTCCTTTCCATCTATACCAAAACATCTTGGAGCTTTTCTCCAGATGTGTTGTGGTTGTGCTTTTCGTTTTCTGTAATTCTTATTATACGTTTTTTTGTGATAATCATATGATAATCGATAGAAAAGAAAGTAAAATACTCCCCCACACAGGCTTCACATTGTCATTTTTACTGTAAAAGTATGTTTCCAGATCACTTGCGGCCATTTTCCTGGAGAAATGTCTCCAGATCCACATCCTGTCCCACAGAACATGCCGCATAGAATTTCAGCATCAGATAGGCATCATCGGCATTTGCTGTGTTGTTGTTGTCCATATCTGCCGCACGGCGCTGGACAGGGACAAAATCACTGGACTTGCCAACAGAAACAGAAGCATATTCTTTTAATGTCAGATAGGCATCATCGGCATTAATGGTACCGTTGGAATCCACATCGCCCTGAAAAAAGGCAGTCGCAGTATTTTCCGAAGCGGTATCCATCATTTCATCCAGTGCCGGACGAAGTGTCTCCAGGTTGCTGCGCTCGCCGGTGGCATCATATGCCGCAGCGATCACACTGCCATCTCCATTAGAGAGTGCCTTGTCGGCATTGACGGAAGCCGAAGCAATGATCACCTGTCCAATGGCAGAGAATGTCATATCCAGATTTGCAATATTGGTCAGATAAAAGCCCAGTGCCTTTTCACCAGATGCGCCCACATATGGCTCATAAAAATCCGCCACTGCCACATTAGATAAAGAGGAAATGGCTTCGTTCACGCCCACAGGAACAATAGGTGCACCTGCGTCGGAACCACCCAGAAGGCACGCTTCCAGATAGGTAAACAATGTGGAAAGCGCCGCACGGCGGTTCTGAGAAACGGTTTCACTCAGCGCCTTGAAATCCACCGCAAGAGGATTGGACACTTTCTGTACCACAATATTGGCGCTGCTGTTGTTTTTCCGGATCAGCTGCACTGCCTCTGTGATAGCTGCATTGGTCTGTTCCACTGTTTTCGGCAAGGTTTTCATAAGACGGCTGTCCAATTCCATGATCTTGTCCATATCATTGGGCATACCATTGGCAAGAGACTCCAGGGTACTGTACTGGCTGCCGTCGATAATGTCCGTATTCTCATAGAGAATCGGCGTAATGATATCGTTGACGCCGACAGACACCAGGATCACATCGGCTTCCTGGATATCCGCCTGAAGAGCGGCATCGGTTTTCAGATCTTCCACCAGATCTGCGGCTTTCAGCCCGATCTCCGCACGGTTCTCCCATGTACCGCCCAGATAGTCCGCCACATATTCCACCGCAGGGGTCATGCCCTCCACCTGTGCCAGGCAGTCATCCCCAACAGCAAGCACTTTTACCGTTTCCGGTTGCATGGAGAGTGCTGATGCAGAAAACGGCACCATCGCAAATGCTGTTCCGGCTGCGCAGACAGCAGCAATTCCTTTTTTCCAAATCTGTTTCATCATGAATTTCGTTCCTTTCTATGGGGAGCATTCACTCCCATTTTGTGTGATTTCCGGACGTACCCCTTTCTCGTCCACTGTCATTATAGCGTGTTTCCACAATTCTGTCAAGCCACAGGGAAAATCCAATTTTTGTTTTATATAATACGAAACCGTGCCCATCCTAAAAAGAACGGGCACGGTTTCAGTAAAGCAATGAGAAAAAGAGAGATAACTGCAAAAATCTAAAATTGCAATTGAAAGCACACCGTCAGCAGCCTAACCTTTGCTGCACGGCATCTTTCATAATGAAGCAACATCCGCCGACCGCAATTCTTGTCGTTGGATCATCTGCCTTGCTTCTGTCATAAATTATATCATATCTGCACGAATATGTCAACACCATTCTTTCATTTTTTATGTAAAACCTACAGCCCTCTTTTTGTGCAAATTGCCCATGGTGAATTCCTCTTTGTGGGGAGAATTGGAGAAAGCGTGCAAAACACAGGAATGATTTGCCGGAGCAGATATCACTATCTGCGGCAGTCTGAATCAGTGCTGATCTTTTTTCAACTGTTTTCCACACATTTCAACATAAAATTGTGGAAAGTCCGTTTTTTCTGCAATTTCCGCAAAAAAGACGTCTCCCGAAGGAAACGTCTCTTTGTATTTTCCACAATTTCTGCCGTCAGCCAACCAGACCGGAACGTTCGATACCTTCGGTAAAATACTTCTGAAGGAACACATACATGATCAGAATCGGCAGGATCGAGATCAGACAGCCGGCTTCCATCCACACGATCTGCTCTCTGGGACTCACGTCTGCATTGTTGAACAGCTGCTGGGACAGCAGTGTGCTGAGGTTTTTCAGCATCAAGGCAATGGTCTGGTTCTTAGTGAAGAACGTGGAGCTGACATAATAGTCATTCCAGTACCAGACGATAGAGAACAGGAATACGGTCAGGAACGAAGATGATGCATTGGGGATCATAACCTGTACAAAGGTGCGAAGCGGACCGCAGCCATCCAGATATGCCGCATCCTCCAGCTCCTTTGGCAGACCCTTGAAGAACTGACGGAAAATAAAGATCATCAGACCGGCACGGATACCATTGCACATAGCAGCCGGCAGATACATACAGAGCTTGGAGTTAATGAGGTTCACTTCCAGCCCGAAAAGACCGAAGTGACGGAACGACATGTACTGGGGAATGGCAATGATCTGCGACGGCACCAGGATCATCATGACAACGATACCGAAGAGAATGCCCTTACCCTTGAACTTAAATCGGGCAAAGCCATAGCCAGCCAATGCACAGGATGCCACCTGTACCAGAGAACAGCCCACATTCAGGAGCAGTGTCGTTCCCAGAGTATTCCAGATGTCCATTACGCCGGCGGTTTCCTTGATGACGTCCAGGGTCAAATGACGGGGGATCCACATAACCGTAGGATCGCTCATATCTGCCGGATCACGGAAGGCACAGCTGAGCATATAGATCAGCGGATAGAGAATGACAAAGCACAGACCAAACAGAATGAAGAAGCGGAAAAAGGGCCAGACTGCTTCAAATACACGCTTGCGGCGCATATAGGCGATCTCGGACTTGTTCATGCTCTGCATCCGGATCTTCCGTGCCTCCCGCTTGCTCATGCCGTTTCCTACCAGTGCGTCGTCCTTGGGAGACGCCAGCGGAGTTTCTTTGATTGTTTCCATAGTTGCCGCCTCCTTTAATCGACTTCGTAATAAACGAATTTGTTGATGATTGTGGTTATGATACCCACGGCAGCCAGGACAATGGCAAAGTATACCCACGCCATCGCCGATGCCGGCCCATACTGCCAGTCAGACTGGAGATCCAGGATCCGTCCCATAACCACGTTATTCGGATCTGTAAAGGAATCAATGATGGTGAAGATAAAGCATGCCAGGATCATAGGGCTGACATAGGGCAGGGTGATCTTCCAGAAGTATTCCCACGCTGTGGCACCCTCCATCTGAGCTGCCTCCTTTGCGGAAACAGGAATGTTCTGGAGCGCTGCCAGGAAAATCAGGATCTGAATACCAGAATTCCACACAATACCGAAGATATTGTCAGAAACCGTCTCAATGGTGGTCTGCATACTATCCGAAATGCCATAGATGCCCAGGAATTCCATGAGTTCGCCCAGCAGATCTGTGGAGAACATGGTGGAGAACTGGCTTGCATCACTGTTGCCGGTGCTCTGCAGGTTACCATTGATGATATTGTACACTGGGCCGGTGGCAATGATGACAGGCAGGAAGAATACGGCACGGGAAAATGTCCGTCCCTTGAACTTCTGGTTCAGGATCACTGCCACGAACAGGGAGAACACCAGGATCAGCGGTGTTTTCCATGCGGTGTCTTTCAGCACCTGTACCAGGTACTGACGATAGTTCGGGTCTACATTAAATGCATAGTTGTAATTATCCAGACCCACCCAGTTGCCGACCATACCGCCAGTGTCCGGAGTGATATCCTGGAAAGAATAGAGCAGCGACTCTACAACGGGGATCAGGAAGAAGATCACTGCACCCACAAACCAAAGGGCAATGAAGCCATAGCCGTACATGCTCTTTCGTTTTTCATACGCCATTTTCATGTTTCGCTCCAGCTCCCTTCTTCAACATAATCCGAAAGCGCATATTCGGTGCCGTCTACACTGACGGTCTTTTCAGTCAGATCTGTGACAACGACTGTGCCGTTCTCATAAGCCGTGGTGATCCTATTACCGTCCCGTTCATAGTCGGTGATCGCCTGATCACCCAGACCGGAGAGCACTGCCTTGGAGAACCCATAGCTCTGTGCAGCGAAATCGATCCAATCCTCTGCACTTGCATAATACAGCGTATCCAGATCCGTATCCTTCAGTGTGCTGGTCTCCTCGCCGATCATATCATAGTGCAGGCTGCTGCCTGTTGCAATGGAGAGAAGCAGTGTTTCCTCTGGATTTGCCGAAGCATTGACTGCTGTTCCGGAATAGGATCTCAGCCCGTGCATGACCATCTGATAGAAGGGGATGTCCTCATCAAAAAGGTCGAATCCGCTGGACTGGAGCGGTACATCTGTCAGTTCCTTGACATAAGGCAGTGCATAGGCATTTGCCGTATCTGCCAGCATAGTAATGGAGGCATCCGAAAGGGACTGATAGGATTCTTCCAGAAGTTCTTGTGCCTTGTCACGGGAAATCGCAGCCTTGCCATAGTCACCGTACAGTGCAGAGGTCATGCTGCCCAGAGAAACTGCTGACAGTTCCTTTTTGCTATAATTGTCCGCCAGCTTGGCGTAGATATCTGTAAAGGTGGAGGGCGACAGCAGGGACAGCGGCTTGTTCACCGTACTCTGTGTGCCGTATGCCAAGTTGTAGTCATAGATTCGGGCATAGGAACCAGAAATGCGGACGGTAGTATCCGAGAATGTGAAATAGCCGTTTCCGGATGAAAAAGTCTTGTTGTCCACAGCAGGATAGATGGTCACACCGTTGGAATCCGCATAGGACAACAGATCTTTCCAGTCGCCGTTGCCGCCAAGACAGCCGGCTGCCTTTGCCTTATAATCTACCTTGCCGGAAATGCCGTCGTTTGTCCAGTTGTGATACTGCACACGGATATTTTCTGCGCCGCCTGAAGCGAGATTCTCCAGAATTTCCTGTGCCTGTTCAAAGCTGGTCAGGGAAGTTTTCAGTGTTACCGGCACGCCCAGGATGGATTTTTCCTTTTCTGTACCGCCGTAGAAGTCCAGATACAGCCCCGGATCTGCGGAATCCACGGTATTTTCCACGCTGGCTTCCTCCGTGAGATAATTCCGATAAGCCTCTGCCACATCTCCATAGTCCGGCGTTTCCTCCGTCTCCAAGGGGTAATAGCGCACAGCAACGGCATCTGTTTTAATGTCTCCGTCCTCAAACACAGTAAGCGCTGTGTTATTGTCACCGGACATATAATAGGTGTCGGAATCACGGATGGTGAAATCAAAGCCGCAGATGTTATAGCTGCTCTTAGACTGTCCGCTGACGCTTGCAGTCAGCTTTGCATTGGAATCACCCTCGGTGCAGACCACCATCATGGCGTCATCACCGTTAACAATACCGTACATGGGCAGATATACTTGCTCTGTCACAGCCGGCTCTGTCAGGGAAACCGCTGTGATATCAGAGCCGTACACATAGCCCGTATAGCTCTTGGCGCTGGTCTTACCGTTGTTGAACCGGATCAGTGCACCGCTGCCATCGGGAATGACAAAATAGCCCTCATCGGTAGAAGCTGCCGCACCGAAGCTGCTCATCATGGAGAGCGAAGTCGTAAGCTTTCCAGTCTGGGAAGTATCCTCTTCCTCGATCTCGGAAGTCTCGATACGTGCTTCCAGGTAATCATCCTCCAGTGTATAAATCACAGGAATGGTAATGCCTGCCTTCCGGAAAGTATAGGTGATCTCCACGCCGTTGCTCTTATCCTTCACCTTGACCTTTGCGTCGCTCTTGGAACGCATATTGGTGGTACTTCTCGCCTCCGGCTCGCCGTAGACCATTTTCAGAGAAGAGGAAAGATCATCCACGATGGTATTGGTGGCACGCTTGTCGTGTCCCACATTTTCCGGTGTAGACCACCACATTTTATCCGCTGCCTTGTCATACAGACCAATGACAGCGGTGTCATCGTCCACATACAGTGCCAGCTTGTCATTTTCCGTGACAAACCGTGCAGAGGAAATCACTGCATCAAAGGTATCTGCCAGCGCAACTGTCCAGCCGTCCTCGTTGGTATAGGTGACCTTGCCGTCCTCTGCCTTGCCGTTGCTGGTATAACTGCGTTCTACTTCGTCAAAATCGTCGTTGTACAGTTCCAGCGTCTTGTGATCTGAGGACAGAAATAGAAATTCGTTGTCCAGGGTAGAAACAATGCGGCGCACCATGGTTACCTTGGTATATTCCGTGTCCATATACACCAGCCAGCGTCCCTCAGGACTCAGGAAGATCACAAAGTCACTGGTATCGTCCTCTTCCTCTAAGGTGCAGACTACCTCGCCGGTCTCATCGTCAATACCCGCAAGCTCGATGTCATCCAGCAGATCTACCACGTCCTCATCGGCAATGGTATCCTCATAGTCCTCTGTGCGGTAGTAGAAGGTGATCCCGTCGCAGGAATTTTTCTTTTCCATGTACTGGGTCACCTGATCTGCGGTGATCTCGATCTCCTCCAGGGCTTCCTCCCGGGTCGCCTCTTCTTCGGCAGCTTCGCCCTCGCCGGTCTCATCCCCGGCAGTCTCCTCTGCCGTAGTCTCCTCCGCAGCGGTATCCTCTTCTTCAGCCGATACCGGGAAAGATGCCGCCGTCAGGCAAAGGGACATTGCCGCCAGAACGGCAGCCCATTTTTTCCATATTAACATGTCTGTTCCACCGTCCTTTCTATACTCTCACGCGATATGTGATCTCCGTGTAGACGGAAGAAATAAACACGTATACCTGCTGGAACAGTGCCACAAGCAGTACCAGCAGAATCAGAATAATGATCATTGCCACAAAGGTCAGGATCAGCGCCAGAATGGTCTTTGAGATGGAATACTGATGCACTGCCTTGATGGCGTTGAACATCAGCAGGATCGACCAGACCAGACCGATCACATTGACACAGGTAATAAAAATAACTTCATCCTGAATAAGTACATGAGACAAAATTGTCCGGATGTACAGCCCTGCCACATAAGGGATCAGCGAATAGGCACTATAGATGTAAATGTTCTTCATGGTTCCTTCGCCTTCCAGCAGAGTGCAGATAGACCAGTTTCCCACAACCCACACCAGAAACAATGCGATCGTCTGAACAATATAGGGAACAATGCTGAACATTTTTGTGTTTGTCACAGCAAATTGATATCCCAGAACATTATCATGGAGAATCTCTGCAATAAACCAGAGCAATACCACGATGCTGGCATAGAACACGGAACCGCCTTTTTTCCAGCGCAGATCTTCAAAGCCCTCAAACGGGTGGAACACACTGTGTTTTACCCATTGTTTTTGTGTTAAATCCATCATAGCAGCATCACTCCTCCTCTCCCTCGTGCAGCATTTCGACCAGATTCTTCGGCTGATTCTTTTTCTTCTTCTTGTTTCGGAAGTGGAAGAATATACCCACCGCAATAAGCACCACAACGACTAGAATGATCCATGTAAAGTTTGCATTCAGCCATTCAGAACGGTATCCCTCGAATGCTTTGTTGTACAAGTTTCGAGACTGAGCCAGCTTTGCATATTTCATAGCACCAGAATAATCTCCCTCATTATAGAGCGCTGATGAGATGCCGATATATGCCATATGATAGTTGCCGTCCCGTTTCAAAACCTCGCGCCAGGGTTCCAATGCCTCAGCATAGTAACCAGCGTTATACAGAGAAACAGCCTCGTGGACAATACCGCCGAAGTCGGTTTCAGAGAAAACAGTGACGGTGTTTTTCATGGAATCCGCAACATAGATATTGGTTCCCATGGTCTCCACGGCGGAGACCTTCATGGAAAAGCCGCCCACCTGATCGGAGGTAGAACCCAGAATGAACAACAGGTTGCCGTCCTCGTCATATTGGAACACACGTCCCGTTTCCAGATCCAGACAGTTCAGTCTGCCCAGATCATCCACATCGATGTCCACCATCTTGGTGCTGTAATTCTCGTTGGTATTGGAATCAAAAATGGAATTCAGATCGCCAAAGGTCACTTCCCAGGCAGAATACAGGTTATAGCCTGCCGGGTTGACTTTTTTTACACGATCCGCCTCAGAGGAAGAAGACTGGGTCACGGTGTAAATGAAGCCTTCCTCGTCGATATCGAAGTTTGTGATACCGGCGGCGACCTTACGGGACGAATTGGCACGCATTTCGTCAGTTGCAATGAGGTTCCAGAAGTAATTTGCAACGACTTCTGCCGTAGCGTCCACGGAGTTTGCACCGAAATAACCCTGGAATTCTCCATCGCTGTTGAACATTGCCGCACCGTTTGTGATGTTATTCAGCACCATGTAGATGTTGCCTGCCTTGTCCACAACGACCTTCTGAGGTTTGAATGTCTCGTTTTCATATAATGTGGAGTCCGGCCGTGTCAGTTCCATGAGCACATTGCCGTCCAGACCGCACACCAGCAGCCGGGAATTTCCCGTATCTGCAATGTACATCAGTCCCGTATCCTGGGAAACATAAATACCTTCCGGGGATTTCAGCGTCGTCTCGCTGCCGTCCTCCATGCGGAAGCTGTCATAAATCTTATCTGCCTTGGTGAAGTTGCCGTCCGTCACCACAATGCGGTTGTTGCCACTGTCCACCACATAAAAGCGGTCCTCCCAGTCACGGAAGAGATCTGTAGGGGTATTGAACGCCCCGCAGCCCAGATCGAGACCACTCACGGCACGATCTGCCGCATAGCCTGCCTGAGAAGGAGTTGCTTCATTCCAGCGGTCATAGTTATAGACATTATAGTGCTCCTGTGCCGAAGCCGCCGGTGCACTCACCGTCGCCGTAAGCATCAGTGCAGACAGACATGCCGCCGCCAGATATTTTGCCTTTTTCTGCAAGTATCTCACCCTTTCTTTAGTCTTTGATGCCCGAGTGCGCCATGGTTTCGATTACCTGCCGCTGTGCCAGCATGAAGATGACGATCGGCGGCACCAGCATAAACACGGCTGCCGCCATAGCGACACCAGCTCTCGCAAGACCTGCCGAAGCTGCCTGCTGTACCACGGTGGGGAGTGTCTTCAGGGATTCGCTGAATACCAGCGTACCGCCCTGGATATTCCACGCCGCCTGGAATGCAAAGATGATGACAGTCATAAGCGCCGGCTTTTGGTTCGGCATGACGATCTGCCAGCAGATGCGGAACATACCTGCACCGTCCACCTTTGCTGCTTCGATCATGGCATCCGGCACTTGGGTCATGGACTGCCGCATGAGGAACAGGTTCATAGGTGCTGCAACAGATGGCAGGATCAGTGCCCAATAAGTATCGATCATGTGCAGCTTTGCCATGACCATGTACTGCATGATGTAGATGACATTGCTCTGATACAGCAGGGCAACGACGATAATGGCATTGAGCGCCTTTGCGCCGGGAAAACGTACTTTTGCCAGACAGAATGCCGCCATAGCGGAGAATACCACCTGACACACCGTAACAGAGACAGTGACAAAAACGCTGTTGAATACATAACGGGAAAAGGGTACCCACAGATCCGAACACATGCGGAACATGGTGCTGTAGTTGGACAGGGTGGGATCAATGACATAGAGCTTCGGCGGGAACACAAACAGTTCCTGCACGGGCTTCAGGGACATGACAACTGCCAGATAGATAGGCAGCGCCATGAACAGTGCCAGGATCAGCAGGAACACGAAAATACCGATCGTTCCGCCTACCTTATGTCCGGCACGCTTTGTGGACACTTTCAGATGAGTGCCGTATACTTTTTCTTTTTTTGCCATACTGCACCCTCCTTAGTCCATATACTTGCTGAGAACCTTGCCGATGAGCTTGTTCAGGAGATACATGACCACGAAGAGGATCATACAGATCGCTGACGCATAGCCCATCTCATAACGTACCCAGCCGTAGTCATAAGCATGGTTCATAATGGTATGTGCCTTGTAGTCCGTGCTGGGGAAACCGACCAGATTCTGAGAAACAGTGCCGGCAGTGAAGGAGCTGACGATCTGCATGACTGCCGCAAACATCAGCTGCGGTCCCATGGACGGGATGGTGATGTAGATCAGTTCCTGCCAGCGGCTCTTGATACCCTCAATCGCACCAGCCTCATACTGAGACCGGTCGATGTTCTGGAAGCCTGCACGCAGTGCCAGGAAGCCTGCGCCAAGGCTGATCCACATCTGTACCACAATGGTAACGCCCAGAACATAATCGCCGTCCGTAAGCCACTGGATGGGCGATGTGATAAGCCCCAGATCCAGCAGGAATGAGTTGATATAACCGTAGGAGTCACCGCTGAAGATCAGCTTCCATACGGTGTACACATTCGCCATAGACGGTGCATAGAAGATCAGGGTGAAGACGGTGCGGAGCTTTGGATGCAGCTCGTTAATGAGCCACGCCAGCAGGAAACAGAGAATATAGCTGATCGGGCCGGTGAAGAGTGCGAATACCAGTGTCACACGAATGGACTGGATAAAGACTTTATCCGCAAGAAACAGCGTCGTATAGTTCGACAGACCGACAAATTTCGGCATCTGTACCATGTTGAAGTCCGTAAAGCCCATGGGCAAGGACATAACGACCGGCACAATGGTAAACACCAGGAAAAACAGCATGAACGGCAGCATCATCAGATATGTGGCTTTGTTCTGCTTCACAGCAAGCCAGGTCAGCCGCCGGTTTTCCTGTCTTGTTCTTTTGCCAATTTCGGCAGTATCCAAGTGAAACCCCTCCTTATGATTGATTTAGAAATTAGAGGCAAGAGGAAAGACCACAACAGGTTTTCCTCTTTTCATCATATCAGGTGTCAAGTCCGAGGTTTTCACGTTTTCTGGTGATTTCCTCGTTGATATCCCGGTTGTAGGACATGAGCGTATCCCGTGGATTCTCATAGTTATTGACTACATCACGGAATGCATTCATCACATTACGGGTAACGGAGTAGGATGCCGGGATGATGGGGATCTCTTCCAGCTCATCCATAGCACCCAGAATGGTGTCCGCCTCATCCGTAGACCATGCCAGCTGGGTCAGCGCTTCTTTGTTTGCCGTTGCATACCGTCCCATCTGACCCATCAGACCTTCGATCTGTGTACCATATTCTACCTGCACCTCTGTGGAGCAGAACCATTTCAGGAAAGTCCATGCATTCTCAACACCATTTTCCTTTTCGTCCACCTTATTGAAGATGACCGCACCGGCATTGTTGGAGTTAACCGCATGAGAAATGGTGCCGTCCTCCTGGAGCGTACCCGGAATGGCTGTGAAGCCCCACAGACCGTCTATTTCCGGTGCTGCTACTGAAAGCTGATTGAAGAAGGAGCAATAATCCGAAATGACGATGGGATATTCACCCGTCCGGAAACGGCTGAATGCGTCATAGGTCTGGTCG
This sequence comes from Ruminococcus sp., assembly GCF_019417665.1. Taxonomy (GTDB): domain Bacteria; phylum Bacillota; class Clostridia; order Oscillospirales; family Ruminococcaceae; genus Ruminococcus_C. The sequence goes on from NZ_DXUU01000001.1 coordinate 46,944, forward strand.
AAATCATACTTCGTATAGAAATCTGTCCACATCTCAAAAGAGTCAATGGCAGCATTGGTATCAAAGGTAGTTTCTGTCTGTGCATCATTATAATAGTTCTGACCGCGCTGGAGCAGCAGCGTTGCAAAGGTCAGACCGGATTCTGTCGCCGCCGAAATGGTCGCCATATTGGAGTCCGCTGCAATGACCGGCAGCACCAGACCAGCAGACATATAATTCCGCTGAAGTGCCGGGAGCATATCAATGAGATCGTCCCAAGTCTGAGGCGCTTTTGTGAAGCCCAGCTCACTGAGGACGTCCTTTCGGTAGAACATCATTGCCCAGCTTCTGGTCAAAGGCAGACCATACGTACCGCCGTCATACTGATAGGGCACCATTGCATTTTCCTGGTACAGCTGCGTCATTTCTTCATAGCCATCCATCTGGGAAACATCTGCCAGAAGCCCACGTGCCGCCAGGTTTACAGGAAATTCGCCGCCCAGGAACAGGGCAACATCGGGGCCCTTGTCCGCCAGAGTCGCTTCCACGACACCGCCTACAACCAGGTTCACTGAGATCTCAACGCCATATTCCGGCATGAACTCGGATTCTACCAGTCCCTTGACAACCTGTGCCTGGTCACGTCCCAACTGCACCCATACCTCAATGGCTTCATCGCCGGTGGTGGAAGACAGAGAACTGTAATCCTCGTCCCAGGAGGCTGCAAACCGCTGGAAGCTGTAGGAAACAGAATCCCAGAAACCTGCTTTGATAGACGGGAATTCCTGATCTGCCGAAGCCAGTTCCAGATAATCCACTTCCAGAGGCTGATCACGATAGTCACGCATCCAGGAGGAAAGGGACGTGATATAGTCCTTGATCTGGGACAGATAGTTCGGGATCTTCAAAGGATCGTTCACGCACTTGTCCAGAATGATCCGCATCTGTTCCAGAGAAGCTGCCTCTGTACCCTGAGAATTTGCCAAGGCTTCAATGTGATCCTGAACCTTTTTCAATTCGCCGGACATCCGCTGGAATTCGTCTACCAATTCCGGAATTTTTTCGTGAACATAATAATCCGTGTACTTGTCCGGTTCCGGGCCGGTGATCATGACGATCTTACGGTAATAATTGTTCAGATCCAGCACAATGGCATCCAACTGGCGCATGGAATCGCCGATCTCGCCGGGGATCGCTTCCAGTGTAATGGTATGATCCTCACCAGCAGTCAGATATACATAGACAGCCTCGCCGTCTCCATTCTCTACGGTGGTCATCTGAAAGTCCGTGTCATAATAGAACTTCACCTGGTCAAATTCCTCGCTGGGCACCTGACCGTCGATATAGATCCGGCGGTTGGAGTAGAAACCGCGCATATCTTCCTGCCGTGCCTTGATGCCAAGCTTATACCAACCGTCTCCGGGAAGTGTACCGGCATCTACCTGCCAGGTTATAGTCTGGAGTGCCTTGTTCCAGTTGCCGCTGCCGATGGTGTTATACAGCATATGCTTCGGGTCAGAGGGAGAAATGGCACTGGTGGAATTATCATAAGTAGGATACAGTACGGAATCTGACTTATAAACTGCACTCTCGCCCTCAATACGTACAACACCGGAAGGCGTGCTTTCTTTTGTCACTGAAGTATCCGTACTGCTGACATATTCGTCATAAGTAGGCGTTTCCTCCGGCTGGGCAAAGCGAAGATATGCCAGCGCAAAATATGCCTTTTCAGAAGAAATGGTGATCTCGTGCGTTCCTTTTTCCAGATAGAAGAACAAGGGCTCGTTGAACAAACCATCTGAGTCGCCGATCCAACAGGCCTGCCAGATCTCCGTCTGTATCTGAGAAGGCCGGATCTGATTACCGCTGCTGTCGGTCTTCATTTCCTCTTTGTTCACGTATACCTTGTTCAGATTCAGACGGGATGCTGTATCGTAAGGAATTTCGCCGTCAATCGCAAGAGAAAAGGAGATCTCCGAGGTATTGGAGGAAATGGGACAATAAGATGTCTCAATGGAATAGAGACCGGTCTCCGGCACGCTCACCTCATAGGTAAAGCTGCCGTCGGCACTGCTCCAGATCAGAGTATTATCAGGAATCTCTTCGTTATCCCAGCTAACGCTGCCGCCAGAAACAAATGTCTCATAGGATTCGCAGTCTGCTGTTTTGAAATCCGCACCATATACCATAATCTCCGCATCAGGACGAGGTTCTCCCTGATAAATATCATAGTAGTCGCTATAGGTCTGCTGTTCCTCATAGGTGAGGTCGCCGCCGGTGTCCGCAGGCGTTTCCCCCAGCTTCTGCGTCTCTGTCTGCGTCGTTTCGGCACTCTGCGCCTTTGCCCCATAGGCAGTCAACGGTAGTGACGCCGCCGCCAAAAGACACGCAAGCGTCCCAGCGACCGCACGTTTTTGCCAAATGTAATTAGCCAAAGCTCTTCCACCCTTCTTTCTGTACGCCGGTTCTGCATGGCGCACGATTTTCGTTCTTCTGCCAGCACGCCGGTTCTCACGGCGCACCCCCTGCGAGAATTCTACAATTTATACAGAAATCACGCAGAACAGTTCCTTTTTATTATAACAATTTCCGGTGAAGTTGTCAAGTTTGTGAAAAAAAAAGCCCCTTATTTGAGAAGTTTGTGAAAACTGCTGAAATCGGCGAAAATGCGTGGTTTTCCAGCAGTTTGCATAAAAAAATCACCTGCTTTTCACAAAATGGCCTGAAAAAATTTTTCGCAAAAAATAGTCTTTTTCTGCTTCCCGGAAAGCTTATGACAATCCCACAGACAGATGTGACTGAAAATATATTTCGTGGCTGAAAAAGCTTTGCAGCACAAAAAAGACCTCCGCCGTCCGGGCGAAAGCCTTTTTTACGCATATTCTCTTACTCAGTGTATACGCTCATAATAAGCGATCACTTCGCCCACAAATTCCCGGTGCATCGGGTCAGAGCTATACCACCGCTCATAAGTTTCCGGCTTCACAAAGCCATCCTTCTGAAGCATCGCTGTATACACTTTCCGGCAGATCAGTACCCGGCGTGCCTGTGCAAACGTCGTCGTTCCGTCCAGGAGAACGGGCTGTAATCCGGTTTCCTTTGCCTTATCACAGTCCCGACCGGAATGCGAACCGCAGAATTGCAGCGCCGGCTTATATCCCGAATCAAAAAACGTAACTGTGAACAGCTCGTTCTGATCCAGGTACTCTAATGTATGACGATTTGTGCGCACGACGCAGTGAAACGAAGGTGTACCCCAGATCTCGCCCATAGCACCCCAGGATGCAGTCATGGTGTTATAAGCCTCCGGCGTTCCGGAAGTCAGCAGATACCAGTCTTTTCCGATCATGGTAAAAGGATTGCATTCCAGGTCGCTGAGATCCATCTTTTTAAAAAACTTGTTTCCATCAGTCATAAAATCAATTCCTTTCGCATAAAATATTCGTATGGCATTCTCCACCGCTCTGCCATAGTCTATTTTACCATAAAAATCTTTTGACTGCATGAAAAAAGTGTAAAAAGTGCACAAACCTTCTGACAAGCATTGTACCGGCACACATTCTGTTCATTGGTTTTGTCTCTGTTATTCTTCAGTCTATGCAGAAGTGCTGATCTTTATGCCAATGAAAAAGATCCGTTTTCGTTTTTGAACGCTCAACCCCGGCGCTGTTCGCCATTTCTGCCGTACTGAAGGCGAAGCTTGTCTGTCAGCAATGCGATAAACTCAGAATTGGTCGGCTTTCCCTTGCAGTTGTTCACAGTATAACCAAAGAAGGAGTTTATGGTATCCAAATCACCCCGATCCCATGCGATCTCAATGGCGTGACGGATGGCACGCTCCACACGAGAAGAGGTGGTATCAAACTGCTTTGCCACAGTGGGATAGAGCATTTTTGTCACACTCTCCAACAGCGCCTGATCCTTGATGGATGCCAGAATCGCAGCACGCAGGTAGTGATAGCCTTTAATGTGCGCCGGCACGCCCAGCTGGTGGATCATATCGGTAACCACAACCTCCAGGTCCTCGCAATCTGTACACTTTGCCGGCAGTATTGTCTTGGACATAAGACCCACGATCCGGTTTCCAAGAACTGAAATATCAAAAGGTTTGAGCATGAAATATGCTGCGCCCTTTTCCATGACCTGACGTTCAATAAATTCATTTTCATAAGCGGATGTGATGATAAATGCCGGTGCCTGCTCTAACGTCTGAGATTTCTCAAGGATCTCTATGGCGTCCATGTTCGGCAGAATGGCATCCATCACGACAACATCGGGTTTATCATTCCGGATGGCATCCAGAATCACCTTTCCGTCTCTACGCCGTGTCACGACATAAAGACCCTGAGACCGCAGTGCATTGGCACAGGCTATGCCGTACTCTGCACTGTCATCTCCAATCAGGACTCTTATTTTTTTGTTGTCCATTTTGTTACCTCCTGTTTTTTTGTTCTACCATATAATTTTACCACATTCCATGGGGGATTTGCAAGCTGAAATTCTGTCGAAAAACAGCATTTCACAGAAAATATACAGAAATTTTTGTAAAATCTAAGTAAATTCCTCCCAAATAAAAATACTTTCTCTATTTTTTATAGGAATCTTCCAGCACAGAGGGCGCTTTTTGGGATTCCTGGTGTTTTTGACGGGTTCGCCGCATTCTGGCATCCACAGAAAAAAACTGGACAAGCGCCAGTGCTGCAAGGCTGCCGTATACCACAAGGGTGGGGAGAATTTCCATGCGATAAAGCGCATCCGCAGACATATCCATGATCTTGCTGTAAAATCCGCTGTCCGCCGCATAGGATGAAACACGGTACAGTGCGATCATACACAGAAAAATGCCCACAGTACCCACACCGATGCCAGCCCAGTTCATCCAGCGGCGGCGGTGTACCAGGACAAGCACTGCACCCACAGTCAAAAAAACCGACGCTGCGATCATCATCTGTCCATAGCCCACAAAATCCAACGGCCAATTTTCTCCGGCTTTGGCGCTGCGGATCCAGCCCAGGGCACAGCCCAGATCCACCACCCAGCAGCAGACAATGCCGGAAAAAATGAGCAGAATGCGCAAAAAAATACAAATGATCTTCTGAATACGCCGGCGGCGATATTGTACGGCGGTTTGCATTCCCGTTTTTGTTTCCTCACGTTGTTTCATATGTTCTATATTCCTTTCCCATTATGCCGAATTCCGGCGCATTCACCGGTCTGGGCCAGTATTTCTTCCGCTGCTTTGCAGGTATGACTTCCTTGCTTTTACGCTGATAAATCCCCGGCAGACAGCGCAATATAATTGCAGATCCCGATGCGGATCATGTGTGAATTTTTGTTTCTTGCATATTGTGCATTCCTTTATAGGGACGGATACACGACGGGCGCAAGCCCCCGCCGTTTCAAATCATCCAATCCGCTGCAAAACAATGATTCTCACGTTTTCACGCATTCGATCATCTCACAAGAAAGCAGGGATTTTTCATGATACAATGGATTCGACGAACGGCAGCTGTCGGGGCTGCCGTACTTCTTTCGATATATGGTGCAGCTGCCTACTACGCCTGGCAGCTGCCGGACAGCTATTATATTCCCACAGACGGAACGCTGCAAGTAGACACGATGCTGCATGTCTCCGCTGCTCCTTCAGACCATGCAGCTGTACAAGCTGCCGCAGACAGCGCCTCCAACACAGAAACCGCCTCATTGCAGCTGTTCGGCATCGTCCCCATCAAGGACGTGGAAATGCAGGAGATCGACCGTCCCATGCTCGTCCCCTGCGGTCAGGCATTCGGTATCAAGCTGCGCATGGAGGGTGCTATGGTAGTGGGCATGGACAGTGTGGAAACGACCTCTGGTGACCGCTGCCCGGCACAGGAGGCAGGACTTCAGACTGGTGACCTCATCCAGGAAGTGGATGGACAAGCAGTGGATTCTAACGAATCCCTGCAAAATGCCATTGCCGATTCCAAGGGTGATACAGTCACTGTGACATATGTCCGGGGAGAAGAAACCCGCACCTGTTCCCTCGATCCGGCATTCGCCGTGGACGACAGCCGCTATGAGGCCGGCGTGTGGGTGCGTGACAGCAGTGCCGGCATTGGCACAATTACCTTTTACGCCCCCGAAACCGGCAGTTTCGGAGGTCTGGGGCATCCCATCTGCGATACAGATACCGGGGACATTCTGCCGCTTGGTTCTGGTGATGCAGTAGCGGCTGCCATATCCCAGGTCATCCGGGGCACTTCCGGGAGTCCCGGGATGCTCCAGGGCAGCTTCAAGGACGAAGCACCCATAGGCGAGCTGTTGTGCAATAACCGCTGCGGCGTATTCGGCACGCTGTATAAGAATCCTTCTGAAGAAGAAGCCATTCCCATGGCTTTCAAACAGGAGATACAGACAGGAGAAGCCCAGATCCTCTGCACCGCCTTCGGCGATACGCCGAAGGCATATGACGTAGTACTGGAGGAGATCGACTACAGCGGCACGGACAGCACGAAAAATATGACCATTCGTGTGACAGATCCGGAACTGCTGGAACGTACCGGCGGCATTGTCCAGGGCATGAGCGGCAGTCCCATTATCCAGAATGGAATGCTGATAGGTGCTGTGACACATGTGTTTGTGGACGACCCCACCTGCGGTTATGCCATTTTCTGTGAAAATATGGTACGATATGGACTGTGCGGCAGTTAAGACAAGACATGTTCCTTACCCATTTTCAAAAAAGCAGCCTGGCAATGAATTTTTTTGATCCAGCAATTTTTCAAAAATGCTGGCGAGGTCCAAGGCGAGAAGCCCTGGCCGCCGTCCGCAGACGGCGAAACACCCCGGCGCATTTTTTTGCGCCACGGAGAGGGTGGTGAGAAAAGCGACAGCTTTTCGAGGAGGGGCGAACAAGACCGTCCCTCCTTGTAAAACCTCCTCAATACGTGAAATTTTGAAAACGTCCCAGTGGGACATTTTCAAAGAGACCGCCAAAAACCATAATCAAAAATCAAGCAAGCCAATTCCGGGGAGTCCACAAGTTAACAAAAAACCTCACGGCAGGACTATGCCTGTACCGTGAGGTTTATTTTTGTGTCAGCCGCAGCTTAATCGCTGAATCCGCTCTCTACCAGTTCCACCAGAGAATTTACTGCAATCTGTTCGTCAGAGCCGTCAGCAATGATCTTGATGTCTGTGCCGCCAACGATGCCCAGGGACAGGATGCCCAGCAAGCTCTTTGCATTCACACGGCGCTCTTCCTTTTCGATCCAAATCGAAGCCTTGAATTCATTGGCACGCTGAATGAAAAATGTAGCCGGTCTTGCATGCAGTCCAACCTGATTCTGTACCGTTACTTCTTTTACATACATAATAAAACTCTCCCATCTCTAGTAATGATGTGATCTCTCACAACATACATTGGTTTTATTTCTACCATACTTTCATTATACAGGTTTTTTCCGATAACGTCAACGTACTTTTTGCAACAAATCTCCTATTTTTCGGAATTTTCTACGTGTTGACTTAACCAGTCTCCCTTTTTTTCTCAAAGTTTGTGAAACATGACAACAACGTCAAATAAAAAAATGCGTAAATTACCGCCCTACCATATTTTATTCAAATTCGACAAAAAGATCTGCTACTTTTTGTCCAAATAGCGAGTGTACAGATCCGGGCGCTGTGCCTTTGTCACCTCCAGGCTTTGTGCAAAACGCCAATTTGCAATGTTTTTGTGATGCCCTGTCAAAAGTACCGGCGGCACTTCTTTGTCGTGCCAGACAGCCGGACGAGTGTACTGAGGATATTCCAACAGTCCTCCGAAGTGGCTCTCATCCTCGAAGCAAAGGGATTCCGGCAAAACTCCCGGCAGCATCCGTGCCACGGTATCAATAAGCACCATTGCCGGCAGCTCGCCGCCGGTGAGCACGTAGTCTCCAATAGAAATTTCTTCGTCAATGATCTCATCCAGAATGCGCTGATCTACACCTTCATAATGCCCACAAAGGAGAAAAATATGCGGCATTGCCGACAATTCCAGGGCACGCTGCTGGGTGAGCACAGCACCCTTCGGTGACATATAAATTCTATGCGGTTTCGTGCCCATATGTGCGCAGACAGCCTCATAGCAGCGGTAGATGGGATCCGCCTGCATGACCATGCCTCTGCCGCCGCCATAGGGCACATCATCCACCCGGCGGTGCTTGTCCAGAGTGTAGTCACGGATATTCCAGCACTGGATAGACAGGCAGTCATTTTTTCTGGCCCTGCCCAGGATGCTCTCCGAAAGCACTGCCTCGCACATTTCCGGGAACAGAGTCGCTACATCAATCCGCATCGAACAAGCCCTCCAAAGGACGGATCCGCATGACGCCAGATGTCACATCCGTTTCCAGCACCACGTCCGGGATCGCCGGGATCAGCACAGTCTTTCCCGTTTCGTCCTTGACCTCATAGACATCGTTTGCACCAGTCTGGAGGACATCTGTCAGCTTACCATAGCTGACACCGCTGTCGGCATCCAGCACCTCCAGTCCAATGAGATCCTGGATAAAGTAAACGCCCTCTTCCAGCTCCACTTCGTCCCGATCCATATAGAGCACCTGATTACGGAGCTTTTCCGCTTCTTCCACAGTTTCCACGCCCTTCAGATGGAGCAGCACGTTATTTTTTTGCAGCCGTGCATCTGCGACCTCCACAGGCTTGTATTCCTTTCCAAGATAGAGTGTGTCAAATTCGCACAAAAATTCCGGATCATCGCACCAGGGCACGACTTTGACATCACCGTGCAGCCCATGGACATTGACGATCTTTCCGATCTCAAGATATTGTTTCATGTTTTGTAACCTTTCCTGTTGACAATGCATTATTCTACGGCAATACCGTGCAAAGCCGCCAGGCGTTCTTTGTCGGTGATGCCCTACATATAACAACAGGCGAACGCATCCGTCCGCCTGTTTTCGTTTGTTTAATCGATCTCTACAGCGATCTTCTGATTGTTCTTTGCAGCCCCGGCACGCATAATGACACGAATCGCCTTTGCGATACGTCCCTGCTTGCCGATGACACGTCCGGTATCCTCCGGTGCTACGTGCAAATGAAAGACAATCACGCCTTCTTCATTGGGTGCATCCTCTGTGACTTCAATTGCCGACGGGTCTTCTACCAGTCCGGCAACGATAACTTTCAGCAGTTCCTGCATTTGTAATTCCTCCTTCTTGGGATTCGGGAAAACATTGCTCCACTGGTCAGCTGTACAAATTTTCCACAGCTCACCGGCGGAGCAATCACTGTGCCGTGCATTGACAGCACACCCCGCACTTAGAGCCTGTTTAGCATCTTTTCCCACGCATCTTTTGGGTGAATTTTGTCGCTTTCTGCGTTGAAAATTCTTGCCGGGCAGAAGCCCGCCTGCGAATTTTCGCCTTGAAATCAACGAAAATTCACTCAAAAATCTACGCAGAAAAAAATACGAAACAGGCTCTTAGACAAACTCTGAATTAGAGTACGCCTTCCTTCTTCAGGATCGACTTTACGGTATCGGTCGGCTGTGCGCCGTTTGCCAGCCATGTCTTTGCCTTATCAGTGTCCAGGCTAACAACAGTCGGCTCCTTGGTCGGGTCATAGTAACCGATCTCCTCGATGAAGCGGCCATCTCTCGGATAACGCTCATCTGCTACAACAATACGATAGAACGGAGCCTTCTTTGCACCCATTCTTCTCAGTCTGATCTTTACTGCCATTTTGATTTCACCTCCGTGTGTTATTCAGGCTTTTCGCCCATCTATGTCCAGCAGTTTCCTGCGGGATTGCTTATTTCTTCGGCATCAGTCCCGGAGGCACACCCGGAATATTGCCGTTCTGCATCTGATCCAGGTTCATGCCTGCCAGCCGCTTCATGGCACGGCGGTTCATCTTACCGCCCTTGCCAGGCTTTCCGCCCAACTGCTTCATCATCTTCTGCATCTGGTCAAACTGTTTCAAAAGCCGGTTCACATCCTCTACCTTCGTGCCGCTTCCGGCAGCAATTCTGCGTTTCCGGGAGGGATTGATGATGGACGGCTTTGCACGCTCCGCCTTTGTCATGGACGTGATCATAGCTTCAATGCGGACAAACTGTTTTTCGTCAATGTCTACATCCTTCAGCTTATCGCCCACGCCGGGCAGCATATTCATAATCGACCGGATAGAACCCATTTTCTGGATCTGGCGCAGCTGATCCAGCAGATCGTCCATGTCGAACTTGTTCTGCTCCAGCTTTTTCGCCATTTTTTCGGCATCCTTCTGGCTGATGGTACTCTCCGCTTTTTCAATGAGGGTCAGCATATCGCCCATGCCCAGGATACGGGATGCCATGCGCTGGGGATGGAACTGTTCGAAATCGTCCAGTTTTTCACCCATGCCCACATATTTGATCGGCTTACCGGTGACAGCCAGCACGGACAACGCCGCACCGCCTCTGGTGTCGGAGTCCAGCTTGGACATAAGCACACTGTCAATACCCAGGGCATCATCAAATGCCTTTGCCACATTGACGGCATCCTGACCGGTCATAGCATCCACCACCAGCATGATCTCATTTGGATTCGTCAGTTCTTTGAGATCTTTCAGCTCATCCATAAGCGCTGTGTCGATATGCAGACGTCCCGCAGTATCCAGGATCACCACGTCATTGCCGTGATCCTTGGCATATTTCATTGCCTCTTTGGCAATGATCCGGGGGTCGATCTGTCCCATTTCAAAGACTTTCACCCCGGCACGCTCGCCAACTACCTGTAACTGGTTAATTGCCGCAGGACGATAGATATCGCACGCCACCAGCAGCGGATAATGTCCCTCTTTTTTCAGCATTTTCGCCAGCTTTGCCGAATGGGTGGTCTTACCGGAACCCTGAAGGCCGCACATCATAATGACGCAGGGCGGCTTCGACGGGAACTGGATCCGGGCATTTTCATTTCCCATGAGATTACACAGTTCTTCGTTAACGATCTTAATGACCTGCTGTGCCGGTGTGAGACTGGAGAGCACCTCTTCACCCACGGCACGGTCAGAGACCTTTTTCACAAAATCCTTGACAACCTTATAGCTGACATCCGCCTCCAGCAGCGCCATACGCACTTCACGCATAGCCTCTTTTACATCGCTCTCCGTCAGCTTTCCATGGGATTTCAGTTTCTTAAAGACCTGATTCAGTTTCCCGGAAAGTCCTTCAAATGCCATGATATCCGCCTCCTTTGCCCGTGGTCAGAGCAGTTCCAGCCCCTGGTGTACTGCCTCCATTGCATTATGACAGGCATGCTGCACCGCCCCGTTCTCTCCGGCTGCGCCGGAAATGGTTTCCAGGGACGCTGCGATCGCCGCAAAATTCTCACGCAGTGCGTTCAGGCGTGCAGCAAACTGGAGCTTTTCCTCCATTTCCAGCAGCACCTGTTCGCCCCGTTTGATGCCGTCACGCACACCCTGGCGGGTGATGCCGGCGATCTCTGCGATCTCGCTCAGAGAAAGATCGGCGCAGTAGTACAGTTCTGTCAGCCGATACTGGTGGGGCGTCAGGAATTCGCCATAGCAATCCAACAGCATGGCAAACCGCAGATCCTTCGCCATCTCACCGTCTCCTCTCCATGCCTGTAAAAGCAATCTGCTTTACAAGTATACCCGATTTTTTGTTCCTTGTCAAGTCTTTCCCTATCGTGAAACTGCACAAATTTGCATCCAAATTTTCTACCATTTATCAATATATTTGCTTATTTTTCATGTTTTATCCTTATTTCTCTTGACATTCGGTGATTTTTCGCCTATAATAACAAGAGTAACGTGATACAAAATCCGGGTATTTTCAGAAATGCCATGGCTGATCTGGAAAATGAGAACCGTTGCCTCTTATCCGGTTTCCGAACAGCAACGCCATGCGGCAGCATGCCGCATTCGTTAGAAAGGATTGACAAAAATGACTTTTGAAGAAATGTTTCAGCAGGCAAAGAACGCTCTGACCCAGGCAAGTGCCGCAAAGGTAACAGAGCACATTGCTGTACAGTTCAACGTGACCGGCGAGGGCGAGGGCATCTTCTATGCAGAGCTCAATGACGGTGTTCTGGCAGTAGAGCCTTATGATTACAAGGATAACGACGCTGTTCTCACTGCTGATTCCGCTGCGCTCCTGACTGCGCTGAAGGAAGCTGACACAGCAAAGCTGAGTCTGGAAGGAAATAGTGAAAAGATCGCAGCATTCCGTTCTATTCTGGCAACTCTGCCGGCACCGAAGAAGGCTGCTGCGCCGAAGAAAGCTGAGACAAAGACTACTGCTGCACCGAAGGCTGAAGCTAAGCCGGCAGTAAAGACTGTGGCAGAAGTAACAAAGACTGCTGCAAAAACAACTACAACTGCAAAGACCACTACAACTGGCAAGAAGAATTGCGGCCGCAAGACAAAGTAATGATTTTTTATCCGTAAAAGAAAACGGGCAGACATCAGCTAGGTGTCTGCCCGTTTTTTGCTGCATAATTAGTGAATTGTAAAAACGCATTTTCCACAGGCGATAATGAAGTTTCTCAAATTCTTCACTCACCCCAGAATTTTCTCCCACTGGGCATCGCCGCCTACGGATGCCGTAGCATAATACAACAACATATAATAGGCATCCTGTACTGTAAGGCTGCCGTCACTGTCCACATCCGCCGCCGCCACTTGAGCACTGCGCAGATCCGAAAATCTTTTCACTGACTCAGCCGCATAAGTTTTCAGCGTCAGGTAGGCATCATCAGCGTCTACCTTTCCGTCCTCGTCCACATCACCGCGGGTGTAGATCTCATTGGCATACATGAGCTGAGGATACTCCACCAGACCGGCCTGCTCCAGTCCACCCAGAAGATTCTTTGCAGCAGTATCGATCTCTTGCTGAGACGCATCTTCTGTCAGCTGCTGGGCTTCTGCATACGCCGTCTGATACAGCTGGTTGTCGTTCTCGTCTGGTTCGCCATATGCCAAAGCAGCATTCAGCTGATTCCGGTTTGTCTCCAAAGTATCCTCCCGAACGATCGCCTTGATCGCTGCATTTCCCATATTCCGATATGGCTTCTGTCCGCTGGACCTTTCCATTTGCTGGAGATCCAGCACATCCGTCCATTCTCCCCTGGTGTCCTGCACATAGCTCTGCCCCTGGAGGATCTGACATCGCCGTTCCAGTCCGCTGCTCTCCGGCGCATTGGACTCAAAGGCATAATACGACAGCGCCGTTGGGTCTGAGATTCCTCTCAGTTCCAGTACCACCGAAAAACGCTGCCCTTTTTTCAGCTGCAAAGAATTCCCCGAAAGGGAAACATTTTTATAGCCCCCATAGCGCACCGTTCCAGACTGGGTGCAGAGTTTCGTGCCGTCCGTGGGAGACTGGGCATCTTCGCTCAAAGCATATACCGAAATGGTATAAAATGTACTCAGGGGATTGTTCGCCACTATGGGAAACATGACTTCTTCCAACACGCCATCCGCTTCCGCAGTGAATACATTTGCCGCTGCTGCGCACGACAGCCCTGTATAGGCAACGCTGCCATCGTATTGATAATTGGTCACCTTTTCCGAAGCTTCCTGCATATGGAACACAGCAAATTCACACAGAGATGGTTCCTCATAGGACATCCAAAAATAGCCCTCATAGGCATCGTCCTCACCCCAGCTGTTCCGCACCAGCCATGCGCCGTCCCGGTTGGGTTGGTTATCCGGATGGAAATTGGCACGGGAATAGTTGTCGTCCCATCCCACAATGAGCACTGCATGATCTGCATCATCGGAGGAATGCGCCGACTGATAGTAGGCGTTGGAGCTGTCGTTCTCATAGAATTCGCCCTTGGAATAAAAGGAGACGCTCACTGCGCCAGTATCCATGAGCCAGCTTTTCACTGTATTCTCATAGCCCGTCGTTTTTTCCCAGAGCAGATCAGAGCTTTTCATGCGATAATAGGATGTATATCTCTGGTATTCCGAATAACCGTTTTTCCAGGTGTCCATAGAGAGATTCTGATCCAGCTGTACGCCGATCCCGGCAGCAAGGGCAAAGCCGGCAATGCCAGCATTGCCGCCGCCAGTGCCTTTGCCGTCCATGATGATATAATCACCGCTGGTGAAGTCACCCAGCCGGCTGTGATTCGTAAAGGGATACCACCCCAGGGACGCCTCGGAGAGATTCAATTCGCCCTTTTCGTCTTTCCAGCTATCAGGGATATCCAGTCCCTGCTTCATAATATTGGATTCACAAGCACCCAACGCCGCATATGCCCAGCAAAGTCCCGTACTGCCCTGATTTTTCACTGAGGTCACATAGCATTCGCCGTCCACATCCAGCAAGCTATAGGACGAGGGCAGGGACGATGCCTGACGCAAAGCTGTGTCAGGTTCTGTAGAGTTTTCTTCCGTCACTGCCGCCGCAGTCTCCCCGGAGGGCACCAGCAGATCGCCGTTCTGTTTCCAGGTCATTTCTGACAGGTCACCCTCAAATATTCCTTTCTCTTCCGGCGTAACCGCAGCTACATGTGACAATTGCATCCACGGCAGACAGCCCAGCGACAGCAGCACTGCCATTCCCCGGCGCAGCCGCCGGGATCTCATTTTTTTCATAAGCCCCTCCCAATTCGACGGGTAAATTGTGTAATAATATAAGATTAGTTCCCATTATATCACATTTTTTGACAATCGTCAACTATTTTTCAGTATAATGGGAGAAAATGAGGAATGTCAGCATCTCCTACGGCGCTGGATTGTAGGGGCGAACTGTGTTCGCCCACACTTCCACAATCGTTTTCTGTAGGGGCACGGCATGCAATACCCTTATGGATTATCGTTCATTGTTCCGTTGCAAACATTCCACTGGAACGTTTGCAAAGTTTTACTTGATGAGATGGCTTCACAAGGGGAAAGCGGTCTTATTCGCTTTCCCCTCGAAAAACTGTCGCTTTTCTCACCCCTTTTCTCCGTGGCGCAAAAGCATGCGCCGGGGGTATTTCGCCGTCTGCGGACGGCGACAAGGGGCTTTGCCCCTTGTCCCTACCAGCATTTTTGAAAAATTGCTGGATCAAAAAACTTCATTGCCGCCTGCAGCAATTCGTTTTTTACAAATTACTTTATTAAAAAAACCGCTCTGCACAACAGCACAGAACGGTTCTTTCATTTTACATAATCACTCACATGGCAGTACGGTTTTCCAATGCCTTGAACAGGGTTACTTCATCGGCATATTCCAGCGTACCGCCTACCGGCAGACCGAATGCCAGACGTGTGACCTTGACGCCCAACGGTTCCAGCAGCTGCGCCAGATACATGGCAGTAGCATCGCCTTCCACTGTAGGATTGGTCGCCATAATGACCTCCCGGATCTCTCCTTGGTTCAGCCGTGCCAGAAGTTCCCGGATCCGCAGCTTGTCCGGTGTAATCCCGTCAATGGGAGAGATCAGTCCGTGCAGCACATGGTACACGCCGTTGTACTCTCCGATGCGCTCCAGCGCTGACACATCCTTAGGTCCCTCCACCACGCAAACGGTGGTCTTATCCCGTTCGCCGTCTGCACAGATGGGGCACAACTTCAGATCCGTCAGATTCTGACAGCAGGGGCAATAATGAATATCCCGCTTTGCCGCCAGAAGTGCATCTGCAAATGCTTTCACTTCCTCCTGGGGACGGGAAATGATGGAGTACGCCAATCGCTGGGCAGATTTGATACCAATACCCGGCAGCTTTGCGAATTCCTCCGCCAGAAGTTCCAGGGGAAGTGCGTTATATCCCGGCATCTTCCCTTAGAACAAGCCCGGGAGAGATACACCGCCGGTGATCTTGCTCATTTCGGCCTCGGTGGTCTCCTCTACCTGGTTTACAGCCTCGTTCAGTGCGCTGATGATCAGATCCTGAAGCATTTCAATGTCTTCCGGGTCTACGACTTCCGGCTTGATTTCCAATGCCTTTACGGTCTTTTTGCCGGATACGGTAACGCTGACAGCGCCGCCGCCTGCGGTTGCAGTGAAGTCACGTGCTTCAATGTCCTCCTGCAATACGGAGATCTCGTCCTGCATCTTCTGTGCCTGACGGATCATGGCGTTCATATTCTGAGCGCCGCCCTGGTTCTGTTTCGGTAATCTTGCTCTCATGAGAAAATCGCTCCTTTAAAAAAATCAACTAAAATAAATGGCGGTTTTTCCAACCTTATGATTCAACAGCAGTATCTAAATTGCTGTCAATTGCTTTTTGTATCAGTGACTGGGCCTTGGATTCCTTCTGCTCCGGTTCGCTGCATTTCGCACGAATGTTATATTCCACGCCCAGAAACCGCTTTACTGTCTCACGCAGGGAAACAGCGTTTTCCTTATTCTTGAGCAGCGTCAAAAAAAACCGGTTTTTTGCCACAATGAGCATGGTATTTCCAGCCACAAAGGCGCTGGATTCTGCCAGACTGCCGGAAACTGCCGGGTTCACCGCCTGATATTCCGCCAGAATATCCGCCCAGTTTCCCACAGGACGGAAGTCCGATGCACGCAATGGCGTAGATCCTGCCGCAGGTGTTTCCTGAGGTGGTTCTGCCGCAGGCTGCACCGTCTGTTTCGGCGGTGGGGTCTGCACCGGCTGAGGCACTGGGGCAGGCTGTGCCTGCACCACAGGATGGGGCACTGCAAGCTGTAACAATGCCATCTCCAGTTCCACCCGTTTTCCCGGATTGCGCTGCATCCGTTCCCGGCAGTTCTGGAGTTGAGCAATCTGGGACAGGATGGTATCCAGCGAGGGTGCCTGTGCCAGCTGCTGCAAACGGGGCATCTCATCCGGCAGACAGGTCAGCAGCGAAGGCTGTCCCGACCCAGCTTTCACAAGCATCATGTTCCGCAGCTGTTCCAGCAGTTCATCGCAGAGCCGTACCATATCCTTGGACTGGTCGTACAATGCCCCGGTCAGTTCCAGTGCCTTTGCGGCATCCTGTGCCTGGACTGCCTCCAGAATAGAAAAAACGCTGTCTCTTCCGGCAACGCCGGCAGCAGCAGTGACAGATGCAGCAGTGATGGCTTCGCCGCCGGATGCACACTGATCCAACAGAGACAGGGCATCACGCATACCGCCGTCAGACAGATGTGCAATGAGCTGTGCCGCCTCTGGCTCCAGAGAAAGCTGTTCCTGTCCGGCGATATATTCCAGCCGTGCCGCAATATCTGCACTCTGGATCCGGTGAAAATCATACCGCTGGCAGCGTGAAATGATAGTCGCCGGCACCTTGTGCACCTCGGTGGTCGCCAGAATAAACTTGACATACGCCGGCGGCTCTTCCATAACCTTCAGCAGCGCACCCCAGGCACTGGGCGAGAGCATATGCACCTCGTCGATGATATACACTTTAAAGCGGCAGCGTTCCGGCAAATAGACCGTACCCTCACGCAGATCCCGGATATCCTCCACGCTGTTGTTGGATGCAGCGTCGATCTCCACAATGTCGCTGAGTGCGCCACGCTCTGCCTCCCGGCAGATATCGCATTCCAGACAGGGATTTCCCTCCGGCGTGCGATGTTCGCAGTTCACTGTCTTGGCAAGGATCCGGGCGCAGGTGGTTTTTCCCGTGCCACGAGAGCCGGTGAAAAGATAGGCGTGTGCCGTTTTGCCCTCCCGGATCTGATTCCGGAGGGCTGTGGTAATATGGGGCTGTGAGATCACATCATCAAAAGACCTCGGCCGCCATTTTCGATACAAAGCCTGATACAAACAACGCACCTCCCGTCCCGGGCAAAAAACCTCAAAAAATTCCGGAACATAGGTGTGCAGGTTGACTGCGGCACACAAAACAATCCGCTTAATGCTGCTCGGTTCCCCGCCTGACATGGTTCACGGTGCTTTGTTGCACAGGACCCGCACACCTATATTCCGGAATCCGTTCCTGATACCAACGCATCAGATATAAGTATTATAGCACAAGTCCAGGAAAAATGCAAGTGTTTTTTCAAAAAAATCACGCAAGTCAACTTTTCTTGTTTTATCCTATGGGATTATGCCCTGCGTTCGCCCATGGAAGCATCCTGGGTGTCAGTAGGCGAACACAGTTCACCCTTACTATATATTTTTTAAAAATATATGTGAGCAAAGGATTGCTCACACCGTTCTCGAAAAATTGAAGGAAAAACCATTGTAGGGACGACCATTGGCCGCCCACACTTCCACTTTCTGCAAGGTGTTTTACAAAAGTGGGGCGCAAAGGGACAACCTAAGGGGGAGCGGGGGCAAAAGAAAACCGTGGCAAAAGTGCGGATTTCCCCCGCTCCCCTCACGGTTTTCCCTCTGCACTCCCTTTCCCTTCACCCCTCACCCCCCTTTCCGCACTTTTGCTGCGCACAGTAACTTGACTTTCTTTATATCTACTTTAGCTAAAGCTTTCAGACTGCGACCGTCACATTGACAATTCCCGGAAAATGTGGTAAGATGAACAACAGCTAAAGTCAATGTAAACCATGGCGCATACCCCGTCGAAAAAGGGTTACGCTAAGATATATATCATAAAAAATCCGAAAAGGAGGTGGTTGTATGAACCAGTTCAGAAGCGGTCTGCACCGTCTGGCACGGCACTGGAAATCCCTTATGGTCTTTGAGATCGCATGGAAACTCATCACGGTTCTGGTCATCGCACCTACATGTGCCGGGCTGATCCAGCTTGCCATCCGGGCAGCCCATCTGAAATATCTGACCAACTCCAACCTCCTGCAATTCCTCCGTTCTCCTTGGACGATTCTGCTCATTCTGGTAATACTGACGGCAGCGTCTCTCTACACCCTCTTTGAAATTGCCGCTGTATGCACCTGCTTTTCCCAGCCGCCCCGGCAAAAGATCCATGTGACTCTGCGCTGTATGGTACGTGACGGGCTCAGTTCCCTGAAACTTTTTTTCCTGGGCGGCAGTCCTTTTTTGGTGCTGCATCTGCTGATCCTGATCCCTCTCATGCAATTTTCCGCCACTTCGGGTATTTTCGCTGCCATGGGCATCCCGGATTTTCTCGCCTATTACATGACGAAAAAGGAATTTCTCCTGCCCATCTATCTGGCAGCTGTCATTCTCTGTTGTCTGCTCTCTGTGCACTGGATCTTCGCAAGCGTTTTGTTTACCCAACGGCAATGCAGCTTCCGTCGTGCGCATCAGTGCAGCACTGAACTGGTGAAAGGCAGATTCTGGCGTACCTTTTTCTCCGTTCTTTTGTGGAATCTGTGTTATTTTGCCGTATTGCTGTTGTTTTTATGTATCGTAACCCTAGTGATCCTCCTGGTGATCCGGAGCACCCACAGCAGCGCAGTGATCTCCTCTCAGGCAGCACGAATTCTAAAGCTGCTCATCCAGGCAGTCCTCTGGAGTTTTTCCTTTTTTGCCACACCCATCTGCATGGCGCATATTACAGCACTTCTGGAAAAACGCTGCGTCCAGATGCCGGAGGTCGTTCTTCCCGATCCCATCCGCATCTCTCCACGGTCATCCCGTCCCTTCCGGCGCAGCACTGCCATCCTGACAGCGGTCTGCTTCGCCATTGCCGCTCTAACACTGAATGTCTCCTATTTTTACAGCATCGCAACCGGCAATTCCAATCTCCAGCTGACCCTGTTTCACAAACCAACCATTACTGCCCACCGGGGACTTTCTGCAAAAGCACCGGAAAATACGCTTTACGCTTTTTCCGATGCCATAGATGCCGGTGCGGACATGATCGAATTGGATGTCCAGCAGACAAAAGATGGCGTTCTGGTGGTACTCCACGACCAGGATCTACAGCGCACCACCGGCATGAACCGGAATATCTGGGATGTCACCTATGATGAGATCCGGGATCTGGACGCCGGAAGCTGGTTCGATCCAGCATACGCTAACGCCAGGATTCCTACCCTGGAAGAAACGCTGCAATTTATAGATGGTCGCATTCGGTTGAACATTGAGATCAAACCTACAGATCACACCTCGCCTACCCTGGAACAAGACGTTGCTGATCTAATTACCACATACGGCTACACGGACAATTGCTGGGTCACATCCTTTTCCTACAGTTCCCTTAAACGCATCAAAGAAACAAACCCGGACATCCGCACAGGCTATATCATGAGCGTTGCCTATGGACAGTTTTATTCTCTGAAATACGCTGACGCATTTAGTCTTAACAAAGTATTTGTCACCAGCCAGGTCGTCAATTCCGCCCACCAGGCAGGCAAGCAGGTATTCGCCTGGACGGTGAACAGCGTTTCCGAAGTGCGCAGCCTTTGCAATCTCCACGTAGACAGCATTATTACAGACGACCCGATCATGGTGCAGGATGTGGTCTCCCGCACCAGCACCAGTGAGACCATCCGGACAGTGATGGATTATCTGATCAATTGACAAATGAGGAAATTAAGGCAATTCCGCACAATTTTTGTGCAGTATTGCCTTAGGATCAAGGAGGCTTCCATGGAACTATTTGCCTGTCCCATTTTGGATACCGGAAAATCTGCGGCGCACGATACTGCCTATGCGCTGCTCCGCCGGGTATTGTGGGAATCTTATGGGCTATCCCTGCCGGAGATCACCCGTGACAGCCGTGGAAAGCCCTTTTTCCCGAACGTTCCCCAGCTGCACTTTAACCTGAGCCACTGCCGGAGACTTGCGGTCTGCGGCATATCTAATGCGCCTCTGGGCGTAGATGCAGAGGCGATCCGACCGCTCCGGGAACGTGTCCTGCGCCGTGCCTTTTCGCCGGAAGAAAGCCAGGCCGTCCGGGAAAGCCAACATCCCGATGAGCATTTTTTCCGGCTCTGGACTTTGAAAGAAAGCTATGTAAAAGCTATCGGTGTGGGGATCTCCTACCCCTTACATACCCTTAGCTTTAGGCTGGACGGGAAAAACATCTACGCTTCCGTTTCCGGCTGGCAATTCCGACAGTTTCTGATACAGCCAGACTGGGTGGTATCCTGCTGTGTGGACTCAAAAGATACGCTGCCACACGGAATAACTTTTTTACCACATCATTGATACAAAAAACGGTTTCAGCTGAGATTGCTGAAACCGTTTTCTTAGAGCCTGTTCAGTATCTTTTTATGTGCGGATTTTCGAGCATAATTTTGTCGTTTACAAGGAAAAAATCCGCAGGCATACTGACGTATGGCAAGGATTTTCGACGCAGTTAACGGCAAAATTTGCCGAAAAGATGTGCGAAAAAAGATGCTGAACAGGCTCTTATTCTGGTATTTCCTCTGCTGGTCCAATTTTTGCGATCAGGATCCACTGGGACTGTTTTTCATTTTTCTCATATTCCAGAGTGGACAGCACCAGCAAGCGATCCTCCTCTGTCAGTTCCACTTGACGTTGCTGCTGAGCATTTTCCAGAAGCATGTCCAGAAATGCACTCTTATCATCCACGCCGGATGCAGACTGCTTCAGCATTTCCTCTATTTCTGGATTTCCAGACAGACTCGCCGCAATGGTCAGGAGATGCGATCCGTCCTCCAGGATCAGATACCCCTGCGTCACCTCTTGAAACCGACTTTTTTCCTGAAACGACCGGAGTGACCCGAACATCGTGCCGTTGTTCATGGCGTGTCCATAGACCACCGAAACATCGTCAGAAAAATCCGGCGCATTGCCGCTGTACAGAAAAGGCGTGCCGTAGACATCATCCTTCTGATCGTAGCTGTGGTCAATATAATAGTCCTCATCCTCGCTGTACATCACCGGATAATCAATAGATGTCCCCGGAATCACAAGCCACCCTTTCATATCCGGATAGGATGCGCTGCCTTCTTCCAGCATGGTCTGCCGCCGCCGCAAATTTTCACGATCTTCCATTGAAGTAACGGCACATCCCCCGCCCAGACTGCGGATGGCCTCCATCAGGTGGGATTCACCCGACCCAATATAACGAGACGCACGCAGACAAATGGCAGAAATCAATATGACCACTGCCAAAACCAGACTCATTACAATCACGATCATCTGCTTCTTGCGCAGCTTTTTTGGTGCCATGGATGACTCCCCTCCTGCAATATCAATTTATACATATATTTTAGCAGGTTTTTTCAAAATTGTCAATACGATTTTGAAAAGAAATAGGGATATTTTGGGCGATATGCTGTTTTACTACGATTCACTGGTTATGAATCAGGTGATCTGCCAAAATCTTCACGCCGATGCCAATCAGCACAATGCCGCCGGCAATCCCGGCTTTTTTTTCAAAGCGGCTGCCAAAGCGATTCCCGATCCACACGCCGCAGAAAGAAATAACAAAAGTCACGATACCGATAATGGAAACCGAACTCCAGATCTCCACATCCAAACAGGCGAAAGCGATGCCCACAGCAAGTGCATCAATAGAAGTAGCAATGGCGAGCATGAACAACTCCCGGTGATCCAGTTTCGCATCCAGCTTCTGTGCAGCTGTTGCCTCGTCATCCTCGTGAAACACATCCCACAGCATTTTTCCGCCGATGAGTGCCAGGAGCACAAAAGCGATCCAATGGTCAAACGCCTGGATATATCGTGAAAAAGACGTGCCCAGCAGCCAGCCGATCAGAGGCATTAGTGCCTGAAATACGCCAAAGTACAAACCGATCACCACAGCCTGACCATACCGCATTTTCCGCATCCCCAGTCCCTTGCAGATGGAGACGGCAAAAGCATCCATTGCCAGTCCGACTGCTGTCAGCAGCAGTTCAATAAAACCCATATTTCTCATCCTTTCCCGAAACATGTTCTAGTATTACTGTATGCAGAACGGCTAAAGTATAGCACAGAACCCTAAAGTTTGTCAAGGCAAACTTTAGATGCGATCAGACGCAAAAAACCGGTGCAGGATCTCTCCCGCACCGGTTTTTTTATGAAATTCTGTCATTTCCCCATGGTGTCAGATTTCATGCAATTTTATGCTGCCCAGATAGAGCCCTTCAGGTTCTTCAGGGACGGAATAACATCCGGCCATGTGATCGGCTTGTTAACAGATACGCTTGCATAATAAACCAGCTGATGATATGCATCATTAGCATCGATTATGTTGTCATCTGTATTCTTGCCTTCCTTGCCTTCTGTATCAACATCAGACAGGAAGTATGCCAGAGTCTCCAGGTTTGCATCCTTACCATCGGTGAAGGAAGCAGGCTTGTTAACAGATGCACTTGCATAGTAAACAAGTACTTCATAAGCATCATCTGCGGTTACCTCACCATTCAGGTTTGTATCACCCTTCACGCCGATGTAAACAGTTACTGTAGTATCAGCAACTTCTTCACCCTTGTACAGAACCTTCATTTCCTGTGCAACATACGGCTTACCAACAGCGTCATACATTGCAGCCGGATTAGCATACTCGAAGGTAATGTCAGCCATAGCATCTTCGCCGTTTACAGTTGCAGACTTCAGCAGGTCAGCCGGGTCGAATGCATTGTCATCTACAGAGAAGTAGAAGCCAGCTGTTTCCTTTACTTCAACAACAACTTCATCGTTGTTCGTACCTTCTGTGGAAGAAGTAGTGGAAGAACCTTCTGTGGTAGCAGTTGTACCAGTAGTAGTTGTTGTTGTTGTTGTTGTCGTGTCATCTGTGCTTGCCGCAGTAGACTCTGTGGTTACCTTCGGCTCGGAAACAACAACACGGATATAACCATCTTCCAGAGTTACAAACTCATCGAATACGTGCTGGTTAGATGCATCAACATAGTCAAAGCGACGGAGCGGACCAGAAGAGGAAGTATCCTCGCCCTTTTCCATCCACTGAACCGGGAACTCATAATAATAAGTGCCGTCATCAGCCTTCTGGATTGTCAGGCCATATTCCTCTGCAATAGAAACTACAGTTGCTTCGTCCGGAATTGCAATAGACAGAGCGAACAGATCGCCCTTTTCTGCTGCCGGTGTAGCAACTTCCTGCTGGTTCGAAGCGAAGTCGATACGATTTGCATTCTTTTCTACGCCATCGATAGAAACATTCTCGATCACGTTCTGCGGGCTAGCCATCCAGCCCAGAGTCGGATATACTGCAGTGATGCCTTCTGTTGTTACAGAGTAGTCTTCACCGTTGCCGAAGTAATACGGCCACAGCAGCAGCTTCTTTGTAGCATCCGGCAGATAAATCGCACCCTGAACACCGCCAGTCGGGATTGCATTTGTGATGCTGATCTTGAAGTTCAGCTCATCGCCGCCTGCGCCCTGTTCCGGATTTACAGTGATCTTATCCAAAGACCATACAGACTTACCACTCGGCAGAGTTGCAGAGGTGGAAGTAGTAGAAGCTTCAGTGGATGCTGTAGTAGCAACAGTAGACTCTGTAGTGGTTGTAGTTGTAGTTGCCTCTGTTGTTGTGGTTGCTTCTGTTGTTGTAGTTGCTTCTGTTGTTGTGGTTGCTTCTGTTGTTGTGGTAGTGGTAGTGGTAGTTGTAGTGGTAGTAGTGGTCTCTGTTGTAGTAGTAGTTGCTTCTGTTGTGGTTGTCTCATCAATATCATCTACATAGATCTTGATAGAGCCAGGAACCAGTTCCAGACCTGTCTCGTGGATATCCACGCCGCTTGCGTTATGATAGTCAAAACGCTTTACATCAACTTCCTTACCATCGGAGTAGCCAAGGTCTGTGCCATCCGGTGCCCATTCGATCGGGAATTCATAATAAGTCTTTCCGTCTGCATCTGTCTGAGCGGTCAGACCCAGTTCAGCAGCAGTTGCCTTTACGGTAGCTTCATCTGCGATGTCAAATACGATAGTTGCCAGTGTATCACCAGTTACTTCGCTTACGCCCTGACCAGCCATACCGAAGCGCAGGAAACCGTTGTCGTTGTACTCTGTTGCGTTGCACTGTGTCCGTTCCAGACCGTTGTATGCATCGCCAGCAGACATCATATCGCTCAGACCGAGGTCGCCGGACGGGAGCAGTACCTTGCGGACTGTCTCGTTGACCATTGCTGCACCAACAACGCCGTCAGAAGAAACACCGTTCTTCTGAGTGATTGCGAGCTCAACGAAAGTATCGCCTGCGGTTGCAGTTACGTCAGCTTCGTTGATGAGCCACTGGGTCTTGTCAACCGGCTCAACAATACCATCTACATAGATCTTGATAGAACCAGGAACCAGTTCCAGACCTGTCTCGTGGATATCCACGCCGTCAGCGTTGTGATAGTCAAAACGCTTTACATCTACTTCCTTACCATCGGAGTAGCCGAGGTCTGTGCCATCCGGTGCCCATTCGATCGGGAATTCATAATAGGTCTTTCCGTCTGCATCTTTCTGGAGAGTCAGACCCAATTCTGCAGCAGTTGCCTTTACAGTAGCCTCATCTGCAATGTCAAATACGACTGTTGCCAGCGTATCACCGGTTACTTCGCTTACGCCCTGACCAGCCAGACCGAAGCGCAGGAAACCGTTGTCATTGTACTCTGTTGCGTTGCACTGTGTCCGTTCCAGACCGTTGTATGCATCGCCGGCAGACATCATATCGCTCAGACCGAGGTCACCAGACGGGAGCAGTACCTTGCGGACTGTCTCGTTGACCATTGCTGCACCAACAACGCCGTCAGAAGAAACACCGTTCTTCTGGGTGATTGCGAGCTCAATGAAAGTAT
Organism: Ruminococcus sp.; assembly: GCF_019417665.1. Lineage (GTDB taxonomy): Bacteria > Bacillota > Clostridia > Oscillospirales > Ruminococcaceae > Ruminococcus_C. The sequence continues at coordinate 72,458 of NZ_DXUU01000001.1, forward strand.
CGCCAGGAACAGCAGTTACATCAGCTTCGTTGATGAGCCACTGGGTCTTGTCGCCAGATATTGGCGTATCAGTTGTAGTAGTGGTGTCTGTGGTAGCTTCAGTAGAAGTTGTAGTATCTTCACCAGAGCCTTTGCCGTCACCAACAACGATCTTTACAACAGCAGTGCTTGCATCCTGCGGCAGAGAATATGCTGCAGACTTCAGCTTGCCGTGAATGGAAGTAGACATATCTTCCAGACGGCCGGTTGCACGCTTTTCATCCTGATCTGCCTTTACATCATCGAAATCAGCAGCAGTCGGCAGAGCGATGTATTCCTGATCTGCGTTACGGCTGCAGATCTGTACATAGTATGTACCTTCTTCTGTGCCCTTCGGGATTACAACATCGAAAGAAGTAAACTTCAGAGCCATGGAATCATCAAGAACCCAGTTGGTACGGCCGCTGCTTGCCATAAAGCCCCAGCTGTAGAAGTTGTTGATATCCGGGATACAATCCTTGGTTTCTGTAGGAGCCCAGTTCGGTGCCTTTGAAATGAAACGATCATTGGAGAAACACGGAAGTTCCTGGGTAATTGTTTTTTTTACATAGTTCGCACCATTATCTGCGCCCTGTTCAATGTAGCTGTAGGTGATGCACGGTGTGCCTGCATCGTTCTTTACAACATCCAGAGTCTCAACCATGTGGGACTTATGGGTAGGTGTAGCAGCACCCTGGTCTGCGTTGTAATCATCTACATTTGCATAGTAGTCATACTCGAAGGTTACCTTGTTCTCACCGGCATATACCAGATCTGCGCCGAAGATCATATCACAGGCAACTTCTCTTGTGTTTACGCTGCACTTTGCATCGGTATAACGATAACCCTTAGAAGTCTTGAGCATGGGAGCCAGGCTGTAGATCTGATACTGAGTGTTAACTGTAGTACCGTCCGGCAGGGTCTTATCCGATGCAGCAGCATCCTTACCAGCTGCATTGAATACGTTAGTGTAGTAGATGGAGTTCTCGATGGAACCGCCCTCTGCCAGCGTATTGCCCTTAGTTGCGATCCAGTTCAGAGTAACAGAGTTGATGTAGTTATCCTCTGCCCAAGCTTCTGAATCAATGTAAACGTCGAGACTCTTAGTAACGTCGCCAGCTGCAACATCGTCCTTAGAGACTTCAATGGTCTGAAGACCGCTGCCTTCTTCTTTCAGGACAAAATTGTACGGTGTGCCGCCATTGGCTGTCTGGGAAGAATCCACAGAAGCCACTGCCGGCAGCGCACTCAGCGGCAGAGAAGCTACCGCCATCAGAGCTGCAACGCCGAAGGATAATACCTTCTTTGTTCGTTTCTTCATGATTTCCTTTCCTTTCCTTTCCGGCAAGTGCCGGAAAATACGTATGATGAATATTGCCTATAATCAGGAGACACATTCCCCCTCGGAACATTTCTCCCAAATATACGTAAATTTAGAGATCCTGCCGGATCCATGTGCTTATTCTGCAGACGGCAGGGATGTAATGAGATGTACCAGGAACTTCAGCAGTACAATAGAGTCATTACTGCTCAATTCGCCGTTAGAATCGCAGTCAGCATTAGCAGCAGCTGCTTCGTTCAGCTTTACTGCACCAGCAGTAGCCTTGTTCAGCAGAACAGAGTCTGTAATATCCACTCTGCCGTCACAGTTTACGTCACCATAAAGAACAGACGCATCTCCGGTGCTCTTTGTGGTAGCCTGTGTTTCCTTGGTGGTATCATCAGTCTGATCGCCGGATGTCGCTGTCGTTGCTTCTGTGGTAGTACCGCCGCCGGTAGTAGTGGTGGTATCTGTTGTCTTAGCAGTGCCAACAGTCACTGAACCAGCCGTTGTGTTCACGGTATACTCGGCGGAATCTGTACCATAGACATAGCCTACAAGCAAGCTCTTGTTGTACTCGCCAGTACCGGTATAGGTTTCACGAGTCGCCGGAGCAAAGTCGATAGGTGTCACTGTACCGTCAGCCACGCCGTCATTTACGGTACCGCTGATGGTCAGGATCACGCCGTCCTCTGCGATCCAGGATGCAGAGTCCAGAGCTGTTGTCCAGCTGACAACGACCTCCTTATCCCTGATGCTGGAAGCGAAAACAGGAGCTTCTGCGCCAGTAGAATCGCCGCTGACATCCACATTTGCAGCGTCGCCGATCTCCACCTTGTCGATGGTCAGGACAGTGTTGTCATAGGTAATTGCAAAGTCAAGTACATTTACCTTTGTAGACGGGATATCCTCCAGCGTCACCTGTACTGCGAATGCATCACCGGCCGCAGCAACTGTTTCATTGGAAGCTTTCAGTGAAACCGCTGCATCTGCCGCAGAAACACTCGTAGAAACCGCAGTCGAAGCGAGCATTGCCAACGCCATAACGCCTGCAATTGTTCTTTTTGCCTTCATTTGTTATCCTCCTCTGATTGCTTGTATGCCCGCCGGTGTTCCGAGCCGGCAAGCCTACAATGATAAAAGTTTGGTCGAAATCTCTGCAAGAATCGCTTCTCAGATCCGTGCTGTTCCAATTATTCTTATTATAGAATATCCCAACAGAAAAGTCAATAGATACGCAAAGTTTTTGTATAAACTGGCTGAATCCGAGATTGCAGAATTGTATAATATCCCAAAGGGAATCTGCATATGCAGCCCAGAGTCATGGACATCACGCAAATCTGGAATCTTGTATGTGAAATATTCCACCATATAACAAACCCGGCGTGCAGTGAGACTATCCTATCCGAAAGCAAAATGTCACAGGAATATAGCCTGCATACCCCTATACCGCAGCTGCCGCCGGCGATCCGGGAAAGGGGTCTTTCCGAAGAAAGATCCCGGATCACCGCACTGATCCGGCGTCCCTGAGATCCGGGTGATCGGATGCACAGAAACGTTTATTCAAATTATACTCTAAAATTCGCAATTTGTAAAGAGAGATGCACGCTTTTTGGCAGTATTCCATAAAAAAATTACATATATTCCATCATGTTGCACAAATATTTACTGAGAATCTGCAAAAAAACGCCATGATTCTCTCATGGAAAATTGGTATTTCCGAAAAAGGTATCGCCTTGTGCTTTATTCCGGTGCAGCATTTTTTACAGCACAAAAAACAGGCAGAACACACATATGTGCATCCTGCCTGCAATTATGACCGTACCTCAGGTACGAATTCAGTCAACCAGCTTAATGACAGCCATTTCCGCAGCGTCGCCGCGGCGGGGTCCGATCTTTACGATCTGGGTATAACCGCCGTTACGGTCTGCATACTTCGGTGCAATTTCGTCAAAGAGCTTCTTTGCGACGCTCTCCTTGGTGACATATGCCATTACCTGGCGCTTCGAATGAAGATCATTTGTCTTGGCGATAGTGATCATCTTTTCTGCAACCGCACGTACTTCCTTGGCACGAGTGACAGTTGTTTCGATCTGACCGTTTTCCAGCAGGAATGTCACCATTCCACGCAGCATAGCCTTTCTATGATCGGTCGGTCTGCCCAGTTTTCTGGTACCCGGCATTGTTATTCACTCCTTTTTCTAACTGCGGCGGCACATGGTATGTACTGCCGCACGGATCTATTCGTTTCTCAGTCTTCCTCACTGGCAAGGTCAAAGCCCAGGGACTGAAGCTTTTCCCGCACTTCGTCAAAGGACTTCTTGCCCAGGTTGCGCACCTTCAGCATTTCCTCCTCAGACTTGTTGATCAAATCGTCCACGGTATTGATCCCGGCACGCTTTAAGCAGTTGAACGACCGCACGGATAAGTCAAGTTCCTCAATGGTCATCTCCAGGATTTTTTCTTTCCCCTTATCGTCCTTTTCCACAAGAACTTCCGCTATGCTTGCCTCATCAGAAAGGTCAATGAACAGCTTCAGATGCTCGTTGAGGAGATTGGCTGCCTGTGAGATGGCTTCTTTTGCAGAGATCGTGCCGTCTGTCCACACTTCCAGTGTGAGCTTGTCATAGTCTGTGACCTGACCGAGACGGGTATCCTCTACCTGATAGTTCACCTTCAGCACAGGGGTATAGATACTATCAACTGCAATTACATCAATCGGGGGATTCATCATCTGCTTATTGCGCTCCGCAGAAACATAGCCTCTGCCCCGGTCGATAACGATCTCCATATAGAGCTTTGCGCCCTTTCCCAGTGTTGCGATATGCATACCTGGATCGAGGATATTCACCTCAGAGTCGGTCTTGATATCACCGGCAGTAACCTCACATTCACCCTCAGCTTCGATATAAACGGTCTTAGGACCGTCGCCATAAAGCTTTGCGGTGAGCCCTTTCAGGCTCAGGATAATTTCAGTTACGTCCTCTTTTACACCAGGAATGGTGCTCAGTTCATGGTGTACGCCATCGATCTTCACGGAATTCACAGCCACACCGGGCAATGAGGAGAGCAGCACACGCCGCAGACTGTTGCCAAGGGTGATACCATAGCCACGTTCCAGCGGTGCCAATACAAATTTACCGTATTTTCCGTCGCTTCGCAGATCCACTGTGTCGAGTTCCGGCTTTTCAATCTTCTCCAGCATAAAAACACCCTCCTATGCTTGGTAGCTTCGTCTGTGGTTTTATTCCAAATTTCCGTATGATGCAAATGATTACTTGGAGTACAGCTCGACGATCAGATGTGCTGCAACTTCATAATCCAGATCTTCCGGCTTTGCCAGACGAACGATCTTTGCGGAGAAGTTTTCCTTATCTGCTTCCATCCATACAGGAATGGTGCGGTCAGCTGTCTGCTCTACAACTTCCTTGAACTTTGCGCTGCTGCGGCTGCCTTCGCTCAGTGCAACAACATCGCCTTCCTTTACACGATAGGACGGAATGTTGACCGGCTTGCCGTTTACAGTGAAGTGACCATGTGTTACCAGCTGTCTTGCTTCTCTGCGTGTCAGAGACAGACCCATGCGGAACACAACGCTGTCCAGACGGGACTCCAGACATGCGATCAGATTATCACCAGCCTTGCCTTCCATCTTGGAAGCGATCTCGAACAGGTGGTAGAACTGCTTTTCGCCTACGCCATAGATGAACTTCAGCTTCTGCTTTTCCTTCAGCTGCATACCGTATTCCGAAACCTTCTTGCGGTTTCCGGCACCCGGATTGCGGTTAGACTGCTTGGAGATACCCATAACCATCGGGCTGATACCCAGATAACGGCATCTCTTGAGAATCGGTTCTCTGCTTACTGCCATGATATATTACACCTCCTGTAATTAGACACGACGTCTCTTCGGCGGACGGCATCCATTGTGCGGGATCGGAGTCACATCCTTGATCATCTTGACTTCCAGACCAACGGTCTGCAGTGCACGGATCGCAGCTTCTCTTCCGGAACCCGGTCCCTTTACGTATACTTCTACCGACTTCAGGCCGTGCTCCATTGCTGCCTTTGCTGCGGTCTCAGCCGCTGTCTGTGCAGCAAACGGTGTCGACTTTCTCGAACCGCGGAAGCCCAGTCCGCCGGAGCTTGCCCAAGAAATGGCATTGCCCTGGGTATCGGTAATGGTTACGATGGTGTTGTTAAATGTGGACTGAATGTGTACGGCGCCGTTTTCAATATTCTTACGCTCTCTGCGGCGGCGGACAACAACCTTTTTGCCTTTCTGCTGTGCCAAAACGAAACACCCTCCCTTACTTCTTCTTGTTTGCGATGGTCTTTACCGGACCCTTGCGAGTTCTTGCGTTTGTCTTCGTCCGCTGGCCTCTTACCGGCAGACCCTTACGATGACGAACGCCGCGGTAGCAGCCGATCTCCACGAGTCTCTTGATATTCAATGCAACTTCACGGCGGAGGTCACCCTCAACCACGCAGTGCTTATCGATATAGTCACGCAGCTTTGCAACATCCTCTTCGGACAGATCCTTGACACGGGTATCCGGGTTTACGCCGGTACCAGCCAGGATCTCATCTGCTGTGCTGCGGCCGATTCCGTAGATATAAGTCAGACCGATCTCGATCCGCTTATTCTTCGGAAGGTCTACACCTGCTATTCTTGCCATTATTCCTGCACCTCCATGTTAAAAAATCCCGGGCTTAGCCCTGACGCTGCTTATGCTTCGGATTTTCGCAGATTACCATTACTTTGCCTTTACGCTTAATCACCTTGCATTTTTCGCAAATCGGCTTTACGGAAGGTCTTACTTTCATTGCAACTGTCCTCCTTCTCGGAACAACTGTGCAGCCGGCCATCTGCCGTCTGCGATGAATTGGAAACGATGGTTACAACCGGAAACACGGTGTCCCCTGAAACCATTTTCACGGAAACTGCCTTGTGCAGTTCCGGAAAACAGGTTAAGTTACTTGGCTCTCCAAGTGATTCTGCCTTTGGTCAGATCATAGGGCGACATCTCGACAGTCACCTTATCGCCCGGCACGATACGGATGTAGTTCATCCGCAGCTTTCCGGACACGTGCGCAAGGATGGTATGCTTATTCTGCAATTCCACCTTAAACATTGCATTGGGCAAAGATTCGAGAACGATCCCTTCGACCTCAATCACATCTTGCTTTGACAAACTGATAACCTCCCCGACGGGTATCTTGATAATCAGCGGAACGGACTGTCCTCACTGATACTGCTTCAACACACTTCTGAGCTTTTTGTCCGTGACACCCTCCAAATCGACGAGTGTAGCTGTCATTTGAAGATGCCGTATATTTTTCCGTTTCGGTGCGTCCAGCCTGCGGCGTTTTCCGTCTGCGATCGTGGCATAACCATTTTCCACAGACAGTACCACAAAGTAGCCGCCCCGATCTCTGCCGGCAAGAGCACGAACCACCAGACCTCTTGTCAGTTCCATAAAAACGATCCTCCGCTTATGGTCTGGTCAGAATCACCGGGCCTTCCTGCGTCACTGCAATCTCGTGTTCGAAATGCGCCGCAGGAGAACCGCTGCGGGTCACGACCGTCCACCCATCCTTGAGCACACGGACGCCGTCGCCCTTGCCGTTGATCATCGGCTCGATGCAGAACGTCATACCGGGCATCAGCCGGATGCCGTGACCAGGCTTGCCGTAGTTCGGCACTTCCGGATCCTCGTGCATCTCGTGTCCGATTCCGTGACCGCAGTATTCCCGTACAATACCGTATCCACGGGAACCGCAATACTCTTCCACCGTATGAGACACGTCACCCAGGCGTGCACCCACCTTTGCCGCTTCGATCGCTGCATAAAGGCTAGCCTCTGTCACACGCAGGAGGTCTGCTGCCTCTTCGGAGATATCGCCGACAGCAAAGGTATATGCCGTATCGCCGACGAATCCATCGAAAGTTGCGCCAACGTCCACGCTGACAATATCGCCCTCACGGATGATCCGCTTCGGGCTGGGGATGCCGTGAATCACTTCTTCGTTGATTGAAATGCAGGCGCTTGCCGGAAAACCGCCGTAGCCGAGGAATGTCGGCACAGCACCGCAGCTGACGATAAAATCGTGAATGGATTTATCCAGCTGTTTTGTGGTCATACCGGGGTGGATCACCTTTCCGGCATGTTCCAGCGCACGGGCTGCGATTCTGCCCGCCTCCCGCATTTTCAGCAAATCAGATTTCGATTTGATCGTTACACTCATTTTACGCCCACAGCCTTCAGAGTCAGTGCAGTGGTATCTGCAACTTCTTCCTGACCAATGACGGTTTCGAGTTTACCCTGCTTTTCATAATACGCCTTCAGCGGTTCAGTTGTCTTATGATAAGTTGCGAGACGATCCAGAACCGTTTCCGGCTGGTCATCCTTGCGGATGATGGTCTTTCCGCCACACTTGTCGCAGATGCCCTCGACCTTGCTGGGCTTGAACTGAATGTGATAGGTTGCGCCGCACATCTCGCAGACTCTTCTGCCGGAAACACGCTCCTTGATGGTCTCATCCGGAACATAGATCTCCAGCACCTTATCGATGCGGACACCCATTTCGTCCAGTGCCTCTGCCTGAGGAACACTGCGGGGGAAACCGTCGAGAATGAAGCCTGCCTTGCAGTCGTCCTGTGCGATACGCTCTTTCAGAATCCCGATGACGATGTCATCAGAAACCAGTGCACCAGCATCCATAGCAGCCTTTGCCTTTACGCCGTATTCCGTACCGGTGCGGACTGCCTCACGCAGCATATTACCGGTGGAAATCTGCGGAATAGAGAGTGCCTCAGAGATCTTTTCTGCCTGAGTACCCTTGCCGGCACCCGGTGCGCCTAAAAGAATCAGATTCATAGGAATATGCCTCCTTATTTATTCGAGGAAGCCCTTATGATGACGCATCATCATTTCGGACTCCAGCGTGCGGACAGTTTCCAGTGCTACGCTGACAACGATCAATACCGTAGTACCACCCATTGCCAGAGAGCTGAGGTTGTGGTCGAACCAGGTCAGTGCAATCGGGAAGATCGCAATGATACCCAGGAAGAACGCACCAACCAGAGTGATCTTCGACAGAACCCGCTGGATATAATCCGAGGTGGGCTTTCCGGGACGGATGCCAGGAATACCGCCGTTATTCTGACGGAGATTATTGGCGATTTCAATGGGATTATACTGCATGGATACATAGAAGTAGTTAAATGCAATAATCAGAATGAAATAAATCACGGCATAGCTCAGGGACTGTGTACTGAAGAAATTAATAAATCCGTTATAGAACTTACCCCAGAAGGTAGTAGCCTCCGGATTCGGTGCCTTAAACAGGCTGATGGTGCTGGGCAGAGACATAAAGGACATGGCGAAAATGATAGGCATAACGCCGCTCATGCAGACCTTCACTGGAATGTGTGTGGACTGACCGCCATACTGTTTTCTGCCGACTACACGCTTTGCATACTGGATCGGGATCCGGCGCTCCGATGCATTCATGAAAACGATGAATGCGATCATCACAATGAACAGAACCAGAACACCCAGGGTTTCGAAGAAATACCGCTGCGGTTCGTTCTTTGTCAGTTCAGCCAGAGTACCTGCCATAACCGGGAAACGAGCCAGAATACCGGCAAAGAGGAGCATAGAGATACCATTTCCGATGCCCTTGTCGTTGATCCGGTTACCCATCCATACAACAATGGACGTACCAGCAATAAAGGAACCGACAATAACGAATGCAATAAAGACATTGGCTGCCTTTGAGCCGCCGTCTGTCACTGCGCCCATCTGGTTTTTCAGTGTCAGATAATATGCAAAGGACATAAATGCCGACAATGCCAGAGAAACGGCAGCAGTAATTTTATTGAGCTTTTTCTGTCCCTCTTCACCCTCGTCACGCATACGCTCCAAAGGCGGCAGTGCATATGTCAGCAGCTGCATAATGATGGATGCGTTGATATACGGAGTGATAGACAGAGAGAATACGGTTGCTTGAGAAAGGGCACCGCCGGTGATAATATCCAGGTATTCCAGGAAGTTACCGCCGGTTGCGTTTTCTGTCATCCAAGTGCTGACTGTAGCGGTATCCAGGAACGGAACCACAACAGCGCTGCCCAGACGAAAGATCAGGAGCATCAGCAATGTATACAGGAGTTTTTTCCGGATCTCCGGAATACTCCAGGCATCTCTTAACGTCTTGAACACGTTACATCACCTCTGCTTTTCCGCCAGCCTTTTCAATTTTTTCAGCTGCGCTCTTTGTGAACTTTGCAGCCTTTACAGTCAGCTTAGTTGTCAGCTCACCATCGCCGAGTACTTTTACGCCGTCGCATACCTTCTTGATGAGACCAGCTGCCTTCAGCAGATCTGCATCCACAACGGTACCCTCAGTGAACTGGTTCAGATCGGAAACATTTACGATTGCATATTCCTTTGCGAAGATGTTGTTAAAACCTCTCTTCGGAATACGTCTAGTCAGCGGCATCTGACCGCCTTCAAAGCCGATTCTTACGCCGCCGCCGCTGCGGGCATTCTGACCCTTGTGACCCTTGCCGGCAGTCTTGCCGTTACCAGAGCCATGGCCGCGGCCAATTCTCTTGACTTCTTTCGTCGAACCCGGAGCCGGGGACAATTCGTGAAGCTTCATGATATGTGCACCTCCTTAGCGTCTAACTTATGCTTCTGTTACCTCTACGAGGTGAGAAATTTTCTGAATCTTGCCGAGGGTTGCCTCATTTTCAGGCTGTACGCTGACATCGCCGACCTTCTTGAGACCCAGCGAATTTGCTGTTGCAACCTGATCCTTTTTGCGACCGATCAGGCTTTTTACGAGCTTGATTTCCTTTGCCATTTCGCACCCTCCTTATTTGTAGATTTCTTTCACGGACTTGCCTCTCTTTTCAGCAACTTCTGCTGCTGTAGTGCAGGATGCCAGTCCGTTGATGGTTGCACGTACCACGTTGCACGGATTATTAGAACGCAGCGACTTGGTACGGATATCCTTGATACCAGCAACTTCGATGACAGCACGAACCGGACCGCCGGCGATAACACCGGTACCGGGAGCTGCCGGCTTCATCAGAACTTCGCCTGCGCCGAACTTTCCGACGATCTCGTGCGGAATGGTGGTGCCCTTCAGCGGGATCTGAATGAGATTTTTCTTGGCATCTTCGATGCCCTTGCGGATCGCATCCGGCACTTCGCCGGATTTTCCGAGACCGAAGCCCACGATACCGTTGCCGTCGCCGACAACTACGAGAGCTGCGAACTTCATGATACGACCGCCCTTTACGGTCTTGGATACGCGGTTGATGGAAACGACCTTTTCTGCAAGCTCGAGACCCTGCGGATCAATTTTAGCCAAAGTAATACCTCCCTTGTTTAGAACTTCAGTCCGTTTTCACGTGCACCGTCTGCGAGTTCCTTCACTCTGCCGTGGTACAGATAGCCGCCTCTGTCGAAGACAACATCGGTGATGTTCTTTTCGAGTGCACGCTTTGCGATCATTTCGCCGACCTTGCGTGCGCCTTCAATATTGCCGCCTGCGCCCTCAAATGCCTTATCCATGCTGGATGCGGATGCCAGGGTAACGCCGTTCACATCGTCGATCAGCTGTGCATAAATGTGCTTTGTAGAGCGGTATACGCACAGACGCGGGCGCTCAGGAGTACCGGAGATCTTCGAGCGAACTCTTGCATGTCTCTTTAATCTAGCTTTTTTGCTATCTACCTTTTTAATCATAGCGGTCTACTCCTTTCCGAATTACTTCTTGCCCTTGCCGGCCTTACCTTCCTTGCGGATGATATGCTCGTCGACATAGTGGATGCCCTTGCCCTTATACGGCTCCGGCGGACGCTTTTCACGTACTTCTGCTGCAAACTGGCCGACCTTCTGCTTGTCGATGCCGCTGACAACGATGGTGTTCGGCTGGGGTACATCCAGCTTGATGTCATCATTTTCAGTTACAATTACCTGGTGAGAATAGCCCAGGTTCATGACAACGTCCTTGCCCTTCTTTGCAGCACGATAGCCGACGCCCTCGATGATCAGGGTCTTGGAGTAACCATTGGTTACACCCTCGATCATATTTGCGATCAGTGTTCTGGACAGACCGTGCAGGGATCTGTGCTCCTTATTATCAGACGGACGAGTGACATTGATCACACCGTCTGCGATCTCGATGCCCAGTTCCTTGGAGAACTGTCTGGTCAGAGTGCCCTTTGCGCCCTTCACGGTGACGAAATTGTCTTCGCACTTTACTTCTACGCCGGCAGGAACACTAATCGGTTTTTTTCCTATTCTTGACATAATCCCGTGTCCTCCTTACCAAACAAATGCTAAAACTTCGCCGCCGACATTCAGCTCACGAGCCTTCTTGTCTGTCATAATGCCCTTTGAGGTAGAAACAATTGCAATACCCAGTCCCTTGCGTACCTTCGGCATATCCTCACAGCTGGAATAGATCCGCAGACCCGGCTTCGAAACCCGGCGCAGACCGGTGATAACCGGCGAACGGTTTTCTGTATACTTCAGTGTGATGCGGATCACGCCCTGCTTGCCATCCTCAATGACCTGAAAGCCCTTGATATAGCCTTCGTCCAACAGAATCTGTGTAATAGCCTTCTTTACGTTGGAAGCAGGAACGTCAACCGTGGCGTGCCGTGCGGAACTCGCATTACGAATTCTTGTCAGAATGTCTGCTATTGTATCTGTAATCTGCATGCCAATGACCTCCTTTTCGTAACTCCTCTTTACCAGCTTGCTTTCTTTACGCCCGGAATCTTGCCCTCATGCGCCAATTCACGGAAGCATACACGGCAGATGCCGTACTTTCTCAGATAAGCGTGGGGTCTTCCGCAGATCTTACAACGGGTGTAAGCACGTGTAGAAAACTTGGGAGTCTTTTGCTGCTTTAATTTCATTGCCTTTTTTGCCATGATCTTGTTTCCTCCCTGATTACTTCGCAAACGGTGCGCCGAGCAGAGTCAGCAGTTCCTTTGCCTCTTCGTCGGTCTGTGCCGTGGTAATGAAGTTAATATCCATACCTCTTACCTTGTCGATCTTGTCGTACTCGATCTCCGGGAAAATGAGCTGTTCCTTGATACCGGTAGAGTAGTTACCCTTACCATCGAAGGAGTTGCCGTTGATACCACGGAAGTCACGTACACGGGGGAAGCTTACATTAAACAGCTTGTATACAAACTCATACATCTTTTCGCCGCGGAGAGTCACTTTTACGCCGATAGGCATACCCTCACGGAGCTTAAAGTTAGCTACCGACTTCTTTGCTCTGCAAACCACCGGCTTCTGACCAGTGATTGCTGCGAGATCTGTCATGATCGCATCGATCACCTTTGCGTTATCCTTTGCTTCGCCGGCTGCCACGTTGACAACAACCTTGTCGAGCTTCGGGATCTGCATGACATTCTCATAGCCGAACTTCTTCATCATTGCAGGAGCAACGGTGCTATTGTAGTAATCTTTTAACGTAGACATATCGTTTCTCCTTTACTCAAAAGATTTGCCGCACTTCTTGCAGACACGAAGCTTCTTGCCGTCCTCTACGGTATGACCAACTCTGGTGGGCTGACCGCACTTGGGGCAAACCAACTGTACCTTATCTGCATACAGCGGAGCTTCGGTTTCTACAATGCCGCCGACCTGACCCATACGGGTAGGCTTTACGTGCTTGGTCACAACGTTGAAGCCTTCTACGATGACCTTGCCTTCCTTCGGGCTGACTTCTACGACCTTACCGGTCTTTCTGCCCTTTTCCTTCTTTTCCGGATCGTTATACTGGTACTTAGCCTTACCGGTCAGCAGGATAACGGTGTCGCCTGTTTTTACATGAACCTTACTCATCTTGACACCTCCAACTTACAGTACTTCCGGAGCGAGGCTCAGGATCTTCATATAATCCTTATCACGAAGCTCTCTTGCTACCGGCCCAAAGATACGAGTGCCCTTCGGGTTTTTATCTTCACGGATAATAACAGCAGCATTTTCATCGAAACGGATATAGGTCCCGTCTTCTCTGCGCAGACCCTTTACCGAACGAACGATCACTGCCTTGACTACGTCGCCCTTCTTTACAACGCCGCCGGGTGTTGCTTTCTTAACAGATGCTACCACGACATCGCCGATATTTGCATATCTTCTGCGGGTGCCGCCCAGAACTCTGATGCACATCAGTTCTTTCGCACCGGTGTTATCTGCAACTTTCAAATAAGACTGCATCTGAATCACAGCGAGTTCCTCCTTTCAGAACGTCTCTGGCTCATCCAAAGACCGATTCTGGTTTCTCTATTGATGATGTTTACTTTGCCTTTTCGATGATTTCTACGACGCGCCATCTCTTGTCCTTGGACAGCGGGCGGGTCTCCATCACTTCAACACGATCGCCAACCTTGCAAGCGTTGTTTTCGTCGTGTGCCTTCAGGCGGACGGTTCTCTTTACGATCTTCTTATACAGCGGGTGTTTTACATTATCGACGATTGCAACAATGACGGTCTTATCCATCTTATCGCTGACAACTCTGCCGACTCTGGTTTTTCTCAAATTTCTCTCAGCCACAGTAAAACCCTCCTACTCACTGCTGTGCAGACAGTTCCGCAGAACGGAGTGCAGTCTTCACACGTGCGATATCTTTTTTAACTGCCTTGATGCGGGCAGTGTTTTCCAGCTGATTTGCTGCGAGCTGAAAGCGAAGTGCAAAGAGCTCTTCCTTCAGGCTGTCCAGCTTTGCGTTCAGCTCATCTACCGGCATGTTGTTAACTTCGGTTGCTTTCATTACTGCTCGCCTCCTTTTTCAGCCTTTACAAACTTACACTTGATCGGCAGCTTGTGCATTGCGAGACGCATAGCCTCACGTGCGGTCTCTTCCGGCACGCCTGCGATCTCGAACAGCACTCTGCCCGGCTTCACAACTGCTACCCAGTATTCCGGAGCACCCTTACCGGAACCCATACGAGTGCCGGCCGGCTTCTTGGTCACCGGCTTATCCGGGAAGATCTTGATCCAAACCTGACCGCCACGCTTGATGTAACGAGTCATTGCGATACGAGCTGCCTCGATCTGGTTGGAGGTGATCCATGCCGGCTCCAGTGCCTGGATACCATACTCACCGTTGCTTACAAAATTACCTCTGGTTGCTTTACCCGTCATCCGGCCTCTGTGGACACGACGGTATTTTACTCTCTTAGGAAGCAGCATTACTGGTTACCTCCTTCTCTTCTGGCATCACGACGGAAATTGCCGCCGTTTCTGCGGTCACCATTCCGATTGTCACGGCGGCGTCTGTCGTCACGGCCACGGGACTCACGGGACTTTCTCTCTACCTTTTCTCTCTGTGCGGCAGCCTTTGCTGCATCGCCCTTCAGAACTTCGCCCTTATAGATCCAAACCTTTACGCCAATCTTGCCGTATGTGGTATTTGCTTCTGCAAAACCATAGTCGATATCGGCACGGATGGTCTGAAGCGGAATGGTTCCTTCGTGATAGCTCTCAGAACGTGCGATTTCTGCACCGCCCAGTCTGCCGGAAACCTTTGTCTTGATACCCTTTGCACCCAGACGCATGGTTCTGCCGATGGACTGCTTCATCGCACGGCGGAAAGAAATACGATTTTCCAGATCCAGTGCGATCTTTTCTGCTACCAGCTGTGCATCCATATCCGGCTGCTTTACTTCTACAATATTCACATAAACCTGCTTGTTCAGCATTTTTTCCAGCTGTGCACGCAGTTTTTCGATCTCTGCACCGCCGCGGCCGATCACAACGCCCGGCTTTGCGCAGTGGATGTGGATTCTTACCTTATCTGCGAAACGCTCGATCTCAATCTTCGGAACACCTGCGGCATACAGGTTCTTCTTAATGAACTTACGAACGTTATAATCTTCTACCAGCGTATCGCCGAAGTCAGACTTATTCGCAAACCAGCGGGAATCCCAATCTTTAATGACGCCGACACGGAGACCGTGCGGATTAACCTTCTGGCCCATAACTCAACCTCCTACTGGATTTTACTCTTCTTCTTTCAGGACAATCGTAATATGCGAAGTTCTCTTCAGAATACGATATGCTCTGCCCTGTGCTCTCGGCATGATCCGCTTCATGGTCGGACCCGGCGTTACGAAGCACTCCGCTACATAAAGATTATCCGGATTCATGCTGTGATTATTTTCTGCATTTGCAATTGCGGACTTCAAAAGCTTTTCCAGCATCGGGCTGGCAGCCTTCGGGGTGAGGTCCAGAGTCGCCAGTGCGATATCAACAGGCTTATTACGGATCAGATCCAGAACGATCTGCACCTTACGAGGTGAAATGCGCGCATTTCTCAGATATGCTCTTGCTTCCATGTGATCTCCTCCTTCCGCTTACTTCTTACCATTGTTGGATGTCTTGGAACCAGCGTGACCCTTAAAGGTTCTAGTCGGTGCGAATTCACCCAGCTTGTGTCCTACCATATCCTCTGTGACATATACCGGAACATGCTTGCGGCCGTCATGCACAGCGATGGTGTGGCCAACGAAATCCGGGAAAATGGTAGAAGAACGGCTCCATGTCTTGAGCACCTTCTTCTCTCCGGCTTCGTTCATTGCCTTTACGCGCTTGAGGAGGACTTCCTGGACGTAAGGTCCCTTTTTGATACTTCTGCTCATGAGATTGTTCCTCCTTTCCCTTATCTGCCGTTACGGCGCTTTACGATATACTTATCGGATGCCTTGTGCTTCGAACGTGTCTTATAGCCCAGAGCCGGCTTGCCCCACGGAGTAACAGGACCCGGACGTCCGATCGGAGACTTACCTTCACCACCGCCGTGCGGGTGATCGTTCGGGTTCATAACAGAACCTCTGACAGTCGGTCTCCAGCCCTTGTTTCTCATGCGGCCTGCTTTACCGTAGTGTACGTTTTCGTGGTCAATGTTAGAAACCTGACCGATGGATGCGCGGCACTCAATGGGCACTTTTCTCATTTCGCCGGAAGGCAGACGAACCAGTGCGAATGCACCTTCCTTGCCCATGAGCTGAGCCATGTTGCCTGCGCTGCGAACCAGCTGAGCGCCCTTGCCCGGATACAGTTCAATTGCATGAATGAAGGTACCAACGGGGATGTCGATGAGCTTCAGTGCGTTGCCCGGCTTGATATCTGCATCAGAACCAGAGCGAACGGTGTCGCCGACCTTGAGGCCTTCTGCTGCCAGGATGTAACGCTTTTCGCCGTCCTCATACTGAACCAGTGCGATAAATGCGCTTCTGTTCGGATCGTACTCCAGGGTCAGAACGGTAGCATTCATGCCGTCCTTATTACGCTTGAAGTCGATGACACGATATTTTCTGCGGTTTCCGCCGCCTCTGTGGCGAACGGTGATTCTGCCGTAGCTGTTGCGGCCCGAGTTCTTCTTCAGCGGCTCGAGCAAGCTCTTCTCCGGCTTTACCTTCGACAGACCCGAATAATCCGTTACAGTCATATTTCTGCGGGACGGGGTCGTCGGTTTATAGGTCTTAATGGCCATTCTTTTCACTCCTTATAAATGCTGTGTTATCGGGAGCATTACTCCCATACCTGAAGTCTGCTTTGCGGGAAAACCCATCTGCGACTTCTCTTAGAACATACCGTCGAAGAATTCGATAGTACCCTTGCGCTTCTTGCCATCCTTGCCCGGAGTCGGCTCCGGATTGATGGTGATAACAGCCTTCTTGAAGTCCGGACGCTTACCAATAGTGCGTCCCATGCGCTTGGTGTGACCGGTGCAGTTCACGGTGTTTACCTTGAGAACCTGTACCTGAAACAGTTCTTCTGCTGCCTTTGCAATCTCAACCTTGTTGGCGTCCTTTGCAACCTTGAAAGTGTACTTGCTTTCTGCCATATCGTCTACGCTGCGCTCGGTAATAACCGGCGTCAGGATGATATCCTGCGGTGCTTTCACTTTGCATACACCTCCTCGATTTTTGCGACAGCATCCTGAGAAACGATGAACTTGTCATAGTTCAGGATGTCATATACATTCAGGGTGTTGACAGCTGCTGTCTTGACACCCGGGATATTTGCTGCGCTCTTTACGACCTTCTGGTCTGCCTCAGCAGTTACCAGCAGGGCCTTGCCCTCTACGCCCAGTGCCTTCAGCATTGCGGCTACGGTCTTTGTCTTGTATTCTTCCAGCTTCAGGCTGTCCAGAACGATGATGTTCTGATCCAGAACCTTTGTGGAAAGCGCAGACTTCATTGCAAGTCTTCTTGCCTTCTTATTCAGTGCGTAACGATAGTCACGGGGCTTCGGGCCCAGTGCTACGCCGCCGTGTGTCCACTGAGGAGCACGTGTGGAGCCCTGTCTTGCGTGACCGGTACCCTTCTGTCTCCACGGCTTTCTGCCGCCGCCTGCAACCTCGGTACGAGTCAGTGTAGACTGTGTACCCTGGCGCTGGTTTGCCAGATAGTTTACTACCATTGCGTGCATCACTGCCTCATTGGGCGTAACTGCGAAAACCGCATCCGAAAGCTCTGTCTCAGACACCTGCTGGCCTGCCATATCAAATACTGCAATCTTTGCCATTGATGTTTCCTCCTTCCTTACGCCTTCACGCTGTCAGTGATGACAACAATTCCGCCCTTCGCGCCCGGGATTGCGCCCTTGACTGCGATGAGATTATTTTCACTATCGACCTTTACGATCTCCAGATTCTGAACGGTAACCTTTTCTGCGCCCATGTGGCCTGCCATGCCCTTGCCCTTATAGATACGGGACGGAGAGGAGCATGCGCCCATGGAACCTGCCTGACGATGTACAGGACCAGTACCGTGGGTTTCCTTCAGTCTGTGCTGATTGTGACGCTTGATGGCGCCCTGGAAGCCCTTACCCTTGCTGGTGCCGCTGACGTCAACGCTGTCGCCCACTGCGAAGGTGTCTGCCTTGATGACGTCGCCTACATTCAGAGCGGCGCAGTCTGCCAGACGGAATTCCTTCAGTGTTTTCTTGGCTGCAACGTCTGCCTTTGCAAAGTGACCCTGCATGGGCTTTGTCACATGCTTTGTGGTCACATCGCCGTAACCCAGCTGTACTGCCTCATAGCCGTCGTTTTCGGTTGTCTTCTTCTGAATGACAACACACGGACCAGCTTCAACAACAGTTACCGGGATCACTTTTCCGGATTCGTCGAAGATCTGTGTCATACCGATCTTCTTGCCGATAATTGCCTTCTGCATTTTCATTTCCTCCTGTTGGTTATTGGTTGACCTTTGTCAACATGACCGACGGCATTTCCCTGCCGTCCACGGCGTTTCCGCCGCAGGGTTCTGAATCAAGTCTTACTTGAGTTCCATGACGATGTCTACGCCAGCCGGGATCTCCAGCTTCTGCAGAGCCTCAGTTGTCTTCTGTGTCGGACGAATTACGTCGATAAGACGCTTGTGAGTACGACGCTCGAACTGCTCACGGCTATCCTTGTACTTATGAGTTGCACGCAGGATGGTGATGATCTCCTTATCGGTCGGGAGCGGGATCGGACCCGAAACCTGAGAACCGCTTCTCTTTGCAGCTTCCACGATCTTGGCTGCTGCTGCATCTACTGTTGCATGCTCATAACCCTTGATCTTGATTCTGATTTTTTCGTTGACTGCCATTCTTTTCGCCTCCTTCATGGTCTTGGGGGCAGGAGTTTCCTCCATCAGGACTTCTCTCCACGCCGCCGGGTGTTCCCGCCGCACGTGCATAAAAAAACTCGAAAACTGAAAAATGTTTCCGAGCCAGTGCAAACAGCAGTACAGACCGCACCGGCACAGCAATCGCCATGCTGGGTGGTTTTGTACACATACTGTGTCATTATCCTGATTCGCCCGGTTTTCAAATCGGACATACTCCATGAAAATTACCCGGCACACCGCCGGCAACCTTTCACTTCAACGCATATCTATTGCAATCACGCTTGTATATTCTATCATACTTTCTGAAGAATTGCAAGTGGTAACGGGGATTTTTCTTCGATTTTTCATGTAAATTTTTTGTGAACTCCAGAAATGCGCCCGTTTCCTGTTCTGGCAGGTATACCTTTTATAATATATAATACCCACTGTAGGGGCAGATATCATCCGCCCGTCGTACAAATTCGACATCTATGTAGGGACACGGCGTGCCGTGTCCTCGGTGTGCGTGTGGACATTATACTGTTTTCCCTTTTGTATTGGTACGGCTGTCGGTTTTTATTATCTACCCCTTATTTCTCACGGAAATCAATTTTATGTTTCGATCCAATAACCCCTCCACCATTGCTGCGCAATGGTCCCCCTCCCCTTTCAGGGGAGGCAGATGAGGCTCCCCTGAAAGGGGAGCTGGCACGGCGCAGCCGTGACTGAGGGGTTCATTCTCCTATAAAAATTGATTTCCATACTTATTTCTACTGTTGATTGACAAATATGAAAAAATGCTGTATAATTATTTGAGTAGTTTTTGTCTGTATTCAAGGGGATTCTATAAACGATGGACAAAACTGACTTTTTGAAGAGTACACCATAGCTGTGCCCTTTCTGTCAATTTTTTAAGAAGGAGAATAAATCATGAAGAAAATTGTAATCATCGGCGGCGGTCCCGCTGGCCTGACGGCAGCCTATGAGCTGCTGAAGGATACGAAAGGTGAATTTGAAGTGACCATTCTGGAGGAAAGCGATGTGCTGGGCGGAATTTCCCAGACGGTGCACTATCACGGAAACCGCATGGATATCGGCGGACACCGTTTTTTCTCCAAGGATGATACCATTATGAAATGGTGGTCGGATCTGATGCCCATTCAGGGAAAGCCGGCATATGACGACCAGAAGCTGGGACGGGAAAAGCCCCTGGTTTCCGGCGGTCCTGACCCGGAAAAGGAAGATGTAGTCATGCTGGTGCGTGACCGTGTGTCCCGGATCTATTACAACCACTGTTTCTTCGACTATCCCGTTTCCCTGAAAAAGGAAGCCATCCAGAATATGGGCTTCGCCACCACCATGCGTGCTGGGTTCAGCTATCTGGGCTCCTGCATTTCCAAGAAGCCTGAGACCAATCTGGAGAATTTCTACGTCAACCGATTCGGCAAGGTACTCTACAGCATGTTCTTTGAGGGCTATACAGAAAAACTCTGGGGCAGACACCCCAGCGAAATTTCCGCAGACTGGGGCGCACAGCGTGTCAAGGGACTGTCCATCCGTGCCGTTATCAAGGACATGTTCTCCAAGGCATTCGGCAAGAAGAACAACGAAAACGCCGAAACTTCTCTCATTGAACAGTTCTGGTATCCCAAATACGGCCCTGGTCAGCTCTGGGAACTGGTGGGCAAAAAGGTCCAGGAAAAGGGCGGTCAGATCCTCTATGGGCACACTGTCAAGACCATCCGCACCGAAAACGGAAAGATCCAGTCTGTTGTCTGCGAAACGCCTGAGGAAACGAAGGAGATCACCGGAGATATCTTCATTTCCTCCATGCCCATCAAGGATCTGGTTGCCGGACTGGAGGGCTGCGCTGACAGCGAGATCCAGCGCATTGCCGCAGGTCTCCCCTACCGGGATTTCGTCACCGTGGGATTGCTGGTGAACAAGCTGGAACTGGTCAACAAGACAGACAAAAAGACTCTGGGGAATATCGTTCCCGACTGCTGGATCTATGTCCAGGACAAGGGTGTGAAGCTGGGACGGATTCAGATTTTCAACAACTGGTCTCCCTATATGGTGGAAAAGCCGGAGGACACCGTCTGGATCGGTCTGGAATATTTCTGCGCTGAGGGTGACGAATTCTGGAATATGTCTGATGCGCAGTGCATTGATTTTGCCACAAAGGAACTGGTGAAAATGGGCGTCATCCGGGAGAATGCCGTGCTGGATTCTCACCGGGAAAAGGTCAAGAAAGCATATCCGGCATATTTTGATACCTATGCCCAGTTCGACCAGGTGGTTTCCTATCTGGATACATATGAAAATCTCTTCTGCGTGGGCAGAAACGGCCAGCACCGCTACAACAATATGGATCACTCCATGCTGACGGCGATCCACGCCGCTGACGCCATTAAGCACAATTCTACCGACAAGAGCGCCGTGTGGAACGTCAACCAGGAGAAGGAATACCATGAACAAAAACAATCCTGACAGCATTGCCCTGTGCCGTTCGGAATCCTGTACCGAAAAATTTTTGCATGCGCTGGGGGCACATCCTTACCTCAGCGCTTTGCTGGTTTGCCTGCTCATCAACCCCTTTTACCTCGGCTCGGCAGAAAACATCCCTGAAAATGCGCTGATGCTGGAGGTGCTGGCGGTACTGGCAGTGGGCGGCGGCATTCTTCTGTGGCTGTACCGTCTGGGAAAACTGCAAAAAAAGACAACGATCGCCGCAGGTGTAGTATTTCTGCTGCTGACCGGCGTGGGAACAAAGCTATATGCCCAGTCCGAGCGAAAAGGACTCTGGATGCTCCTGGGCGGCTGTTCCATTCTGCTGGTGCTATTCTTCCTGACCAGAAAACAGAAACGCACCCAGACCCAGCGCACAGCACTGCTGTTCATGGGCATGAGCTTTTTCCTGAAGTTCTACTATGTTTTCTATACCTCCATCCATCAGCGGCAGCACGATGTGGGTACATTTGGCTCTGACCATGACCACGCAGGGTATATAGAATACCTCTTATTTCACCATCGTCTGCTGAACTTAGATCCAAGGGACTACTGGCAGTTTTATCATCCGCCCCTGCATCACACCATCTGCGCCCTGTGGATCGATCTGTCCGAAAATCTCCTGGGTGTGGGACACGATGCGGCACGGGAGTCTCTGCAAACCCTGACGCTGTTCTATGCCATGGTGGTTCTCATTACCGCTTACCGAATTTTGCGGCATTTCAAACTACAGGGCATGGGTCTTTATGCACCTTTGCTGCTCGTTGCCTTCCACCCGTCATTCACGCTGTTTTCCGGCAGCATCAACAACGATGTTCTCTCAGTGACGTTTATTCTGGGAGCAGTGCTGTGCACCTTACAGTGGTACAACAATCCCACTACAAAAGGCATCCTGAAGATCGCCCTTTGTGTCGGGCTGGGCATGATGACAAAGCTTTCTGCTGCATTGGTGGCGTTCCCCATTGCCATTGTATTTCTGATCATGCTGATAAAGAAGCTCCGCCGCCGGGAATGGAATATTCTGGGGCAGTATGGCATATTTGCGGCAGTCTGTGTGCCTTTGGGGCTATGGTATCCCATCCGGAATCTGGTGCGTTTTGGCATGCCCCTGACCTATGTGCAGGAAATGGATCCTAACGCACGACAGTACATCGGTGATCAAAGCTTTTTTTCCCGGATCACAGACTTTTCTTCAAATCAGTTTCAGAGTGTCTTTGAACAATGGTTACAGCAGGATGGATCTGGCTACAACGAGTACAACCCCCTTGTGGCACTGCTGAAAAATGCACTCTTCGGCGAATATATCAACGAAAGCACTCTGGCATACAACCAGACGGCAATCTCCCTGGCAACAGTCTTTTTCTGGCTAAACGTACTCCTTGCCGCCGGTGCGTTGGTAGGTATGATCGTGCTGTGCTTCCGGAAATGTGCCATGGACAGGGTGCAGAAGATTTTCTTTGTGTCCTTTTATCTGGTCATGATGGTGAATTTCTACTATCTGGCAGCATCTTCACCCTTTACCTGCTCCATGAATTTCCGATATATTACACCGACAGTTCTCATTGGGGCGTTGTTTTTCGGGATGGCAGTGCAAAAACTGCACCAAAGAAAAACTACGGCGGCTGGGGCGCTGGCTGTGGGAATGCAGGTGCTCTGCGGCTGCTTTGCCCTTTGTTCTTTCCTGCTGTATACATGGGTCTGCCTGCCGAATAAATGAGCATGCCGCATAACATAATGGATAATGTAGAATTCTCTGCGATTCTGAAAATATATGTGAGGGAATCGTATTACATCAACGGAGGTATGTATGAAACATTTTTATCTTCCCCTGCTGCTTGCACTGACTGTTACACTCTCCGGCTGCGGTAATCTCCGCAAGGCGGTACAAGGTCAGCTGGGCGCACTGCACTCTGACAGCAGGGAATCAAACCAGGCTCAGGATGCAAATACATCCGAAGCCTCTTCCACGGAAACAGAACGGCAGAGCTATACCGTAGACAACGTCACTTTTTCCGTAGACGGCAGCTGGGAACATGCCCCTCAGGACGGCTTCGAGGGAACATTCCTTACGGCTGACCGCAAGGCTGGCTATCAGCTTCAGGGCGTTTCCCCTCTGGGCAGCTACACACCAGAAGAATTTTTCCAATTTCTCAAGGATCACTATGCCAATTCCCATGAGATCGTCTCAGCAGATAACAGCGTCTCTTCCTTTGTCACCGCTGACCAGCTGGATGCCTATGTGGGACGTATTGAAATGACAGCACGGGAAGTGCGGTTTTCTGTCGATGTGCTCATTGTGCCCCAGAAAAACACAGTGGTGACCTTTGCCGGTCAATGCAAAGAGGAGAATACGCTTCCAGTGGATGTCCGGGAAATTACGGAGACAGCAGTCTTTGCCATCGGTACGGAGGATATGCTCAGCGGCAATACCTTTCAGGTAGATGACGGCTCAGAACTTCAGCTCCAGGGAGACAGCAGTTTTCTGTGGTATCAGAATGCCGGAGATCTGAAAAGTGCCTGCTGTATGGGAACATATGAAGTTTATTTCGGACAGCCAGCTGTCGATAAGGTGGCTTCGCTGACGGAATATGGTCTCACAAAAGAGGAACTAGAGCAAACCCTCTCCTCTAACATGAACGGCTACATTCCCGGCGGCAGCAGCGTACTGGATTCTCTGTACGGCGTAGACGAAGAGGATACCTGCTTTGTGTGTCTGGATACCTTCTATGCAGTGATCCTGCACAACGAAAAACTTGTGGACGGTGCGGAAACTACAGAAATGGGCAATGACACCCTATATATCGGTTATTATCTGCCGGAACAGGAAACGGCAGATATGCTCAACGCCAATACGGCAAATTATACATCCTGGAAATTGCAGTGATCATCCCAAGACCCACAGGAGGAATACCCATGGACATCCCATCCACCCTCAAGCGGCTGGACGATCTGCTCCACGCATGCCGATTGGACGAAGCGGAAACATTTTTGTGCGAAGCCATCCAGACAGCAAAAGTTTCCGGTGATACTGATGCAGAAAAGACTCTGCTCAATGAGCAGATGGGCTTTTACCGAGATTGCGGACGATTCCCGGAAATGCTGGATACTGCCGCAAAGGCACGTACGCTTTTTGAACAGCAGGGGGAGACGGATTCCATTGCCTATGGGACAACCCTCCTGAACTGCGCCAATGCCTACCGTGCCGCCGGCGCCTTTGATCAGGCATTTTCTGCCTATGAAACGGTGCAGGAACTCTATGACAAACTCCTGCCTCAATCCGATGGGCGTATTGCCAGCCTGTGGAATAATCTGGCGCTCCTGTATCAGGAGACCGGACAGTGGGAACAGGCGTGCCGCTGTCTGGAACAGGCATTGATCCTGGTGCGGCAATACGCCGGAGATGCGACACGGACGGCGATCTCCTGTACCAACCTCGCCGTTTCGCTGCTGCGGCTTCATCGTGTGGCGGATGCCCTAGCATATCTCAAAGAAGCAGACGGTATTCTTGCCGGACGCACGCCATCAGATTTCCACTACAGCGCCACCCTCGCCGGCTTCGGAGATGCCTATTATCAGTTGGGAAAATACGAGACAGCGGCGGCATATTATGAAAAGGCACTGCCGGAGATCGAACTGCATATGGGACAGAATAATTTCTATGCCATTGTCTCCGATAATCTGGCACAGACCTATGAAAAACTGGGTATAGAACGCCCCCGGCTGTCAGGACTGGAACTCTGCCGCCGTTTTTATGAAGCATTTGGTGCACCTGTGCTGGAACGTTCGTTCGGGGATATCCTGCCGAAGCTGGCGATCGGTCTCGCCGGGGAGGGCTCGGAATGTCTGGGCTATGACGATGAACTGTCCCAGGATCATGACTTCGGACCGGGCTTCTGTATCTGGGTGCCGGACGATCTGCCGGAGGAACGGGTGCAGGCACTGAAGGCAGCCTATGCCGCTCTGCCAAAATCATATCTGGGCATCAGACGGCTGGAAATGCCCGAAGCAGATGGACGTGTAGGCGTTTGTACTATCGGCGGCTTTTTCCGGCGATTGCTGGGTCTGCCGGGAATCCCCCGAAACGAAGAAGAATGGCTTTCTGTAGATGAATCCATGCTTGCGGCGGCGTGCAGCGGTGCGATCTTTCGAGACGACAGCGGTATCATGACCACACCCCGGAGAAAGCTGGGGCTGGGTTATCCCAAAGCTGTCTGGCTGCGCCGCCTTGCGCAGGCACTGGGACGGATGGCACAGTGCGGACAGTATAACTTCATCCGAATGCGCCGCCGTGGAGATCCAGCAACGGCACAGCTCTATCTGGGGACATTCTGCCAGAATGCCATGACAGCGGCACATCTGCTCCGGGGTGTATATGCACCCTATGAAAAGTGGCTGCTGCGCAGTACGGCTGAGTTAGAAGGTTTCCGAGACATGGCAGCGCAGATAAATGAACTGCTGCTGCTGCCGCCCCAGAGGGAAACGGATCTTGACGAGGAAACAGACTTGGCATGTGTGTACATCCGGGGAATCTGCGAAACGATCGGAAAGGAGACTGCTATGGCAAATGCAATGGAACAGCCGGAAAATGCCTATCTGGCAGATACGGCAAAGGCGCTTGGCGTCAAGGCAGAGGCAATGGAAACCCATCTGGCAGATGTGGAAAAGATCGTCCGACTGGAGTGGGAGACCTTCGACAAGGTACAGAATATAGGCGGCAGAGCGGCCTGTCAGGATGATTGGGAGACCTTTTCCATTATGCGCCGCAGCCAGTACCTGCCCTGGGATGAGGCACTGCTGAAACAGTGGATCGCCGTCTTTGAACAGGCACTTTCGGAGGGCAGAAACCTCATTACGGAAAAATACGCCCGGATGATGGAGAGTACCCACCCGAAGGAATATGCGAAGATCAAAGATCAGCTGCCGCCGGTATCACCAGAATTCGTTCAGCTGCGGGAGGCGATTATTGCCATCCAAATCCCCTGGATGGAGGAGTTTGCGGCACAGTATCCCAATCTGGCATCCCGTGCAAGAATCATTCACACAGAGGACGATTCCCCCTGGGAGACCTCCTATGAAACCTATCTCCGGGGTGAACTGACGGTGTATTCCTTTGAGGTGCTGTACGGCTATGGCAGATGGATCGTATCACTGCACCAACAGGGAGAGAACCTGTCCCGGATGATCCTGGAAGAAACAGTACACGAATATGGTTACGCCACCCTGGAAGAAGCGGAACTGAATGGATACTGTCCGTAAAAAAAGCGAATCCGCCCTTGACAGATCCGCTGAAATGCTGTATCATAAAAGCAGAGAGAGCACCCCGAAAGGCGGTCAGCTCCCAAGTTTGAGATTATTTAGAAATAACCGTCTAAGTTGGTGACCGGGGCGGTTATTTCTTTTTATTGCTGTTGTTTGTTGTTTTACAAAAGCCGTTGTCAGAAATGACAGCGGTTTTTTTATTTTGTTGCTGGAAACTTCCCCGAAATCTCTGTCTTTTCTCCTACACCTGGCTGGGATACATCTGACAGGCGAATTTTTGAAAGAATTTCTCAAAAAAGACTTGTAATTTACTGCCTTGTATGTTATAATGAGGATACTAGCCAGCGTAGAGAAAAGATGTCTTATCTCAGCATTGTCTTCTCATTATTGGCAAATCTTACTATCTACAAAATTTTTGAAAAGGAGTTTCTCCCATGAAATTTGGTTACTTTGACGACGCAAATAAGGAATACGTCATTCAGAATCCGAAGACACCGTATCCGTGGATCAACTACCTCGGTACTCAGGAGTTCTTCTCTCTGATCTCCAACACCGCCGGCGGCTATCACTTCTATAAAGATGCCCGTCTGCGCCGGATCACCCGTTATCGCTACAACAATGTTCCGGTAGATATGGGCGGCCGTTATTTCTACATCAACGACAACGGCACCATCTGGTCTCCGGGCTGGTCTCCGGTAAAGACCGATCTGGATGCTTATACCTGCCGTCACGGCATGGGCTATACCATTATTTCCGGTAAGAAGAACGACATTTCCGCTGAAGTGACCTTCTTCGTACCCCAGAACTACAACGGCGAGATCCAGAGCCTGGTTCTGAAAAACGAGGGCAGCGAAACAAAGACCATCAAGCTGTTCTCCTTTATTGAGTGGTGTCTGTGGAATGCACAGGACGACTCCACCAACTTCCAGCGTAACTACAACACCGGCGAAGTGGAAATCGAAGGTTCTACCATCTTCCACAAGACCGAGTACAAGGAACGCCGCAATCACTTCGCATTCTATACCGTAAACGACAGCATCGACGGCTATGATTCTGACCGTGAGAGCTTCCTGGGTCTGTACAATGGCTTTGAGAATCCCCAGGTTGTGGCTGACGGCAAGGCATCCAACTCCATGGCTGACGGCTGGTCGCCGATTGCTTCCCATTATAAAGAAATCACCCTGGCACCGGGTGAGTCCAAGCAGCTCATCTTCATCCTGGGCTATGTAGAAAATCCCAAGGATCAGAAGTGGAATGCAGACGGCAGCATGAACAAGTCCCGTGCTTATGAAATGATCGAGCAGTACAACACACCGGAAAAGGTGGCTGCTGGTCTGGCTGAACTGAAGGAAATGTGGAACAATCTTCTGTCCAAGTACAATGTCAAGACACCGGACGACAAGATGAACCGCATGGTAAACATCTGGAATCAGTATCAGTGCATGGTTACCTTTAATATGTCCCGTTCCGCTTCTTACTTCGAGAGCGGTATCGGCAGAGGCATGGGCTTCCGTGACTCCAACCAGGATCTGCTGGGCTTTGTACACCAGATCCCGGACAGAGCAAGAGAGCGTCTCATCGACCTGGCTTCCACCCAGCTGGAGGATGGCGGATGCTATCACCAGTATCAACCTCTGACCAAAAAGGGCAACAACGAGATCGGCGGCGACTTCTCCGACGATCCACTGTGGATGATCCTTTCTGTTGCTGCATATATCAAGGAATCCGGTGACTACACCATCCTGGATGAAATGGTGCCCTATGACAACGATGATTCCAAGGCGAAGACCATGATGGATCACCTGGAAAAGAGCTTCTTCCATGTGGTTGAAAATGTGGGCCCTCACGGACTGCCTCTGGCAATGCGTGCAGACTGGAACGACTGCATCAACCTGTCCTGCTTCTCTGACGAGCCGGGCGAATCTTTCCAGACCTCTACTTCTCCGAAGTACGGCGAAGACAAGTACTCCAAGGTGGCAGAGTCTGTCATGGTAGCTGCGCTGTTTACATATGCAGGTCCGGAATATGTGGCAATGTGCAAGAAGCGCGGCGACGAGGCTGGTGCTGCAAAGGCACAGGCTGCCATTGAGGAAATGAAGAAGAACATCATGGAATACGGCTGGGACGGCGAATGGTTCCTGCGTGCCTATGATGATTTTGGTAAGAAGATGGGCTCTCACGAATGCGAAGAGGGTAAGATCTTCATTGAACCCCAGGGCTTTGCTGTTATGGGCGGCTGCGGTAAGGAGACCGGCGCTGACCTGAAGGCTCTGGAGAGTGTTGACAAGTGGCTGAATTCCGAGCATGGTCTGAGTCTGAACCAGCCGGCATTCACCAAGTATTATATCGAGTACGGCGAAATTTCCACTTATCCGGGCGGATATAAGGAAAATGCCGGTATCTTCTGCCACAACAATGCATGGATCATCTGTGCAGAGGCATTTGTTGGTCACGGAGACAAGGCATTTGAGTATTACAGCAAGATTGCACCGGCATATCGGGAAGAAAAGTACTCTGACCTTCACCGCACCGAGCCGTATGTCTATGCACAGATGATCGCCGGCAAGGATGCGAAGCGTCACGGCGAGGCAAAGAACAGCTGGCTGACTGGTACTGCTGCATGGAACTTTGTGGCTGTTTCCCAGTACATTCTGGGTGTGATCCCGGATTGGGACGGCCTGAAGATCGACCCGTCTATTCCGCATGAGTGGGACGGCTTCACCATTTCCAGACAGTATCGTGGTGCGACCTATGATGTCACTGTCAAGAACCCGAATCACGTTTGCAAGGGCGTTGTATCGGTTACTGTTGACGGCAATGCCATTGAAGGCAACGTACTGCCGGTATTCAGCGATGGCAAGAACCACGCTGTTGAAGTTGTGATGGGCTAAGCTGCACAGCGATAAATAATAACAACCGCATAACCTATTTCCTTTTTGCAAAAGCAGGATCTTCCCCGAGATCCTGCTTTTTGCTGTTTTGGGGTATCGGTAACATTAAGAATATTCCCCCACCCTCTTTCAGAAAGGCAGCTCAGGTTGCTGATCCAGCTGAGCACAGCTGGCGCAGATCCAGGGCTGCGGAAGCCCTGGTCGCCGCCCGCAGGCGGCGAAACACTTCGGCGCATGCTTTTGCGCCACGGAGAAAAGGGGTGAGAAAAGCGACAGCTTTTCGAGGGGAAAGCGAACAAGACCGCTTTCCCCTTGTAAACCTTTTTCATAAAACAGAATTTTGAAAACGTTCCAGTGGAACGTTTTCAACCGTCATACACTGACATAAGTCACAACATAAATCAAGTTAAAAAAATCTTGTTGCAAACGTCCCACCGGGACGTTTGCAAGGCTTTACTTATTAAAACGGCTTCACAAGGAGGGGCGGTCTTGTTCGCCCCTCCTCGAAAAAGCTGTCGCTTTTTCTCACCACCCTCTCCGTGGCGCAGATGATGCGCCAGGGTGTTTCGCCGTCTGCGGACGGCGACAAGGGGCTTTGCCCCTTGACCCCACCAGCATTTTTGAAAAATTGCTGGATCAAAAAACTTCATTGCCGCCTGCGGCGCTGCTCAAATACAACAAAATGTTCTATAAAAACCGGTACTTTGTCTAAAAAGATTGACATTCCAGGACAAAATCTGATATAATAAAACTAACAAAATACTACGATCCTCATACCACAAAAGGAGATGCCATATGGAAAAAGAACACGAATTTGTACCGGAACTGTACACCGAAGAAGAACTGAACGCAGTGGAAAACCACATCGAACAATATTTCGGCACATACAGCCAGGTATTCCATGAGATCCTTTCCCCGGATATCCACGTGGATATCTGTATCATTCCCTCTACACCGGAGCGCAACTGGATCACTCTTGTGACCGAGGGCATGGGCGCACATCGGATGGATGTGCCGGAAGAACTGGCAGACGAAGGGTTGGATCGGGCGGAACTGCTCCTCTGTCTGCCCCCGGACTGGAAACTGGACAGTCAGGAAGAAAAGGATTATTGGGTGATCCGCCTGCTGAAACAGCTGGCACGGCTGCCCATCGAATGTGAAACCTGGCTCGGTTGGGGACATACCATTGATAACGAAGACTCCTTTGCAGAAAATACTGAACTGAGCGCATCCCTGCTGCTCAGCCCCGGCGCCTATGCAGAAGAGGCCTGCGTCTGCGAACTGCCCTGCGGAGAAGTGGTAAATTTCTACCAAGTACTTCCTATTTACCCCGAGGAAATGGACTTTAAACTAGAATACGGCACAGATCCCCTCCTGGATCGCATGGTAGGCGCTGTGGGGCATGTGCTGGATATCCACCGCTGTAATATGTGTTCGGATGCGGATACAGAGATCATGGACTGGGAGGGCTGGCATGTTGGCTCTATCCGGGAGAAAGAACTGCCTCTGGACGAGATCACAGGCTATAATCACATGGCGATCTATCTGCGCTGGTGCATTGAGCATGACCTGATGTGCGACCAGTTTCTGGAGGAATTCGGGGATGCTGTGGATTCCGTCAAAGCACAGGACGGCAGAGTGGATCTCCGGGAACTCATCCGGGATGAATTCTCCGGGCGGCTGTACCGCATGATCTTCAACGAAACAGGCAGACAGTTTGCAGCGTATTATTATGACCATTCCCATGACGACGGCCCTTGCTATCCGGCAGATGTAGATGACTATGCCCTGCACTATTTCGGGGAAGAGCGCTACCACTCTGAGGAATTCCAGGATGAGGCGTACTTGTTTCTCCCCTATGATGAGACGTTTTATGAGGGCATGAAAGCATATATTGACCATTATTTTGCGGAATTCTGCGGAGATATTGACTGACAAGCACCCATATACCGCATGATCCAGAGAGGATGTACATATGATGAAAACGACAAGGCTCTATTCCCGTATGGCGGCACTGCTTCTGGCAGGTATCCTGATTCTGACCGGAACAGGATGCGGCAGTACAGCAACTTCCGGCAGATCCGACACCATGGAAGACATGGATTCCCAGACCCTGGTGTCAGATATGGGCGTGGGCTGGAATCTGGGGGATACTTTGGATGTCTGCGCCGCAGACCGGGATGGAGACGGCAGAGTAAACGAAGCCCCGGCAGAGGGGGAAAAAGTGGACGAATCCCTGTGGGGCAATGTCTATACCACACCGGAGCTGTTCGACCATCTAAAGGCCGATGGGGTGCAATCTGTCCGCATTCCCGTGACCTGGCGTGACCATATCAGCAATGACGGCAAAAATACCATTGACCCGGACTGGATGCAGCGTGTTCAGGAAATTGTGGACTATGCCTATGACCGAGACATGTATGTCATTCTGAATATCCACCACGATGGCGGAGGCGACCCGGATTTCGGCGCATGGATCCGTACGGATGCCGCAGGCTTTGAGGCTGTCCGGGAGAAATACCGGCGTGTGTGGGAACAGATCGCCGCTTATTTTTCCGGCTATGACGAACGGCTGATTTTCGAGTCTATGAATGAGGTAGGCTTTGACAGCGTTGCAGAAGCTCGTGCCTATGACATGCTCAACACCCTGAACCAGGATTTTGTAGATTTGGTGCGTGCCAGCGGCGGCAATAACGACAAGCGTCATCTGCTCATTGCAGGCTATTGGACAGACATTGAAATGACATGTGATGAGAAATTCCAGATGCCTGACGATCCGGCGGATCACTGCATTGTGTCGGTGCATTATTATACGCCCTATCAGTTCTGCATTACCGGAGAGGAAACCACCTGGGGTACAGACGGTGACATCAAACGGATGCAGGGGCTGATTCAAAAAATGGAGGACAACTTCGTCAGCCAGGGCGTGCCGGTCATTGTTGGCGAATACGGCATGATTTCTACTGATGTCAACAGCCGTATTCTGTTCAGCAAGACCCTCACAGAGCTATGCCATGAACGGGGCATGGCGACATTCTTCTGGGACAACGGCAGCGAATACGACCGAGAGGCGTATCAGTGGCGCACAGAAGGATTGATCGAAGCGCTTTGTGAAGCGGTGAAGTAATGGATTATCCAAAGCGAAAACATCCCCGGCTAAAGGAATATGATTACAGCCGAAACGGATATTATTTTGTCACCATCCATACATACCGTAATATGCCACTGTTATCCAGTGTAGGGCGGTGAAGTAATGCAAAAAGAGCGGCGAAATGCCGTTTTTATAGGGGTAAATCTGTTTTGCCCCAAAAATGATTTCAGGAGGATGCAAGTATGCAATATCAGATTCAGGGGCAACCCTATCCGGTGGTCGTTCTGACCGTTCAGCCGGAAGAGACTGTGCTTTGTCAGAAAGGCGCAATGGCGTGGATGACACCCAATATGGAAATGCAGACAAAGGGCGGCGGACTGGGAAAAATGTTCAGCCGTGCTCTGTCGGGAGAGGCTATGTTCCAGAACGAATACACCGCAAGGGGCGGCGTGGGTATGATCGCCTTTGCTTCGGCAGTGCCGGGCGAAGTGATGCCCATCCAGGTGACACCCGACAAGCCCATTGTGGCACAGAAATCGTCATTTCTGGCATCGGAGAAAAGCGTTTCCTTTGAGATGTTTTTCCAGAAAAAGATCGCCGGCGGCTTTTTCGGCGGTGAGGGCTTCATTATGCAGAAGTTCAACGGAAATGGTATGCTGTTTCTGGAAATTGACGGCAGCGTTGTTGCCTATGACCTTGCACCGGGGCAGTCCATGATGGTGGATACGGGCAACCTTGCCGCAATGGAGGCAACCTGTACCCTGGATGTGGAGACCGTCAAGGGCGTGGGAAATATGCTGCTGGGCGGCGAAGGCTTCTTTAATACAAAAGTAACAGGACCTGGCAGAATCTGGCTTCAGACCCTGCCGCTGTCCGGACTGGCAAATGCACTGGCACGTGTCATGCCATCGTCAAAGTAAAAAAAAGTTGGTTTAAGAGCCTGTTCAGTATCTTTTTATGTGCGGATTTTCGAGCATAATTTTGTCGTTTACAAGGAAAAAATCCGCAGGCATATTGACGTATGGCAAGGATTTTCGACGCAGTTCACGGCAAAATTTGCCGAAAAGACGTGCGAAAAAAGATGCTGAACAGACTCTAAGGCGATACCACACAAAGATTGTGCGTCAGGTGCGCCGTCAGATGTAACAAAAATGCTCGTGAATACGCAAAGTATTCACGAGCATTTTTGTGAAATATGATGGAAAATATACAAGCATGTAACGTGCAAAGCCGTCAGGCGTGCTTTGTGCGGTGTTGCCTATAATGCAATTCGCTCACTTGTCGCTGTCGATATACTTCCAGCTGCCTTTCAGATAGACAAGACCCGAAATGATCGTCAGAATGGTGGAGATCCAGATGAGACCGCCCAGCACCCATGTCCGCACAAAATCCGGCACTGCCAGGCTGAAATCCCCTACCAGGGACAGATACAGCAGCACGCCCACAATGGTTACCATAGTGAAAGCTGTTTTCAGCTTGCCCCAGATCCCAGCGGCGATCACAACACCTTCCTCTGCCGCCAGAAGCCGCAGTCCCGATACCATGAATTCTCTCGCCGTAATGATCACCAGAGGGATCGCTGACATGCGGAATTCGTCCAGTTCCACAAATACAGTCAGCGCCGTGATCACCAGCACCTTATCTGCCAAGGGATCAAGAAATTTCCCAAAATTGGTCACAAGTCCCCGTGCCCGGGCAATCTTGCCGTCCAGCATATCCGTAAAGGATGCTGCCGCAAAAATAATGAGTGCCAGCAGAAAATGCACGGGAATAGCATCTACATAAATGCAGATCAGAAAAACCGGGATCAGGATCACACGCAGAAGCGTCAGTTTATTGGGCAGGTTCATCAGTTACCTCCTCCGCCAGCAGGTCGTAGTCCAGTGTGTCAAATACTTCTACCGTAATATACTGTCCCATCCGGAGACGGTTGTCACTCTTCACGAAGATCTTGCCGTCAATGTCCGGCGCATCTGCCGCCGTCCGTCCGAAATAGCATCCGGCATATTTATCATACCCTTCCATGACTGCAATCATGCGTGTACCGATCTTGGCAGCATTTTTCGCCGCACTGACCTCCGCCTGCTGTTCCATGAGAATATCCGCACGATGGGCACGGACTTCTTCATCGATCTGGTCTTCGTATGCAGCTGCCTTCGTGCCCTCCTCCTCGGAATAGGCAAAGCAACCCAGACGGTCGAACTGCATATCCTGCACGAAGTCTCCCAACCGGTTGAACTGTTCCTTTGTCTCTCCGGGGAAACCGGTGATCAGCGTGGTGCGCAGGGTAATATCCGGCACACGTTCCCGGATATGGGCAATGAGATTCCGCAGGGTCTCCTCGTCCCCCGGACGGTTCATCCGGCGGAGGATCTCCCCGTCGCAGTGCTGGATGGGCAGATCCAGATAGGGTACCATATGCGGCTCTTCCACAAAGACATCCAGCAATTCATCTGTAATGCGTTCAGGATAGCAGTACAGTACACGCACCCAGTGGATCCCCGGAATACGACACAGCTCCCGGAGCAATTCCGGCAGACGGGATCTCCCGTAGAGATCCGTACCATACTGGGTGGTATCCTGGGCAATGACGATCAGTTCTGTCACATGGTGCTCCGCCAGCCAGTGTGCCTCTTTCAGTACATCCTCCATGGGAACGCTCCGATAAGGGCCACGGATCTGGGGAATGGCACAGTAGGTGCAGCAGTTGGAACATCCCTCAGCGATTTTCAGATAGGCGAAGAAAGGCAGGGTGGTGATGATACGGTCGCCAGTCAGTTCGGCGTCACTCTTTTTCCCGAACCGCACCACACGTTCTCCAGCGAGAACATGGTCGAGAATATCCACAATATCCCGGTTGTCACCGATGCCGATGACAGCGTCTGCCTCGGTGAACAGTTCGGCAGCTTCTTCCTTGTATCGCTCTGTGAGACATCCTGTCAGGATGATCTTTTTCAGCGTGCCGTCCTGTTTCAGCGCTCCCAGCTCCAGAATGGTCTCAATGGCTTCTTCCTTGGCGGACTGAATGAATCCGCAGGTGTTGACGATCGCAATTTCGGCTTCGCCCGGCTCTGTCACCAGCTGGTATCCATGTGCACGCAGCTTTGCCAGCATACGCTCTGAGTCCACCAGGTTCTTGGAACATCCCAGGGAAACCATGCCTACTTTAATTGGCATATGTATACCTCCAAATCTTTTATGTGTTGCCCCTCCTCTTTCGGGGGAGGCTTTGTTCAGGGTGTCATGATATTATAGTGACGAAATGATTTTACAGCGGGCGGGTGATATCCGCCCCTACAAATACATCGCCCCAGGCGATACCATCATTCCTCATTCCTAACTCCTCATTCCAAACAAGGCGCAGGCTTATATCTGGGGTTGTCAGGATGCATGGAAAAGACTACCATACCATTTTCCACATCCAAACCCCGGGCATCCGTCAGTTCGCTCAGAGTCACAAGCTGATAGCCCTGCTGCACCAGAGACGGCACGATCTGTAATGCTGCTGCTGCGGTCTCCGGGTAAATATCGTGCATGAGGATCACGTCCCCATCCTCCACTGTCTGCAAAACAGCTGTGACTGTGGCAGCCGTATCCCGTGTTTTCCAATCCTTGGTGTCCACAGACCAGTACGCCAGACCCATTTCCACATGGCGCTGTACATTGTCATCAAAAGCACCATAGGGCGGCCGGAGCCAACGAGGATAATGCCCAATCGCAGCATAAATGCGGTCGTCTGCCTGCTGCACCGCTGTCTGGAACTGTTCCGGCGTATCCTTTGTCAGATCGGAGTGGTCGTAGGTATGATTCCCGATCTCACAGCCCATAGAGGCCGCTCGCTGCATGACCAAAGCAGTTTCGTCGTTGATATTCCTGCCGATCACAAAAAATGTAGCACGGGCATGATAGGCTTCCAGCGTATCCAGAATATCGTTGGTATAACCGCCAGGGCCATCGTCAAAGGTCAGGGCGACCATTGGCAGAGACGGGTCAATATCCGTATTTCCGGAAACCACAGGGGCTGCAGTGGTCATGGGGATAGTCGTTGTGGTGATCAACGTGGTTGTGGTCGTAGTTGTTGCGGATGTTGTTGTAGTCGTAGTTGTGGTTGTCGGGGCTGAGGTGAATACAGCCATATCGGTCTCTGCCGGGGCTGCTGCCATCACTGCCGTTTCCGTCTGTCTGGAAATGGCATGTTTCGGCGTCTCGATTCTGGAGCACGCACCGCCCAGTACAAAAACCGCAGCCATGACACATGCTCTCATGATACGCTGTCGGTTCTTCATGACGTTTTCCCTTCTGTTGGTTCTGGTAAGTAATTCGGTTATGAGAATCTCTTCCTTTTCAGGAAAGACTTTGTTCAATGTAACAACGGGCGGATGATATCCGCCCCTACTCGGATAACTCCGGCGGGAGCAAGCCCCCGCCCTACGCTTTTGATTTTCGAACAAAAAGTTAAATTTTTAGGCGTGACAACGTACTACAGATACATCGTCATTCCTCATTCCTATAAACTTCTTCAAAGAATGTACGCACGGCGGCGTTGATCTGATGGAAACCATAGCCCTGGCGCACCAATGCCGCTTTGCCCTTTTCCACCGTCTTGCGGTCGTCGGGATCAAGAAAATATTTCTGATATCTCCGGCAGATCTGTTCCATGAGGATCTCTTCTGTTCGTTTCGCATAGGGTTCCAGCGCCTCGTCGATTTGAGCATCCAGGAGACCCCGGCGGCGCATTTCCTGCCGGGCACGGTAAAAACCGAAGTGCTTCACTTCGATATAATGATGGGCTGTCTGTTCCGCATAGGCCCGGTCATTGATCTGGCCGTATTTCGCCAGGCGGTTCACCGTGGCATAGCAGACGGCTTCGGGATATTTTGGCTCTAGCTTATGGAACATTTCCTGATAGCTATAGCCCCGGTTATCCAGCAGATAGCAGGCGTACTGATACGCCTTTCGGCCAAGCTCTGCCTGCTGCACTTTCTCCCATTCTGCCGGAGTCAGTTCCATATCCTGCTGCAGCTGAAACCGCTGAACAATGGACACGTGCAGAAAGTACAGTTCCCCGGAATCATCCAGTTCTAGTTTCCAGGTGTTCCCTTTGTGAGAACCCAAAGTCGTGATACGCATGGCAAATTAGGTGGGATCGAATTCCTCGAAGTCATCCTCTGCGCTGACCTCCAGGTTCTCGCTGGCATCCACAGTCTCAAATGCACCATCTGTTTCCGGTGTGGTCTCCTCGGCAGTCTCCTCAGCGGATATATCAAAATCGCCGTCTGCTTCGGCTGCTTTTGCCGCAGCCTCTTCCAGCTTAGACTTCTTCTTTTTCTTCTTGGCAGCTTCGGCAAGGGCATCTTTCTGTTCCATGACTTTGCCCTCAATTTCCTTCATCAGCTCAGGATTTTCCTCAAAGAGTTTCTTGACGTTTTCTCTGCCCTGCCCCAGCTTTTGATCGCCGTAGCTATACCAAGAGCCGCCTTTTTTGATGACGCCCAGTTCCGTTGCCACATCTACCACTTCGCCGGTACGGGAGATCCCCTTGCCATACAAGATATCAAATTCGCATTCCCGGAAAGGCGGTGCCACCTTATTCTTGCTGATCTTCACTTTGGTGCGGTTACCGATCTGATTTCCGCCGTCTTTGATCGGTTCGCCCCGGCGCACTTCCATACGGACAGAGGCGTAAAATTTCAGGGCACGGCCGCCAGGTGTAGTCTCCGGATTACCGTACATCGTACCGATCTTTTCCCGGATTTGGTTGATAAAGATCGCCACACAGTGGGATTTGGAGATCACGGCAGTGAGTTTTCGCATGGCCTGGGACATCAGGCGTGCCAGCTGTCCCACGTGGCTGTCACCCATTTCGCCGTCAATTTCCGCCTTCGTGGTCAGTGCGGCAACAGAGTCTACGACCAGTACATCGATCGCACCGGATCGCACCAGTGCCTCGGCAATTTCCAGTGCCTGTTCGCCGCTGTCCGGCTGGGATACCAGCAGGTTGTCAATATTGACACCCAACGCTTCGGCATACAAGGGATCCAGGGCATGTTCTACGTCAATAAAGGCAACTTCACCGCCCATTTTCTGCGCTTCGGCGATAATATGCAGTGCCACGGTAGTTTTACCGGAGCTTTCCGGGCCATAGAGTTCAACGATACGGCCTCTGGGCACGCCGCCGATCCCCAATGCCAGATCCAACATCATAGAACCGGTGGGAATGGCTTCGACATTCAGGTTGGTTTTGTTTTCACCCAGGCGCATAATAGCGCCAGTACCATAGGTTTTGGTGATATGGGCAATGGCACTCTGGAGGGCTTTTTTCTTTTCCTCCTCGGTTTCCGGCATGTTGATGACAACTTTTTTCTTCAGATCTGCTTTTGCCATAATGGTTCCTTTCTATTTTATAATCTATCATTCCAACCCTTTGAATCGAAAAAATTCTTTCCCGTTCTCATAAAGGCTGCTTGGCAATGAAGTTTTTTGATCCAGCAATTTTTCAAAAATGCTGGTGGGATCAAGGGGCAAAGCCCCTTGTCGCCGCCGCAGCGGCGAAACACCCTGGCACATCCTTTTTCTCCGTGCGCCAAAGCATAGTGCAGAGAGTTTCGCTGTCTGCGGACAGCGACCAGGGCTACTCGCCCTGGACCTCGCCAGCTGTGCTCAGCTGGACCAGCAGTCCGGGCTGCCTTTTTTTAGAACGGCGGCGTATGTATCGGGTTTTTTACTTTCTTTGTCCGATAACTACACGGTCAATGCCTGCCAGATCGGGAATGATCTGGCACTGGCTGAATCCTGCCTGTTCCAATATTTCTTTTACCGCCTGCCCTTGTCCCATGCCGGTCTCATAGACCATCCAGCCATTTTCTTTCAGAAAAGGCTTCCAAAGTGGAGTCAGATTCCGGTAAAACGCCAATCCGTCCTTACCGCCCAGCAATGCCGTTTCCGGCTCAAAGGTCACCTCCGGCTGGAGCTTTTCCATGTCCTCCTCCGTCAGATAAGGGGGATTACAGGTAATAACATCGTATTGCTCCCCTGCCAATAACGCCGGGGGCTGCAATACATCGACTGCATGGATGCGGATCTGTGGTGCATGACGGCTCAAATTCTGCCGCAAATAAGGCAATGCCTGTTCCAACAGTTCCACTGCGTCTCCCGTGACATGTTCCAGATGGGCTGCAATTGCTGCCGGGATACAGCCCGAACCGCTGCACAAGTCCAGCAAATGCGTCTGTTCCGCACTGCGGCGCAGTTCCAGCACGGTTTCCACTAAGGTCTCCGTATCCTGCCGTGGGATCAATACACCTTCTCCTACAGCGAATTCCAGCCCGAAAAATTCCCAAGTGCCGCAGAGATATTGCAGCGGCTCATGGGCACAGCGGCGTTTTGTCAGCTGCGCCAGCCGTTCTGTCTGGGCATCAGTCAGGGGTGTTTCCGAAAGAATCCCGGTACTGCTGGATATTCCCAGCACCGTTTCTACCAATACCCGGCTCTCGAACCGGGCGGATTCCAAACCGGCTTCTTCCAGCTTCTGCCGGGTGAACCGCTGTGCCTGTCCGGGCGTCATTACCACTTGTCGTCCTCCATATCCTCAGGAATACAGGGCTTCAGTGCGGCAATGGCACATTCGATCTGTGATGCGTCCGGTTCTCTGGTGGTGATGCGCTGGATCTGCAATCCCGGCCAGGAAAGGGCACGGGTCAGCCAGTTATTGCTCCGTCCGGCAATGCGGATGAATTCATAGGAAATCCCTACCACCAGAGGCAGCAGCAGGATACTGATGATCACACGAGGCAGAGTCTGGTACACAGGCACGATGCACATGACCAGAATGCTGACAATCAGGGTAATAAAGATAAAGCTTGTACCACAGCGAGGGTGAAACCGGGTGTGCTTCTTCACGTTTTCCACCGTCAGTTCTTCCCCGGCTTCATAGCAGGCAATGGTCTTATGCTCTGCGCCATGGTATTCATAGGTGCGGCGGATATCTTTCATAAGCCCGGTGCACGCCATATATGCCAGAAAAATGGCGATCTTGATGATGCCCTCCAGCAAGGAACGCACGAAGCGGCTGTCATCGGGAATGGGTGTATGGGCAATCAGCTGACCGATGAGGAATTTCGGCAGAAAGACGAAAAGTCCGATGGCAAGAGCGATGCCGATGATCATACCAATGGTCATGATGATGCCAAAAAGCTTGTCCCCCAGCTTATCATCCAGCCACTGTTCAAATCGGCTCATTTCTTCCTCTTCTTCCTCGCCGTCCTCGGGCGTCTGCTTTTCCGCCGACTTTGTCAGACAGCGATAGCCGTCCTTCATGGACAGCACAAAGTTAAAGCTGCCGCGCACAAGGGGACATTTCCGGTACCAGGGCATATTTTTGCCGTTGTTCTCTTCCCATGTCTCCACGTCGATCTCGCCGTTTGGCAGCCGGCATGCCATGGCGCCTGTATCTGCGCCTTTCATCATGATCCCCTCGATCAGCGCCTGTCCGCCGATCTTTGTCATATGCTTGGGGTTTTCTCTGGGTTGTTTTGCCATGTGGTATTCCTTTCCGGTTTCAATATTAGATGTTATGAATCAGAAATATGCCTTCTCCACCAGCCATTTGGTGAAAACCGTAGGGAACGACCTCTGTGTCGTTCCATCTGATATCGGTTTGCCTGGCGGAACGACACGGGGGTCGTTCCCTACAGATTCCTAATTTTTCCTATGGTTCTCGATTGGCAGTGTGATGGTCACGTTTGTGCCTACGTTCAGTTCGCTGGTGATATCCAGTCTGCCGCCGTGCATGGTGATGATCTCATCTGCCACCGCAAGTCCGATGCCCGATCCCCGGCGGGTGTGATTCGCCTTGAAAAACTTTGTCTTGACACGGGGCAAATCGGCTGCGCTGATGCCCACGCCGTTGTCTGTAATGGTCACCTGTATCATATTCCCCACCTCTTCGGCGCTGACCGTAATGGTACTGCCGGGGTTGGAATATTTGATAGCGTTGTCTATGACATTGATGAACACCTGACGGATGCGGTTCTTGTCCCCATAGACAAAGGGGAGCATTTCCGGCTCTTGATAGATGATGCGGATGTTCTCCCGTTTCGCCTTTTCCGTGTAGATCAATACAGCGTCTCCCAGTTCCGCCAACACATCCATCGTGGCGCATTGCAGCGAAAACCGTCCGCTCTGCATCCGGGAAAAGTCCAGCAGTTCTTCTACCATCTCTGACAGACGCTCTGTCTCGTTGACAATGACATGTACACCTCGCTGTACCGTATCCGGGTCGGCTTCCATACACATGGTCT
Organism: Ruminococcus sp.; assembly: GCF_019417665.1. Lineage (GTDB taxonomy): Bacteria > Bacillota > Clostridia > Oscillospirales > Ruminococcaceae > Ruminococcus_C. The sequence goes on from NZ_DXUU01000001.1 coordinate 114,484, forward strand.
CCGCCCAACCCTTGATGGCAGTCAGCGGTGTCCGCAGCTCGTGAGAGACAGAGGAAATAAACTCATTTTTCATATTCTCTGTGTTGGAAAGCTCATCTGCCATCTGGTTAATAGACACACAGAGATCGCCGATCTCATCATTGCTGCCGCTGTCGATACGCACGGAAAAATCGCCCTTTGCAAATTTTTTCGTGGTAGCGTTGATCTGTTTGATGGGACGCACAATAGAGCGAATAAAATACACACCCGTCACCACCAGCAGCAGGAGTACACCCATACAGATGGCAGTGATGCCGATCACATAAGTGCGTAAGGTCGCCTGCACCTGCTCCAGAGAAGTCACCACACGAATGGCATTGTATTCCGTGCTCAGATCGGAAATATCCACGGAAACTGCCATAATGGTTTCGTCCCCCAGCTTTCCGATCCAGTAGCCATCGTCACCTTCCATGGCATACTCATAGTCAGGCATTGCCGCCCCGTCTGCCGGGGTGAAACCCGATGAGGTCAGCACGACCCTTCCACGGGCGTTGATCGCCATGAGTTCCATCTTGTCCTTGTCGGAAAAATTTTCGATGGTACTGCGCATTTCCGTGGAGAAATTCATGTCTGCATCCTGGGAATAACGGCTCAGCACGCCGGTGACAGAACTGATCTTTGTGGTGAGATACTGCTTGGATGCGCCATAATAATAGCTCTGGATGGAATAGATAAATGCAAATTCCAGTACCAGCAGTACCAGGGTGATCAGCCCCAGGTTATTCATCACCCACCGGCGTGTGATCGTCCCTCGCACCGGTGTGGTTTTTCGTTTTCTGCGTTTATTTGTCATTCCATTTATATCCATAGCCCCAGATGGTGGTGATATAATGAGGCTTGCTTGGCTCTTCTTCGATCTTCATGCGAATCCGGCGGATGTTTACGTCCACGATCTTGTCGTCTCCGAAATAGCCATCGCCCCAGATGTGGTTCAGGATGCTGGCACGATCCAGAGCAGTGTTCTGATTGTTCAGGAAATACTCCATGATCTGATACTCCACCTGGGTCAGGTCAATGAGTTCCCCGTTTTTGGTAACCGTGCGGCTTTTCAGATTCAGGGTAAAGGGGCCGCTTTCGATAATGGGAGATTGTTCGTCCTTGATGAAGCTCATGCAGACACGGCGGTAAATGGCGTCCACACGGGCGGTCAGCTCAGAAGGCGAAAAAGGCTTTGTGATATAGTCATCCGCCCCGAACATGAGACCGCTGACCTTGTCCATTTCCTGGGTGCGGGCAGTGAGCATAATAATGCCGATGGTAGAGCTTTTTTCCCGGAGCTTTTTGCAGACGGTAAAACCGTCGATGCCGGGCATCATAATATCCAGCAGGACAATATCAAAATTGCCATGCTCCTCTTCAAATATACGCAGTGCATCCTCACCGCAGCCTACGTCGCAGACGTCATAGCCGGCACGCTTCAGATTGATCACCACAAAGTCACGAATGACATCCTCGTCTTCGCAAACCAGAATTCGTTTCATGACGTAATATCTCCTTTCTTATTGTAAAATAAGGCATGATTAAGAATGAGAAATGAGGAGTTAGGAGTTAGGAATAAGGTATCCCCTGCGGGGATGGATTTGAATAAAAATTGGAAATTATGTGAGCGCAGCGAACACCATCATTCCTCACTCCTCATTCCTAATTCCTAATTCAAAAATATAAACTGCACCATCAATTCCTGCCAGGACAGTGCCAGGACATCCTCAGTCTCAGCAGTACGCATATAATAGGCAGCCTTTCCACGGGTATGGAGCAACTGGCAACCGTCCGCCTCCCGTTCTTCCTGCTCACCCTCCGACTGCGCCACGCCATAGCGCATCAGCTCGGTCATATGGTCTGTGATCTCACCGTCATAGCGGCAGAACACAATATCTCCCGTGAGTGCATCTGTGACCGCTGTCACCGTGCCATACCATTCCAGGGGCAGAAGAAACATACAGCCATCGTTGAGACTGAAATAGCCCCTTGCCTGTTCTGTCAAGGCTGTGCCGGAGACCCCCAGCCACCGTGTCATGCGCACCTGCTCCGAGGAATCGCTGCTGTAGCCGGGAAATGGCTCCTGCACGGGAATTTCCACAGTGCCGTTGTTGTCCAGATCCATGGAAAGATAGCCCACAGAACGTGTGGTCTGCGCCACTGTGTCAGAATCCGACAGCACATAGGAAAGAGAATTCTTTCCCACGGTAAGGATCTCTGTTTGCAGAGAGGAAGGGCTGGTAGAACCGTCAATATAGATCCCCATCTTTCCGTCGGGCAGTGTACCATAGATGATCTGACTGTAATCTGTGAAACCAGCCCGCAGTTCCAGCTTTCCGCTGGCAGCAATGCTGTCTTTTTGCAAACGGTACACCGCAGCAGAAGAAGTGGTATTATCGGTTGCCTTTCCCAGCACCAACAGTTCCTGACAGTTGCCGCCGTCCAGATCTGCCACATCGAACATGGTATATGCCGTGGTGAACATCTGCTCCAACACACCTTCGCTGTAATCATAGACCGTCAGGGATTTATCTGACTGATCCACACCACTGTAGCCGATGAAGAGCTGATTCTTTTTACTATCTCCCATGGGGGAGATCACAATGCGCTCTACCTCTGCCCCATCTGCCGGGCGGTCACAGACGGACATCCATTCCTCTTTCACCTGGTCGAGAACACTTAAACGCAGTCCGTTTTCCGCAGCAACAAGGCTGGTTTTCTTATAGAACACCAATGCCTCATCCTCACCGTCTGCATCCAGATCTGCCACCGTAAAGGCAGAAAGGTTCTCACCGGCTCTGGGATATTGCAAAGTAATGCCGCTTCCCACGGCATCCTGCAATGCCACATAGATCTGCTGCTGTTCCTCGCTGAGGCTGGGCGGTTTCAGGAGAGAATCCACTGATCCCCCCAGGGTACAGCCTGTCATCATCAGGCAGCAGAACAGGCAAAATGCGGCTGGCAGCCCCAGCCGCCGCCGCATTCCGACAGATTTCACCTTTCCGCCCGGAAAATGCGGACGAAATTTTATTTGTCCCGATCGCATAAGGGTACATACTCCTTTGGTTTCGCAATCGCCTTGTATGCAGGACGGATAATACGCTTTCCGGTGAGGATCTCTTCCATCCGGTGCGCAGCCCATCCCACCATACGTGCTGTGGCAAACAGAGGTGTGAACAGTTCATCCGGGATGCCCAGCATCCGGTATACCAGACCGGAATACATATCTACATTGGCACAGACTGTCTTGTCGATGCCCCGCACGGACTTCATCAGTTCCGGCGTCAGGTGCTCAATGAGATCCAGAAGCTGGAATTCCCGTTCAATTTCTCTGCCTGCCGCAAGTGCCATTGCTTTGCGCTTCAAAATCACAGCACGTGGATCAGACAGGGTGTATACAGCATGTCCCATACCGTAGATCAGACCAGAACCGTCGTTTGCCTCCTTACGCAGGATCTTGGTGAGATAGTCCGCCACTTCGCCCTCATTCTCCCAGTGCTTCACATGGGCTTTGATGTCATCCAGCATCTGGATGACCTTGATATTGGCGCCGCCGTGACGAGGTCCTTTCAGAGAATTGATCGCCGAGGTATATGCGGCAAAGGGATCTGTCCCCGAAGAAGTTGCCACACGGCAGGCAAAGGTGGAGTTATTACCGCCGCCGTGGTCAGCGTGCAGTGCCAGCAGCGTATCCAGCAGCTGTGCCTCTGCCTTGGTATAGGAACGGTCGCTGCGGATCAGGGACAAAATGGACTGAGCCGTATTCTCCTCCGGCCGCAGGGGGTGCATAATGAGACTTGCGTTATCGTACTTATGCCGCTTTGCCTGATATGCGCCGTCCATGAGAATGGGCATTTTTGCGATCAGATCCAGGGCAATGGTCATCTCGTCCTCCATAGTGGTATTCTCTGTCGCATCCGAGTAGGAATAGAGGGAGAGAATACTCCGGGCGAGCTTATTCATGATATTATTGGAAGGAGACTGCATGATCGAATCCACCAGGAATCCCGGCGGCAGCTCACGGCGCATACCCAGAGAACGTGTCATGCGCTCCAGGTCAGCACCGTCCGGCAGCCTGCCGAACAACAGCAGATAGACAACCTCTTCGAATACATAGCGATCCTCCCGCTCTGCATTTTCGATCAGGTCGTTGATATCATAGCCCCGATAGATCAGCTGGCCGGGAATGGGCTGACGTTCGCCCTCATTCATCACATAACCGTGTACATTACAGATCCGGGTGATCCCGGCAATTACGCCGGAACCGTCTGCGTTTCGCAGACCACGCTTGACATCGAATCGTTCATAATAGCTGGGGCTGATCTGGGAATATTCCACCAGATCCTTGCATAAATTTTGAATATCCGAATCTTCAATGCTATGGTTGTATATCAGCTGCGGTGTCATAACGATTACCTCCTTGTTTTGGTTTCTCAATTGCTTTTCTGTGTGGTTTTTGCAGGGGATGGTTTTTGAGGTGGGTGTTTCATTGTAAACGTCCCACTGGGACGTTTACAAGGTTTGGGTTGTTAAGATGGTTTCACAAGGCGGGGCGGTCTTGTTCGCCTCGCCTCGAAAAAGCTGTCGCTTTTTCTCACCACCCTCTCCGTGCGCCGGAATACGGCGCAGGATGTTTCGCTGTCTGCGGACAGCGACCAGGGTGACTCCCCGCAGTGCGGGGAGATGCCCGAAGGGCAGAGGGGACGGGCTCGTGGAGCTCCGCAGCCCTGGACCTGCGCCAGCATTTTTGAAAAATTGCTGGATCAAAAAACTTCATTGCCGCCTACGGCGATGAGGTTTCTCCCCTCTTAAACTATACTTTTTATTATACACGAAAAGTACGCATCTGTCAATCATTTTGAAGTAACTGCAAAAGAAAAGAAAGAGCGTGGCAAAAATGAAAAAATATCTGATGATCTTAGGCGGTTTTACTGGAATTTTGTTCCTGATCACGGCGATCCCTACTCAGCTTCTGGGGCAGACACCACGTGCAGCAGATCTGGGCACTGCTACGGAAACGACCCGGCTTTCCAGTACAGCAGAACCAACAGAGACTCCGGAGACGAAAACGGAACTTTGCAGCAGCTATGCCATGCTGAACATTACCAGCGGCAAGGTGGAGGAAATTTCCCCACGGGAGTATCTCATCGGCGCAGTCTGTGCGGAAATGCCGGCAACCTTCGAGCCGGAAGCCCTCAAGGCGCAGGCTGTGGCTGCACACACATATGCAGAGCGGCAGCATTTATTGGAACAGAATGATTCCACCCCGGAACTGTACGGTGCGGATTTTTCCAACGACAGCAGTCAGTATCAGGCATATTTCACGGAAAATCAGGCGAAGCAGTACTACGGCGAAAATTTTGAATCCTGCTACAGCAAAATCAGCGATGCTGTAGACGAGGTGCTCCCCTATCTTCTGGAATATGAGGGAACGCCCATTATTGCGGCATTCTGTTCCATGTCCTCGGGCACTACGGAAAGTGCAGAGACGGTCTGGGGCAGCCAGGTGGATTATCTGGTCTCGGTGGAAAGCAGTGCGGATACCACAGCGCCCCGGTATCTGGAGACAAAAGAAATCAAAACGGACGAGTTCCAGAAGATCTTGTCAGAAGCCCTGCCGGACGCCGTATGGGACGATGACCCAGCAAAGTGGATCCAGCTGGGGAATACTTCTGAAGCCGGGACGGTGCTGACAGTAACGATAGGCGGGCAGGAGCTGACGGGACAGGAGTTCCGGGAACTGCTGGAACTGCGGTCGGCGGCGTTTACAGTGGAGTATGCTGACGGGAAACTGACCTTTATCACACGGGGCTATGGGCATGGCGTGGGCATGAGCCAGTACGGGGCAAATGCCATGGCAAAAGATGGTGCAGACTGGAAGGAAATCCTGGCGCATTATTATCCGGGCACGGAGATCACAGAGGGAACGTTTCAGTAATCCCCACTCCACCATTGCTGCGCAATAGTTGCCCTTCCCTTTCATTGCTACAATGTCAAGGCAGCCTTGGCTGCTGGTCCAGCTGAGCACAGCTGGCGAGGTCCAGGGCGAGTAGCCTTGGCAGGATCCAGGGACAGCGTCCCTGGTCGCTGTCCGCAGACAGCGAAATACCCCGGCGCATACTCTGCGCCACGGAGAGGGTGGTGAAAAAAAGCGACAGCTTTTTTGAGGAGGGGCGAACAAGACCGCCTCTCCTCGTAAAGCCATCTTTTCAACTCAAGCCTTGCAAACATCCCGGTGGGATGTTTACAACGAAATTCTCTTCCCATCTATAATCGCAAATCCCAAGATATTGCGGGCGAACACAGTTTGCCCCTACTATGTAGTCCCACTTAAAATTTATATTATTACATGTTAGAGGTTTCGAATAGATCCGGCGGGAGCAAGCCCCCGCCCTACACTTCTGATTTTCAAACATAAAATGAAATGATATGCCCATGTTCTTATGGGACACTGCATATGGTTTTCCACAGAGTTTTCAACTTTTTTGACAGATGTTATAAACATTCCAACAGCAATTCCCCACGAATTCTACGAAAATCCGACAGGAAAAGGGTTGAAATCATATGAAACCTATGGTATAATTAGAGTAATCCAACGATTCGAAGCAAACTCTATTTACCATAGAAAGGATGAATTTCATGAAAATATCCACCAGGGGGCGATATGCGCTGCGGTTTATGCTGGATCTGGCGCAAAACGATGGAGACAGATCCTTTATTTCTTTACAGGATGTGGCAGAACGGCAGGGGGTCTCCAAAAAATATCTGGAACAGATCGTCCCTGCTCTTAACAAAGCAGGGATGCTGAAGGCAAACCGGGGATATCAGGGCGGCTATCAGCTCACAAAAAAACCGTCAGAATACACAGTAGGCAATATTCTCCGGGTCACAGAGGGAAACCTTGTCTGTGTTTCCTGTGTTCTGCCCGATACGGACGAGTGTCCCAGAATGGCAGACTGCCTCACCAGAAATGTCTGGAAAGGGCTGTATGAAACAGTGACAAATTATCTTGACAGCATGACATTGCAGGATATTCTGGATCAAAAAAACACACAGAATCAAGGAAACACTGATTAAAACCATAATCAAAAAACGGGTGAACCTTTTCATAGGGTTCACCCGTTTCTTTATTGCTGTGAGGATCCACCTTTCAGTTCTTCGCTGTCCTCGGAGATAATATACCACTTCTCCCCGATCTTGCCCAAGGTGGGATATACCACATTGCTCCCGGTCTTTGCACTGCCGGTGAAGGTCAGATCTACCTCCAGCGTCACCGCCTCTGAAACAGAAGCACCGTCATTGCCCAGAAGTTCCTTCATATCAGAATTCCACTCGTCCAGTCCCTCCTGCCCCTGCTGGGACATGCCGGCAATCTGGTAGGATACTTTCACATCAGTGCCATATTCCGATTGCCACTCCGACATGGTATTATTGCAGCCCTCGGCGAAATTCTCAATGACCTCTTCCTCCGTCTTGTCATAAGTCTCCAGATAGTATGTCCAGTATTCCGGCGGTGCCATAAGTTGAGACATGGTCTTTCCGTCAGCGGAAACAATTGCGCTGTAATATGCAGAAAGGGTATCTTCGTAGCCGGACGCATCCGGTACGGCTTCATCGGCGGATTTTTCCTTCTGGAAAAGCAGGATACCCCCGATCACCAGAGCCGCTGCTGCCAGGATCAAAAGAATTCCTGCAAAAAGACGGATCCGGCGGCTTTTCTTCTGCTGCTGTTCCAGCTGCTTTTGATTCTTCATTGTTTTTCCCATGTTTCAAGTTCCTCCGTCCTCAGATCTCCTATTACCACGCATTATAGCCGTCATACTGGCAGACATAATCCACATCCTCCATTGCCTCCATACAGCACCAGCGGCTGCCGATCTTTACAAATGTGGCACTTTCTGATGCCTTTGTTCCCCCGTCATTGATGGAGATCTTTGCTGTGACTGCCTTTTTGATTTCCACGGAAATACCATAGGACGTATTCAGTTTCTGCTCCAATGCAGACAGTTTGTCAAGGGCGGTGATCTCCTGAGAAGAGAGGATCTCATAGGACATTCCGCCCTCTGTGCCGTAGTTTTCATTCCAGTAGATAAAATAGTCGTGCAGCATTTCCTTTACGTCACGGCGTGTGGTATCGTAGGTATTTTCCAGATAATCCATATAGGCATCTGGCACTAAGGAGATATACATACTGCCGCTGGAGCGGTCTACCCCTTTGACATAGCGATATGCCGCCAGCTTATAGCCGCCCAGGAACACCTGGTACAGGACAATGCCCAGGATCAGCACTGCCAGCACACAAAGGCTGACGATGCGCCGCACCAGACGGATGTGTTTTTCCTGCGCCTGACGTTTTTGTTCTGTAGGATCCTGGGTGGCAATTCCATCGGTCTTTTCCTCACCGCCGGAGGAAAGAAAGGGCATAGAGAATGTCGCTGGTTCCTGACTGACAGTCTCTTCCGAAACTGTTTCTTCCTGTTGTTTCCGAGGTAGGATCTCGCCGCATTCGGGACAGATCACCGCACGTTCCGGGGCTTCGTAGCCGCAATGTTCGCATTTCATGGTCTTTGATTCTTCCTTTCACGGGGGGATGGCAATGAATAATTGAAAATAAATCTTCAGTATCGAAAAGCCCATATTGGGCTGCCCAGGCTGCTGGTCCAGCTGAGCACAGCTGGCGAGGTTCAGGGCGAGCAGCCCTGGCAGAGTCCAGGGACGGCGACAAGGGGTTTTGCCCCTTGACCCCACCAGCATTTTTGAAAAATTGCTGGATCAAAAAACTTCATTGCCGCCTACGGCGTTTCGTAATACAACGAATCTAATTTCAGAGTTACACAAAATTATACTGCAATATTCGGGCTGTCGATCTCCGGAATGATCTCTTCCGGAAGAACATCACTATCGTCATAGTACGTTTCGAATCCACCGGTCACATAGGTATAGCACACGAGGTCATAGTCGTACATGGCATCATAGAGATACCACACACCGTCAATTTCCGCCAGAGTCAGATATGTATCGTCCCTTGCTGTACCTTCTGTTCCCTCAATGGTATAGGTCATGCTCACATCCGCCATACGGTCAATGGAAAAGCCGAAATCCGTCATGTTATACTCTTTATCCCAGCTATACCACAGTATCTCTTCCACATCATAGGTGATCTGCTTCATCGTGCCCACTTCATAAGCAAATTCAAACAGATCCAGATATTGTTCCATGGCAGTCTCCGCCTCGGATACATCCAGATCGTATTCGCTTGTCAGATAACCGGGAAATTCCCCATGCACCATTTCACTGAGTTGTCCGGGAGCTTTCGCCGCATATGCCGCCCAGTACTGATCTGTCAGCTGCCGGAATGCAGAGTCTGTACCATACATGGTCTGGCAGAGCATATCCGCCATTTCCATCGCATCCAGTACATACCATCCGTCGCCGATCTGTACCATGGAAAATGTTCCGATATGCTTTTCACTGGGCTGCGATATGGCTTCGGCAGCAAGGAATTCACCGGCAGTGAGCCCATAGGTCTGCATACACGCTTCTGCATGAGACCTCCGAGAAACATCCATTTCTTCCAGTTCAAAGGTCTCATAGTCCCAGAGCCAGGCATAGTTCGCCTCTGGAGAATCCGATTCATAGAGACAGTCGGAATTCAGGTAGTCCTCCAGACCCTCTTCCATCGTTTCACGCGGGACATCATAAGTCTGCTCCAGATAGCTCCAGAATTCCTCCGGCATCTCCTCTGCCAGTTCCAGACCATCGCCGTTTGCCATAGCACTGGCGCAGTAGTCAGCGGTCTGACAGATCCTCTCCTCCCGAACCACGGTGCGGAACAGATTGAAAAACAGAACCATCATCAGTGCGAATACCATCACAACGAGAATCAGACTGATCCCCAGAACCCACGGCCAGACTTTTTTCTTCTTTTTCTGCGCAGCAGCAAACTGAGGTGGATAAGCAGGTTGAGGCTGCGTCGGCATAGCCGCACCGCAGACAGGACAAAATCGAGAACCTGCCGGCACATCACTGCCGCATTGAAAACAAGTCATTCGTCACTCCTTATTCCTGATAGCCTGCATAATAGCAAGCGTCTGCATAATAGTACATTGCATCGTAAACATACCAGGTATCCCCGATGTGGGTCATAGTGACATAGCTGGATTCTTCACTTTCGCTGCCGCCGCTGGTAATGGTCAGATCTACATAGATATCCTTTGCAGCATCGCCTGCAAGGCCATATTCCTCCAGACCATCATTCAGATCCGACAGATCGCTTTCGTCATAATCATCCACATCGGTGATCGTGACCTTTGCACTCAGATCGGAAGTATCATCATATTCCGATGCGATCAGTTCCATCAGATATTGTTCCAGATAACCCTCTGCTTCGCTCTGAGAATAGCTGTATTGATCGCTCACGAGATCCCACCAAGCATCCGGTACGAATGCAGACATTGCTGCTGCATCGGTGTTGAGGAGTGCATTCCAGTAAGCATCCATGGTATCGCCGTATTCTTTCTGATACTTTGCAGCAGCTGCATAGTCGTTCTCGCAGATCGTTTCGATATCATCCATGGCACAAACGTTATACCACTCACCGTCGATCTTGACGATCCAGACAGCAAGATCCTGTTCCTGAGAATCCTCTGCGCCGGTAATCGTTGCATCCACTCCAATGCCGATGCCGGAGGAAATCTCCAGACCGTATTTGTCTGTCACTTCACGGATATCATCCAGCGTGTCTGCATCGCCGGAGCCATACTGCACACCAGTCTGAGACCATTCATAGGACAGATCTCCGCCCAGCGCTTCGGCATTTTCCTCCAGGAATAGATCCATGCCGGCAACTGCATCCTCCTTGGTCACATCGTAGGTCTCTTCGATATAATCCCAGTATGCTTCCGGTACCATTTCTGCAATGTCCTCACCGGAGCAATTCACATAGGCATCCCAGTATGTATTGACAGCCTCTGCCCCACGTTTTCCCATGGACACACCATAGCCAAACAGACATGCCACAATGATGACAATGATCAGAATGGGGATGCAGATCAGCAGAACAATGAGCCACACCTTTTTCTTTTTCTTGGGCGGCTGGTTCATGGGCGGCACGGGATTCATGGTCGGATCATAAGCACCGTTCGGCACTGCGCCGGGAATGGGGTTGGGTGCACCGCCGGGCATTGCACTGCCGGAATTGGGCATTGCACCAGGAATGGGATCTGGTGCGCTGGCAGGAATGGGATTCGGTGTGGGAATCCCATTGTCAGCAGGTGCTGCGGAATCAGCGGAAACGGATTCCGGTACAGCTTCCGGCGTTTCCTCCGGAACAGCTGTCGGTTCTGCTGGCATGGGTGCAGCGGTTTCTTCCAGGGGACTGCCGCAATTGGGGCAGAATTTCTTTCCTTCTTCGACTTCAAAGCCGCATTGTTTACAATTCATACTTCATTCTCCTTATAAATTTGTTAATCTTCTACTTTTGTACCGCAGCTAGTGCAGAACTTATTCTGTGCAGGTACAGCCTTTCCGCAGACCGGACAGGTCTTTTCCGGGCTGGCAGTCGGTTTTGCAGCAGGTTCTGCAACTGGTGCTGCCGTATCATCCACCTTTGTGCCACAGCTGGTGCAGAATTTATACTGCGCCGGCACTTCCCTGCCGCAGGTAGGACAAGTCCGGCTGGATACCGGTGCAGGTTTCTCCACAGGGGCAGGTGCAGGGATCACCGGTTCTGCTGCCGGAGTTATCGTTTCTTCTACGGGGACAGGTGCAGGGATCACCGGTTCTGCCGCCGGAGTTATCGTTTCTTCTACGGGGGCAGGTGCAGGGATCACCGGTTCTGCCGCCGGAGTTACCGTTTCTTCTACGGGGGCAGGTGTGGGGATCACCGGTTCTGCCGCCGGAGTTACCGTTTCTTCTACGGGGGCAGGTGTGG
>NZ_DXUU01000001.1:126533-148900 GCF_019417665.1 Ruminococcus sp.
GGATCACGTTTGCCGGTGTCGGCGTGGAAGCCGGCGAAGATTCCTGTGCGGAAACAAACCGTGTGCCGCAGCTGGTACAGAACATTGCGCCGGGCGTTCTGGGCTTTCCACAATTCTGGCACAGTTCCACACCTGCGGCAGGCTGGGTGTAACCGGGCTGAGATGCTGCCGCCTGCTGTGCCGCTGCCTGCCGGGCTGCTGCTTCTGCTTCTCTGGCAGCACGCTCTGCGGCTTCCTTTGCTGCACGTTCTTCCGCAAGCTGTTTTCCAACAGGATTCTCTGCGCCGCACTTGGTGCAGTACAGGACAGTTTCCGGGATCTCTGCGCCGCAGCCCTGGCAGATCAGAAGGTGCTTATTCCTTCGGATCTGCTCCCGGTATTCCTCTATTTTCTGCTGGCTGGCAGCAATGGCGTCCAGATATTCCTGGAATGCTGGTTCTGCATCCTGTTCGTGCAGTTCCGCATACTTCTTGCCCATATTCAGATAGGCAGCATTGATCGTGCGTTCCTCGTCGTTGATCATGCCGTTCAGGCGGATGGTATCCGTCGAGGTTTTTGTCTTTTCCACGACTGTATGGGTGGTGTCTGTAATGGTCTTTCCGAGCTTATCAAAAAATGACATATACTCCTCGCTTTCTGTGGTCTGTCTGACCGTTTCTTCCTGGGGGCAACCCTACACAAAGAAAACTTATACAGACCAGTGCCTGTGCAGCAGTGCACCTGCCGCAGCCTATGAATGCCTCCCTCTGTGTACCGCAGAAATATGACCCGGTCTTTCCAGAATATTTCTGCCGTTTACAGACAGATAATGTTACTCTATATTATACTATACTTCATGATATCTTGCAAGCTTTTTTCCGGTTTTTTCACATATTTTTCGAATTCATGGTCTTACACCGCCGCACCCGGTAAAGCTGTATATTTTTTTATGGCGAAAATGATTTGCAGCACTTTCTTGATTTTTCCGGGAATATGTGGTATGCTGAATAAAGCTTCGCTATTCTTGTTTGAACATGCTCTAATCACCTTAAGCTTATTTCAATTTATTTGCAGTACAATGAACATGGGAAACTTGATAGGGCAATATTGCGCAAAGCCGACAGATGTTCTTTGTGCGGTATTGCCATAAGAAAGGATGATGACCTTGAACATACTGGTAGTCGAGGATGAAGTACAGCTTGCGGACACTCTTGCCGAGATCCTCAAACGTAACAAATACAATGTAGACGCTGTCTTTGACGGCGAGGATGGTCTGGAATATGCACGGACTGGCATCTATGACTGTATTCTGCTGGATATTATGCTGCCAATACGCAGCGGCATTGAAGTGGTGCGCATTCTCCGTGAGGAAAAAATATCCACTCCAATTATGCTGCTGACAGCGAAATCAGAGGTAGAAGATAAGATCCAAGGGCTGGACTGCGGTGCTGACGATTATCTGACAAAACCCTTTTCCACCGGCGAGCTTCTGGCACGGATCCGTGCCCTCACCCGGCGCAAAGGCGAAGTGGAAGTGGATCATCTTCACTTTCACGAATTGATGCTGAATCGCCAGACCTATGCTCTGACCCAGGGGGACAACAGCATGAAGCTCAGTCTCAAAGAATATCAGATCATGGAGATCCTCATGTCCAACCCCGGACAGATCATGCCAAAGGAACGCTTTATTGAAAAGATCTGGGGCTATGAGAGTGATGTGGAGTATAACAACATTGAGGTCTATATTTCCTTCCTGCGGAAAAAGCTGGCTGCGATCCAGTCCACGGTACAGATCCGGACAGCCCGGGGCATCGGCTATTTCCTGGAGAAAAAAGCATGATCCGGCGTGTACGGCGGCAGTTTATCCTGATCACCATGGCCATGCTGACAGCGCTGCTGATGGTTCCTCTGGTGGCGCTCAATGTGATCACAGAAGCTATGAGCTATAATCAAACACGGGATCTGCTGGAGCAGATCGCCATCAGTGAGGCTGCCATACAGGAAAATGAATTCGATCCCCCCGATAACATGCCGCCGGATCAGCCAGAACCAAAGGCACGGGAAAATCAGAATTTCACTGCGGTCACCACTGCTGTCATCACTTCTGATAACACTGCGATCCAGACCATGACAATGACAACAGAAGCTGCCCGGACGAAAGCTTCCCAGACAGATCCTCAGCGTCCCATAGAAACCAAACCGGTTCAGACAAAACCACCAGTGACGACAACAGCGCCTGTTTCACGTGAAACAACACCCCGTATGACATCCACCGCACCCCAGTACACCAAACCGGAACAGACACTGCCTCCGAGACCTGATCCAGAAGAGCCGGATCATCCGGAAGAGCCCTGGCATCCCTATGATGAATGGGATCCATATAAACCGGAAGATCCATGGTATGACGCTGTACAGGATGCTTACGATGCCGCACCTATGGCAATGCTTTGTACTCCTGAGCATGTCGCTATTTCCAGGCTCTCATCGGTTACTGCAACAACCGCAGCAGATACAGAAAAAAAGCAGAATGAACGTCTGATGTACAAAAAGGAAAATTCTGTCACAATTGACCACTTTCTCTGTTTTGCTGATGAAAACGGCAATCTGACCCACATGGACGGCACGGATACCTATTCTCGAGAGGACGGGCAGATGCTTCTGGATCATGTCGTGAAAAAAGGCGAGACTGACGGAAATTATGAGCAGCTGCAATTTTTTCGCAAGGATTTCACCGGCGGTTTTGTTGTGGTTTTTTCCGATCGAAGTGCAGATCATCTTTTGCTGAAACAGCTGCTCTCCGTGAGTATTCTGGTGTTTATCCTCATGGAAGGCGTGGTATTTTTTCTCACCATGATCCTGACCAAACGAGCCATGCGCCCTATGCAGGAGACTTTTGAACGGCAGCGGCAGTTTATTTCCGACGCCGGGCACGAACTAAAAACGCCTTTGACGATTATTTCTGCCAACACGGATATTTTACAGGATGAGATCGGACCGAATAAATGGCTCAGTTACATTCAGTCCCAAACGGAACGGATGCGCACCCTCGTCAGCGATATGATGAACCTGACCAAGCTGGAAATGGGCAATCCACGGAAGGATTTCACATCATTCTCCCTCAGTGCAGCTGTTTCCAGTGCAGCGCTCCCCTTTGAGAGCCAGGCATTTGAACAGGAAAAAACGCTGACCTTGGAAATTCAGGAGGATTTGCAGTATACGGGGAATATGGAACAAATTGTGCAGCTGGTGGCGATTTTTATTGACAATGCCATCAAGTACAGCGATGAGCACGGCGAGATTCGAGTGACGCTTCAGCAAATCCGAGACAAGAAAACCCTGAAGATATTCAACACGGGAAAAGGTGTTACAGAAATTGAAAAGGAGAAGATCTTTGAGCGGTTCTACCGGAGCGATTCCTCACGGGCACGCCGGACAGGCGGTTACGGACTGGGCCTTTCCATTGCAAAGAGCATTGCAGACACCCATCGAATCAAGATCCAGGTGGAATCTGAGTATGAGCATTGGATCTGCTTTATACTGACGTTTTGAATTGCTTTTTCGCAAAGTGATTTTCCACACTTTTCAACAATCGAAAAATTTCCAAAAAATAAAACCACCGAAATCTACGTGATTTCGGCGGTTTTTTATATTTTTAGATCATCTGGTTTTCCACAGCGAAAGTTTAAAATGTGGAAAACCATGTTTATACAAGGCTGCAAATCCTCACGCCGCAGGCGGCAATGAAGTTTTTTGATCCAACCATTTTTTATTCCGGACGGATGCAGTCTGTAAACATGTAACGCTGAAGCGGCTCCGGAATACGGATAGAACCGTCTTCGTTCAGATTATTCTCCAGGAATGCAATGAGCATACGAGGCGGTGCGACTACAGTATTATTCAAAGTATGGGCAAAATACTTGTTGCCGTCCTTATCCTTGACACGAATGCCCAGACGTCTTGCCTGTGCATCTCCCAGATTGGAGCAGCTGCCCACTTCAAAATACTTCTTCTGACGAGGAGACCATGCTTCTACGTCAATGCTCTTGACCTTCAGGTCAGCCAGATCGCCAGAGCAGCACTCTAGTGTGCGCACCGGAATATCCATGCTGCGGAAGAATTCCACGGTATAGCCGTACATCTTATGGAACCAGTCCATACTCTCCTCCGGCTTGCAGACAACGATCATTTCCTGCTTTTCAAACTGGTGAATCCGGTATACACCACGTTCTTCAATACCGTGTGCACCCACTTCTTTCCGGAAGCAGGGAGAATAGCTGGTCAGAGTCTTAGGCAGTTCCTCCTCCGGTACAATGGTATCAATGAACTTGCCGATCATGGAGTGTTCGCTCGTACCGATGAGGTAGAGATCCTCGCCCTCGATCTTGTACATCATGCCTTCCATTTCCGCAAAGCTCATTACACCGGCAACCACATTGCTGCGGATCATAAAGGGCGGAATGTAATAGGTGAAACCCTTGTTGATCATGAAGTCACGGGCATATGCCAGAATGGACGAATGCAGGCGTGCAATATCACCGCAGAGATAATAAAAGCCGTTGCCGCTGGTTTTCCGGGCAGCGTCAATATCAATGCCGTGAAGCTTTTCCATAATATCCACATGATAGGGCACTTCGAATTCCGGCACGAAGGGGTCACCGAAGCGTTCCACTTCCACATTCTCAGAATCGTCCTTGCCGATTGGAACAGAATCGTCAATAAAGTTCGGGATCACCAGCATGATCTCCCGAATACGTGCGGACAGCTCTGTCTCCAGCTTTTCCAGTTCCTCCAGCTTATCGCCGATTGCACCAACTTCTGCCTTAACTGCTTCTGCCTCATCCTTTTTGCCCTGTCCCATGAGTGCGCCGATCTTCTTGCTGATGGTTTTCCGCTGGCTGCGCAGTTCATCGCCCTGCACCTTTGCCTCACGGAATTTCTTATCCAGATCTGCTACTTCATCGACCAGAGGCAGCTTGTCGTCCTGAAACTTTTTGCGAATGTTTTCCTTTACTTTTTCCGGGTCATTCCGGATCCATTTGATATCGATCATGGTTGCTTTTCCTTCCTATTTTCAGGGAGCATCCTCCCGTTTTATATTTGTTTCACGTGAAACACTTATTCTTTTGTCAGCCGCTGCGCCAATGCTGCCAGGTCATCCTTATCATAAAATTCCAGATTCAGCGTGCCCTTATTTTTCCCATAAGACACAGAAACACGCCGTCCTAGACGAGCTTCCAGGCTGATCTCGATCTCCGTAAAGAAGCTGTCCTCCTTAATAAAGGGCTGAGGTGCAGTCATTTTCGCCTCATTGGCGGCAATTTTCTCCACCGCACGCACCGTCAGCTTACCCTGAGATGCTTTCACCGCCGTATCCAACAGCAGATCATCGTCATGTATTCCCAGCAATGCACGGGCATGTCCGGCACTCAAGTCTCCCTGTTCCACCATTTTCTTGATGCCAAAGGGCAGCTTCAGCAGACGCAGGGAATTTGCCACTGCGCTCCGGGATTTTCCCACATGCTTCGCCACTTCATCCTGGGTCATGCTGAACTTTTTCATAAGCTGATCGTAGCCGTTTGCCTCTTCCATAGGGTTAAGGTTTTCCCGCTGCAAATTTTCGATGAGGGCAATTGCCATAGTTTCCTCATCCGACAGCTCCCGGATCACTACAGGCACTTCATCCAGCCCCAGCATTCGTGCCGCACGCCAGCGGCGTTCTCCGGCGACGATCTGATAATTTAGTCCCAGAGGGCGCACCAGAATGGGCTGGATCATGCCGTACTGCTGAATGGAATCTGCCAGCGTTTGAATGGATTCTTCACTGAACTGCTTTCTGGGCTGATCCCGGTTTGGTTCCAGTTCCGAAAGACGCAGTGTTTTTTTCACCTGCACATCGGCAGCATTTTCATCATAGAGAAAATCCAGACCACTGCCCAATCCGCCAATTGTCATTCGCTTTCACGCTCCCTTTTCTTTCCGAATACCAGCATACGCCGCTTTTTCTCCGGCGGCTTTTCTCCCAGAAGCTCCATGCCAAGCTGCATATATGCCTCTGCGCCCTTGGACAGCCGATCATAATACATAACCGGCTTGCCATGGCTGGGCGCTTCCGAAAGCCGCACATTCCGGGGGATCTTTGTCTGGAATACCTTTCCCGGAAAATACTTTTCCACTTCTTCTTCCACCTGCCGTGACACATTCAACCGCGGGTCAAACATGACGAACAAAATTCCGCCGATATCCAAAGTGGGATTATAATTGCTGCGCACCACTTTAATTGTATTAGTCAGCTGAGACAACCCCTCCAGGGCGTAGAACTCCGCAAGCATGGGGATCAGCAGCTTGTCAGCTGCTACCAGTCCATTGATCGTGAGCAGACCCAGCGCCGGCGGACAATCAATGAGGATGTAGTCATAATCCAGCTTACAAGTCAGCAGCTGCATTTTCAGGCGATTCATGCGGTTGTCCATATTGGACAACTCCAGCTCTGCCCCGGCGAGAGTATTTCGTGCCGGCAGGATGCTGACGTTTTCAAAAGCAGTCCGCACGATTGCCTCCTGGATGCTGTTTTTGCCGATGAGCACCTCATAGGACGAAGCTGTCAGATGCTTTTTCTTAATGCCAAATCCCGTCGTGGTGTTGCCCTGGGGGTCAATATCCACACAGAGCACCCGTTTTCCCCGAGAACCGAGATAAGCGCCCAGGTTCACAACTGTTGTGGATTTTCCCACGCCGCCCTTCTGATTGGCCACTGCATACACCATACTCACGCTGTTTCTTCCTTTCTGCGCATAAACTTTAAGGGCAATACCGCACAAAGATTGTGCGTCAGATGTACTCTACGAGTATAAACTTCGTCAGATTTTTCGTCAGATGAGACAAAAAGCGCAGTGAATACCCACGGGCACAAGTACTTTGTGTATTCACGAGCATTTTTGTGAAATATGACGGAAAAGATGCAAGCATATGACGTGCAGAGCCGTCAGGCGAGCTTTGTGCGGTGTTGCCTCAGGTTATTTCTTTTATTATAGCATGATTTCTGCCGGTTGTAAAGGCTTTGGGGAAATTTTTTAGGAAAAAGAGCAAGAAATTGTTTCACGTGAAACAAAAAAAGCAGGGCAGCGTTTCACGTGAAACATTGCCCTTGCTAAGTTTTATTTTTTCTCCCCAATGGGAATCCGCACCCGGTATTCGATATAATCATCCCGTTGGATCTTCTGAGAATCCGCCTTGATACCAGCAGCCTGCATGGTTTCGACGGCTTTGGTGATGGTATTTACAAAGATCCGCACATTCTGGAACACCTTGCTGCGTTTTTTATAGCTTTCCCGGCTTTTTTTCTGCCCGATCATCTCCTCCACGGCGGCTTCAGTTTTCTCCACGTTCAGATTCTGCTTGACGACTTTTTCCAGAACTGTCAATCGTTCGCTGGGAGACGCCAGCCGAAGCAATGCCCGGGCGTGGCGTTCGGTGAGGTTGTATTTCATGATGACCTCCCGTTCCTCTCCTGTCAGGCGCAGCAGACGCAGTTTATTGGCAATGGTACTCTGCGCCTTTCCCAATTTTGCAGCCGCATCCTCCTGTGTCATGCCATAGTATGTAATCAGCTTTTCAATGGCACTTGCCTCATCGAAAAATGACAGATCCTGCCGCTGAATATTCTCTACCAGTGCCATAATGGCAGAATTCCGGGAACTGATATCCAGAATAATACAGGGCACAGCGTGCATTCCTGCCAATTTTGCCGCACGGAGACGGCGTTCTCCGGCAATCAGTTCATAACGGTCGCTGCCCCGGCGGACGGTCAGGGGCTGTAGGATGCCGTTCTGCATAATGCTTTCTGCCAGTGACTGGATATCTGCCAGGTCAAATTCCGTCCGGGGCTGGTGGGGATTGGGAACGATCTCACTGATCTCCACTTCGACAATACGGTTGATGGGTTTCTCACGGGTGAATGTTAAAAATCCTGCCATAATAACTTCCTTTCGCAATGGGCGTTTCCCTCTGTAGTTTTATTGTAACAGATTCGGGAAATGATTGCCAGAGAAAAAAAGTTGGGTTTTCACGGAAAAAGTCAGGATTTTCGGAGATTTCTTTTATAAATCTCCACGGTTCGGGAGATTAACGCAAATTATGCAAGCACATCTTGTCAAAATCTGCGATAATTTTTTTTGCATAACCAAACGCCGCAGGCGGCAATGAAGTTTTTTGATCCAGCAATTTTTCAAAAATGCTGGCAGAGTCCAGGGCTGCTCGTCCTGGACCTCGCCAGCTGGGCTCAGCTGGATCAGCAGCTTGGGCTGCCTTATTGGAGATGGGAAAGTGATTGTTCTCTTTTTGTGTTTAAAGTGGTTTCTTTTTGATTTTGTCGCTTCTTCGGGGATATTTTGTTGGCGTTGCTGTCTCTTTTTCCACAACGATCAGCCGACGCTCTCCTGCCTGCTCCAGCGTATAGCTTTCCTCAGAAATTACCTTTCCCCCAAGCAGTGCAATGGCATTTTCTGCGGTTTCTGCTGTTTCGGACGGGCCTTTCATTGCCGCAAATCTGCCGCCTATTTTCACAAAAGGCAGACAATATTCCGTCAGCACCGGCATTGCCGCCACGGCACGGGCTGTGGCAAAGTCGAACTGTTCCCGATACGCTGGATCCTGGGCACCATCCTCCGCTCTGGCATGTACACAGCGTACATTCCCCAGCCCCAACAGCTCCGCTGTATGTTCCAGAAACCCAATACGCTTTTGCAGGCTGTCCAACAGTGTAATTTGCAGATCCGGACGTAAAATTGCCAATACCATCCCCGGAAAACCTGCACCTGTTCCCACATCAATGCAGCTTATTCCCAAAGGCAGGGAAACTTTTTGCAGCAGCACTGCACTGTCCAGAAAGTGCTTCGCCCAGACCTCCTCCGGCTCTGTAATGGCGGTGAGATTCATGTGGGCATTGGTTTCCACAAGTTCTTTTAAATAGGTGGAAAACTGTTGAAAGTGAGTCTCGCACAAAGGTAATCCAGCTCCGGCAAAAATTGCTTTTGCCCTTTCGTAAGTCATCATGTCCTGCTTCCCTCCTGATTTGCCGTATCCCAGACCATGAGCACGGAAATATCCGCCGGGGATACGCCGGAAATACGGCTTGCCTGCCCCAGATTCTGGGGACGGTGAGCGTTCAGTTTCTCTGCCGCCTCCAGCCGTAACCCACGCACAGTGGTATAATCCAGATCTTCCGGCAGTTTCATATTTTCCAGCTTCCGCATACGCTCGATCTGTGCCAGCTGCTTGCTGATATACCCCTCATATTTGATCTGAATCTCCACCTGTTCCCCGATAACCGCCGGCAATTCCGGACGCTCCGGGTCAAAGGGAGCGATGATATCATAATTCAACTGAGGACGGCGAATAAGATCCGCTGCCTTACAGCCTGTGGAAAGTGCAGCAGTGCCGTGTTCCTCCAAAAAAGCGTTCAGTTCTTCGGAAGGTGCCAGATTGGTCTTTTCCACACGTTTTCGCTCCTGTTCCACAAGGCGGTATTTTTCTACCATAGCACCATAGCGCTCCTCAGAAACCAACCCCAGTGCATGTCCCAAGGGCATCAGCCGCCAATCTGCATTATCCTGGCGAAGAATCAGACGATATTCGCTGCGGGATGTCATCATACGATAAGGATCCTCACAGCCTTTTGTGACCAGATCATCCACCAGCGTACCAATATAAGAGGATGCACGATCCAGCACAAAAGGCACTTTTCCCTGCACCAGCAATGCCGCATTGATACCAGCAACAAGCCCCTGGGCTGCCGCTTCTTCATAGCCGGAGCTGCCGTTAAACTGCCCTGCGCCAAACAGACCGCTGATCTTCTTACTCTCCAAACTGGCACGCAGCTCCGTAGGATCGACGCAGTCATACTCAATGGCATACGCCGGGCGCATGATCTCCACATGCTCCAGTCCCTTGATGGTGCGCAGGAATGCCAACTGCACATCTTCCGGCAAGGAAGAGGACATGCCCTGCAAATAATATTCCTCCGTCTCCAGACCCATGGGCTCCACAAACAGCTGATGCCGGGGTTTGTCCGCAAAACGCACAATTTTTGTCTCAATGGACGGGCAGTACCGGGGACCGACGCCTTCGATCTGCCCGGAAAACAGAGGGGAACGATGGAGATTTTCCCGGATGATCCGGTGGGTCTCAGCGTTGGTATAGGTGATATAGCAGGAGACCTGATTGTGCATGGCTGAGGCATCGGAACCAAAAGAAAAGGGCACGATTTCTTCATCGCCATCCTGGCGTTCTATGGCGTCAAAATCAATGCTTCGCCGATGGACACGGCAGGGCGTTCCCGTCTTGAAACGACGCATCCGCAGCCCCAGCTGCTTCAGATTTTCCCCAAGAGGGCGGCTGGGCAAAGCGGCATCAGGGCCGCTTTCGTAGGAAACCTGTCCCACATGAATCCGCCCGTTCAGGTAAGTTCCCGTTGCTATTACTACCGCCGACACATCATATTGTGCACCAAGGGAAGTAACAACGCCGCAGACCTTGCCGTCCTGAACCTGAACCTCGGCGATCTCCGCCTGTTTGATCTCCAGATTGGGAGTCTTTTCGCAGATCTGCTTCATGTAATTGTGATATTTCACCCGATCTGCCTGCACACGGAGACTGTGGACAGCTGGACCTTTTCCACGGTTGAGCATACGGCTCTGGAGAAAGCAAGCATCCGCTGCTCTGCCCATTTCGCCGCCAAGGGCGTCAATTTCTCGTACCAGATGACCTTTTGCCGTACCGCCGATAGACGGATTGCAGGGCATGTTGGCGATCTGATCGAGGGATATGGTAAAGAGCACCGTCCGGCAGCCAAGTCGGGCAGAGGAAAGAGCTGCTTCCACGCCGGCATGACCTGCGCCGATCACGGCAACTTCGTAATTTCCCATGTGATACATATTGAATCACTCCTTCGGATTGATAGGTGTTTCACGTGAAACAAAAATTAGAACAGCCAAGGAATATTTTCTAAGTAAGGCTGCCCAAACTGCTGGTCCAGCTGAGCACAGCTGGCGCAGGTCCAGGGCTGCGCAGCCCTGGTCGCCGTCCGCAGACGGCGAAATACCTTGCGCCGTTCTTTCGGCGCACGGAGAAAAGGGGTGAGAAAAGCGACAGCTTTTCGAGGGGAAAGCGAATAAGACCGCTTTCCCCTGTTTCCGCTTAACACGGCTAAAGCCTTTGTAAACGTTCCAGTGGAACGTTTACAACGGAATTTCTTACAATATTATTCTAAATAGCACAAAAGAAACTGGCGCCGGCGAATTCGCTCGTTTCACTCGCTGTTCGCCTGGGTACGCATCGCCGTTGCTGTCTTTTACTGTACTTGTTTTGTGGTAATTCTGAATTTTCGGAACAAAAATTTCTACCTTTATTTTTTGACGGTGACGCGTTTGCTGTTCTGAATTGCACTTTGCTTGTTAGGTGTTTCTTCCTTTTTTCTTTGCTGAAAAGAAAAAAGGAAGCGAAAAAAGAAAAGAGTTCTCGCTGCGCTCGTGTAGGTTACTTGCCTACGCAGAAGCGTGAGAATACATCGTTGACGACGGCTTCGGAAACTCGTTCACCTGTCAGCGTCAGAAGCGCATCTGCTGCCTCTTCCAGCAGCACCGTCACGCCGTCCAACATCTCCCCGGCATCCAACGCTTCCAGTGCCTGCAATATCTGCCCTTTCGCAGTCTCCAAACACTGTTTTTGCCGTGCATTTGCCACAATTCCCAACTCCGGCGTTACCTTCGCCTGATAGAACATCTCCTCCACCGTTTTCCGCAATTCTTCCAGTCCATCTCCAGCCTTTGCTGCCATGAAAATCACATGCCCGAACCGCTCCTGCAAAGTCCGGATGTCCAGCTTTGTCTCCTGGTCAGACTTATTCACAATGGCGATCACCGGCTTCTCCGGCAGCTGCTCCAGCATCCGCAAGTCATCCCCGTCCAAAGGCCTCGTGGTATCAAACACCGCCAGTATCAGATCTGCCGCCTGCAATCGCTCTTCTGCGATCTGCACGCCCATCTGTTCAATGACATCCTCCGTCTCCCGGAGTCCAGCCGTGTCCGACAGCCGCAGCGTCACATTCCCCAGCCGTATCTGCTCCTCCACCACATCTCGTGTCGTACCGGCAATCTCCGTAACAATACTCCGCTGACTTCCTGTCAACAGGTTAAACAGGGTGGATTTTCCCACATTCGGTTTCCCCACAATGACCGCTGATACACCGGATTGCAAAATTCGCCCGTAATCGTAAGTGGCAAGAGTTTCATCCAGCTGCGCCAACACCGGCGCAAGGGCTTCTCTCAGACTCTCCGGCGTTACAGCAGGTATTTCATCCTCCGGATAATCTGCCCATGCCGCAAGATCCCCCAGACTGCGGACAATGCCCTGAGTGATCTGCTGTACCCGATGGTACAGCGCACCATTCTGCTGGGCGTAGGCGAATTCCAGCTCCCGTTTTCCGGCAGCGCCAATGACATCCATGACTGCTTCTGCCTGGGTGAGGGTCATTTTTCCGGCGAGAAACGCCCGTCTGGTGAATTCCCCCGGCTGCGCCGGAACTGCCCCGGCGTGAAGTACTGCACGAAGCAGCTGTTCTGTCACATAAATGCCCCCATGGCAGGAAAGCTCCGCTACATCCTCGCCGGTGTAGCTGTGGGGTGCACGAAAAACGGTGAAAATACCGTCATCCATTTCCCTGCCCTGCTCGTCCAGAAATGTGCCATAGGCACAGGTATAACCCTGCATTTCCGCCGGAATTTTCCCGGAAGCACTGCGGAAACATGCCCCGGCAATGGCAAGCGCATTCTCACCGGAAATGCGTATCACAGCAATGCCGCCGGCAGCGTGGGGGGTTGCAATGGCTGCAATGGTATCCATAGGATTCCTCCTTTTTCTAAGGTAAAAGTGGGCAATCCCACTTGATTTGTTTCAAATCTCTTATGAGAAAACATGCTTATCCTTCCAAAAGCACAGACAATTCACCATAGTCCCTATCGGGATTTTTTTGTTTTGCCACATGGAGCAGACGACGTGACAGCAACCGATAAATCTCCCGTTCCTCTCCCTCTAATGCACAAAGGTGTTTGTTTACAGTAATTTGGTCGGCACGTTCTACAGGCCCAGTAAGTGCTCCGATCACGCCGCATGACGCAATATTTTCGGCGTTGCCTATGAACAGAGATTGCAGCGCATGATCGGCAAAACTTTCACTCAGTCCGCATTCTTTCAGCAGGCCCACAGCGATATCATATAGCCCTGCTACAAGGTTGCTTGCATACACTGAAGCGGCATGGTATTTCACCTTTTGCTCTCCTGAAATCGTCTCCACAGGATTTCCGCAGCTGCGAATCAGGTCAGCCATATCCGACGTATTTTCTCCTTCAATTGTAAAATATGCTTTGGATAAATTCCGATACCCGGTAAACTTATCATTTATGGCACATATAGGATGAATGGAGCACCCTTTTGCACCTTTGCTGCCGATATCCCGAAAAACGCTTGAAGAAAGTGCACCGCTGCAATGGGCAAGCCACTTTCCCTCTATGTGATATTTCGCTATTTCAGAGTAAACATCTTGGATATTCCCATCTGGAACTGTAAGAAACAGAGTATCACTTTCTTTTATGATCTCACTTAATTCGGTGTAACACTTCGTTCCTGTAAATTCTGCTGCTGTTTTTGCAGAGTTCCGGTTTCGGCTGTAATAGCCGGAAACGTATATGTTATGCTCTGTAAAGTATTTTCCCAGCGAAAAGCCCACTTTACCTGCGCCTATTAATCCGATGGTCAATCACATCACCTCTATGAGAACAAGTTCTGATTCTTGCGAGGACAAATACAGTTCACCTCTATACCCATATTCCAAAAAACGGGCTGTTACACGCAGCCCGTTTCTGTGGATATTCAACTGTTTCACGTGAAACAATTCTTATAACTCAATCTTCCCATACAGCCCTGCGTTTAATTCATCCTCTGGCTTGGGCTTCTTATAATCCCGTTCAAAGCTAGTTTTCACGGAATCCAGATTAGCACGCTTGAATTCTTCTGGCTGGCGTTCCCGATAAGGGCGCTTGCCCCCACGGTTCTGACCGCCCTTACCGCCGCGGTTTCCGCCGCTGCGCTTGCCGTTTATAGAAGAAACCACGACCTTCCGGTAAGGATCTTCGCCCACGCTCCGAGAAGTCACGCCTTCGATTTCTGAGATCCGGCTGTGAATGATCCGGCGCTCATAGGGATTCATAGGCTCCAGTGTGGTAGCACGGCCAGTGCGAAGCACGCTGCGTGCAATCTTTTCTGCCAACTGTTCCAGCGTCTTGCGCCGCTTTTCCCGATACCCGTTGCTATCCAGAAGCAAACGGCAATAGTTCTCACTGCCCTTATTCACCAGAATTGATGCCAGATACTGGATAGAATCCAATGTTTCACCACGTCTGCCGATAATCGTACCGCTCTTGGACTGACTGCGCAGCTCCATACGGATGCCGTTTTCGGTGCGCATGGTGGTAATGGTCACTTCAATGCCCATTGCCTGATAAATATCTGCAATATACTGCCGTGCACGGAGCAGATTCGGCGTCATATCCTCTTCTGTCAGAATGGTCTCAATTGCCTCAGATTCCATGCCTCTTGTGGAAGAATCATCCTGCGGAATCACAATTTCTTCTACAGAAGCCACTGCTTCCTGTAACGCAGGCTTTTCCGAAACCTCCGGTTCTGCCGCTGCGGGTGCTGATGCCAGTGTTTCTTCCGGCTCTGCAGGCTCGTACACTGCCTCAACCTGTGCCTCACGTTTTACTTTGCCGAACAACGATTTTTTCGGCTCTTCCAGGATTCGAAATACAATGTTATCTTCTGACACACCGAACTTTTCGGATGCCATCTGCTTTGCCTCTTCGATACTTTTCGCAGTGAAGATCTCTTTCATAACCTGTTCATCCCTTTCTATTCTGTGGGACTTCATTCCCTGTCTCTTTTTTCACGCATTTGTTTCAGAACATTTTCTTAGGCAGCACCGCACAAAGACCGCCTGACGGCTTTGTACGATAATACCCTTACTTCTTCGAACTTTCGCCCTCATCGCTTTCATAGGTCTCGCCGTATTTTTCAGCCATACGCTGCCGTGCGTCCTTCAGAACCTGCTGATTATACTTGGACAGTTCTGAACGGGACATATCCTTTGTCTCTTCTGCATAGCGTTCCCGCTTCTGCTGTCCCTCAGACAGTCCCTGCTGCTGATCCAGCATACGCTGCATAAAGCTCTTCTTGCCGTTGACATACTTCTTCTGCATCTTCTTGTTTTCCTTCTCGCAGAGCTTTTCGATACGCTCTTTGGTGAAGTACATGTTCAGACCAATGGTCTGGAGCAGCGAGAAGAAAGAAGAGCAGACCCAGTAGAAACCAACGCCTGCCGGTACCTGGAATGCAAACCAGACGGAGAAGATCGGCATGATATACAGCATAATATTCATGCAGCCAGCACCGGGCATACCCGGATTGCGCTTCTTCTGGACCACCTGCATATAGATGGTCAGAACCAGCTGGAGCACGCCGGACATAATTGGGATCATAAAGAGTCCCACTGCCGCAGCATTCCACACGTCCGGATGCCAACTAGGAATTTCACCCAGGTTGATCCCGAACAGGCTGAACTTGTCATAAAATTCCGCTATCCGGGAAGAAAAATCCGTGCCAGCGAATACCTGATCAAAAGCACCCGAATCTTGATGATGAGCACTTAAAATAGCAAGCTCTTGCCGGAGGCTTGTCCCCTGCTTTGCCAGTTCGGGGTTGATATTCTGTACCACCTCGAACGCCTTTGCAATGAGATCATCCTTCATTTTCAGGATATAGGACAAAGGCTTGTATACAACGTCCAGAATACCGAACAGGATGAAGAACTGCAAAAACATTGGCAGACAGGAAGCGCCGGGGTTGACGTTTTCCTCCTGATAGAGCTTCATCTGCTCCTCCTGGAGCTTCTGTGCATCGTTTTTATACTTCTGCCGCAGCTTTTCCATCTTGGGGTTGACACGCTGCATCTTCGCTGAATTCATCTGCTGCTTATAAGAAATCGGAAACAGAATCAGCTTTGTAATAATGGTAAACAACAGGATCGCCAGCGCATAGTTGTCCACCCAGTCATAGATCAGACGCATGATCCAGCCGAACGGCTTACCACACAGATCATATAAAAAATCCATAATTTTTGTTTAACCCTTTCTGTTGCGTAATGTGGACTGCGGCTGTCGTTTTCCAAAGACAATCCGTGGCGGATCCAGGTGCTCCGGCACCGGGTCGATGCCGCCGGGACTCCAGGGATGACAGCGCAGCAGGCGACGCAGGGCGAGAAAGCCGCCCCGCAGTACGCCAAACCGCAAAATTGCGGTCTTCGCATAACAGGAACAGGTCGGATAATACCGGCACACAGCCGGTGTCAATCGGGAAAACCTCTGGTAGAGACTGATCAGTGCCGCCGCCAGACGTCTCATTTCGGCTTTCCCCCTTCCGACGGCGGTTCCATCAGTCGCCGGATACGTTTCAGTCCGGTTCCGGCGAGATAGTCACGCAATTGCGTAGAACGTATGCCCACAATAGACGGCAGTGCGACGATGACCAGATCCATTCCCGTGGGCATGAGATGCTCCGTCTCCCGGTATGCCTGCCGGATGACCCGGCGGGCACGGCTCCGCTTTACGGCACAGCCCACTTTTTTTCCCACTGTGATCCCCAGACGGTTATATTTCCGCCGGGTTTTGCGCACATAGATGACCGCATAGGGCGACACGATCTTTTTTCCGCGCTGATACAGCTGTAAAAAGTCCCGGTTTTGATTCAGAATGACCGTTTTTTGCATGGCTCGCACTCCAACCTTGTCTCAGAATATTTTGCCGCTTTGCCGTGGATCTGTCTGCACAAATCTTCATCTGCGGCGGGAGCAAGCCCCCGCCCTACGACAGATTTTTTCCAACACAGAAGGATCACTCCGACAGCCAAATGGATTAAGCGAGACTTGCTCCCGCCGTTTTTCCATTCACATCAAAATCATTCTAGGCATTTTCTTTTTTCTCTGACAAAGCAAAAAGCGTACCCTATCCGCCGCCGGTGCGCCGATCCAGAACCGTCATACCTGCATCATTGCCGGTAAGTGTCTTTTTTCGGCACGCCGGGCTCTTTGGGTACGCTCCTCGAAAAAACAAAAGACCACAAACCAATGGCGTTGTGGTCCGACTTCGATCAGTGGCTCAGTCTTGCTCTGCCCCGTGCTCTTCTGCGAGCTAAAACCTTTCTACCGTTCGCAGTGGCCATTCTCTTCCGGAAGCCATGCACCTTTTTCCGATGAATCTTCTTCGGCTGATATGTTCTCTTCAACCTGGTAACCTCCTTTCCTTGCTCAGGCGGAAAAAATACTTCCGCACAGGATGCTGGAATTGCATACGGCTAGCCGCATGAATCCATTTACCATATATTATAACGGATGTTCCCCTATTTGTCAAGAGATTTCTTTGAAATTTCTTTGTTTTTCACGTTTGGCACTGCAAAAAACAGACAGCCTTCGTCAAATTGACCAAGAAATTTGCCTGCGGCGGTGGAATTGCAGGTGGAAATTTGATTTCCCGGTTGGGGGATTTATGGATATTTGCGGGCAAACGCTGCTGATTTCCAAATCGAAAATAAAGTTTAGGTGGGACGCCGCAGGGGCGAACTGTGTTCGCCCGTTGGAGAGGTATGAATATTTGCGGGCGAACGCAGTTCGCCCCTACAGTGGGTTTTCTTTCGGTTTCCAAAATATAAAAAATCGCTTTCCACCTTTGCACCGATCTCTACTCCACAATTTCCACATGGGAATTTCAGAGAAAATTGAAGTTTTCAACAGAGAAGGGCTTGATTTTCCACAATGAATGTGGTATACTATTATATTATGGACTCCTGTTTTTTAGGGTCTGAAACAACAGCGCATGAAGAATGCCAAATTTGCTGTATGTTCTGCGCTGTCTGCATTGATTTTTGAAGGAGGATTCGCCGCATATGAACTCATTTGACGAAGTCTTTACCCGGGTCAAGCAATACTGTCTGGAGGAAGGCGATATTCCAGAAGTTGCTGTAAAACTCTGGATCTATGCCCTTATCCCTGTCCGACTCGATGGTACGACCGCACTTTTTTCTGTTCAGTCAGAATTCCAGCGTGACGTCATTCTGAATAACTATGAGTCCCTGCTGAAGGAAGCTTTCCTCAGTATTCTGGGCTTTGAAGTAGATATCCGCATCCAGGTGGATGATGAAACAACCATGCCTGCCCATAACAGCCGCAAGCCGAAGGATTTCGACGAACTGGCACGCCGCCACGAGGAGCTGGAGCACAGCTTTGAGGGCGCAAACTATGAATATACATTCGATACTTTTATTGTAGGCGGTTCTAATGAATTTGCCTATGCCGCCTGTACCGCTGTGGCAAAAGAGCCGGGCAAAAATTACAACCCCCTCTTTATCTACGGCCCGTCCGGTCTGGGAAAAACCCACTTGATGCATGCCATTGCCCACGAGGTACACCAGAACCATCCCAATTATAAGATCATTTATGTCACCAGCGAAGAATTTGGAAACGACTTTATTGCCTGCATCAATAACGGCAACACCGCCAATTTCCACGATAAGTACCGGAACGCCGATGTGCTGCTGGTCGATGACGTACAGTTTTTCAGCAACAAAGAAAGCATGCAGGAAGAATTCTTCCATACATTCAATAAGCTCCACGCCGAGGGCAAACAGATCGTGCTGACTTCCGATAAATCCCCCAAGGAACTGAAAACTTTGGAAGAACGAATCCGCAGCCGGTTCGAATGGGGTCTTATCACCGATATCAGCACACCGGATTTCGAGACAAGAATTGCGATCATCCGCCGAAAGGCCGAACTGCTGGATCTGTACATTCCCGACGATGTGTCGGAATTTATCGCAAACCGGCTGAAAACCAATATCCGTCAGCTGGAAGGCGCTGTGAAAAAGCTGAAAGCCCTAAAGCATCTGGCAGGCTCTGCACCGTCCATTTCCATGGCACAGAGCGTCATCAAGGACATCCTCAGCGATGACCAGCCGGTGCCCATTACCGTAGAAAAAATTATCGTGGAAGTTGCCGATGTCTATGGCGTTTCGCCGGAGGATATCCGCAGCAGCAAACGCTCCAGCCAAATCTCCACGGCGAGAAAGGTGGCCATCTATGTGGTGCGGGAGATCACCCAGATGCCGCTTCAGGCCATCGGCACGGAGTTCGGCGGAAGAGATCACTCTACCATCGTTTACTCCATCAGCAACGTGGAAACTGCTATGAAACACGACGAACACCTGAAACAGCTGGTAGAAGATATCATCAAAAACATTCGCAGCAAGAGCCATGGATAAAAATGAGGAATAATGTATCGCCTTCGGCGATGAAAAAAGCAACTTTTCCTAAGATCCTGTTCAGTATCTTTTTACGCACATATCACTAAAACATTCCAACGCCGCAGGCGGCAATGAAGTTTTTTGATCCAGCAATTTTTCAAAAATGCTGGCAGAGTCCAGGGACAGCGTCCCTGGTCGCCGCCCGCAGGCGGCGAAACACCCTGGCGCATCCTTTTGCGCCACGGAGAAAAGGGGTGAGAAAAGCGACAGCTTTTCGAGGGGAAAGCGGACAAGACCGCTTCCTCCTGTGAAACCTCCATTTCAAGCAACATCTTGCAAACGTTCCAGTGGAACGTTTGCAACGAAATTCACCTCCCACCTGCACCTACAATTGCGAACAATTGCGGGCGAACACAGTTCGCCCCTACGTAGTTCCACACCTCAATTCTCACAGTTCTACCACACTTTCCACCCCATCTCCACAACAAGAATCCGCTTTTCCACACCGCTTTCAACAGCTTGTGGAAAACCCATGTGGAGAAAAATCACCCGATATTCCTGTACCATTCCTGACAAGGGAAATTTCTCCTGTGAAAATCCCTGTGGAATCCTGTGCAATGCTTTCTCCACAGACTGTGAATTCCAGAAACGGAATCTCCCTGGTTCTCCACCGATTTCTCCACAAACTTTCCTTTTCCACTCCACAAACTTTCAAGGTCTCCACAGCTGTGAAAATTCTCCACTTTTCCGGAAAGTTTCCACGGCACTGATGTGCAGAAGATCTTTCGCAAATTCCATGCAAAATGGAGATTTCCACAGTTTCCAGCCCCCCTACTACGACTACTATATTTTTATTTGTTTGTTTTGTTGTGTTTTGCAGCTTCGCTGCTTTCTCATAGGGTATGATCTGGACTGTCCTTCTCAGGTGGACAGTTTGTAATTGTACGCCTCTGACGGACAGGCGGAAAATAATACGGATTTTCTATCAAAATAAAAGCGGATACCATCCGCATGTACATGAATGATCCCGAACTTTTTGAAACAGCGAAAACTACGGTTTTCGTAATGTATATAAGGAAGAACAAATTATGTTGAAATTTACTTGTGACAGACAGACATTCTTCACGGCAATTACCCATGTCGCAAAGGGTGTCTCACAGAAATCCACCATTCCGGCGCTGGAACGGTTGAAACTGCGTCTGGATCATGATATCCTGGAACTGACAGGCTATGATCTGGAATTCGGCATTCAGCGCAGTATTGAGGTAGAATCCAGCAGCGTAGGCGAGTTTGTCATTCTCCCTCGTCTGCTTAGTGAAGCTGTCCGCCGGTTTTCCGGAGACAGAGTTACCATGGAGGTAGATGACAATTTCGTGGTAAAATTATTCTGCGATGCTACCGAGTTCCAGATCTCCGCCATGTCGGCAGAGGAATATCCGGCGCTTCCCAGCTTGGATTTGAATGCTGGGATGCAGATCGAACAGCCGGTGCTCAGTTCTATGATCCGCCAGACGCACTATGCAGCGTCTGTCAGCGAAGCAAAGCCTGTACTCACCGGCGAATTATTCGAAGTAGACGGCGATACACTCCATGTGGCTGCGATTGATGGATATCGTCTGGCAGTGCGTCAGGAACCGATTTCCAGCGCAGAGCCGTATCGGTTCGTAGTGCCGAAGCGCACTCTTCTGGAAGTGGCAAATATGCTTCGAGACGAAGCAGAGGAGCTTTGCACCATCTCCGCAGACCGTCGGCATGTGGTGTTCGAATTCAATGGTTATACGGTATTTTCCCGGCTGCTGGAGGGCGAATTCCATAACTATCGCAGCAGTATTCCGTCTACCTTTGACACAGAGATCACCATTGATACTGGTGAACTGACACGCTGTTTGGAACGGTGTTCTTTGCTGATCAGCGGCAAATATAACGCACCGGTGCGCTGCACATTTTCGGGAGATTCTCTGGGAATCTGGTGCAAGACCGGGATCGGCGAGATCAACGACAAGATTCCGGCGCAGATCAGCGGCCCGGATGTGACCATTGGTTTTGATAACCGGTTTTTGTTGGATGCCGTGCGTGCGGCGGATTGCGATCAGATCAAGATCCAGCTCACTGGCGGCAATCGAGTGGCAAAATTGGTGCCGCCGCAGGGAGAAAGCTTTATTTTCCTGTTGATGCCCATCCAGCTGAGGCAATAAATGAAATGAGGAATTCGGAGTTAGGAATGAGGAATGGCGGTATCGCTTTCAGCGATAGATTTGAAAGTAACCTGTAAAAAACGATCGCCGCAGGCGGCAATGAAGTTTTTTGATCCAGCAATTTTTCAAAAATGCTGGTGGGGTCAAGGGGCAAAGTCCCTTGTCGCCGCCGCAGCGGCGAAACACCCCGGCGCATACTTTTGCGCCGCGGAGAGGGTGGTGAGAAAAAGCGATAGCTTTTTCGAGGCGGGGCGAACAAGACCGCTCCGCCTTGTAAACCCTTTTCAGCAAACAAAACCTTGTAAACGTCCCGGTGGGACGTTTACAACGGGGTAACTTCTATTCCTCATATCGTAGCTCTTGATATCCAATATAGCAGTAAATAATATGAAAAATAGGTGCTTTTAGAGCCTGTTCAGCATCTTTTCACACGCATCTTGCTTGCATCCTTTCTGGAAGATTTTGCGAAAATACTCGGAAATCCACAAAGGATTCCCTCCGTTTTTCACTTCATCTCCCAAAAAATCTGACTGTGCAATCTGCGCACGCCCAGATACTGAACAGATTCTTAGGAATTCTTATTATATTTGGTATTAGATTTTCAGTTTTCTCGTTGTAAACGTTCCACCGGAACGTTTACAAAATTGCGCTTTCTCTTCACGGAAACAGGGGGAAGCGGTCTTGTTCGCTTCCCCCTCGAAAAGCTGTTGCTTTTCTCACCCTCTTTCTCCGTGGCGCAGAGTATGCGCCGGGGTGTTTCGCCGCTGCGGCGGCGACCAGGGACGCTGTCCCTGG
>NZ_DXUU01000010.1 GCF_019417665.1 Ruminococcus sp.
TACTTCCAGACATTCTGCTTGCCATTCAAGGGCTGTTTTAAGTTAATGACATTGCGAACAAGACCGCCCCGCCTTGTGAAACCATCTTAACAAGTAAACCCTTGGAGACGTCCCGGTGGGATGTTTTCAACGAAATCAGTTCTTAAACACCGGATACTATAAACCAACAAAAAAAACGTTCCAAGCGCTTTCCATTTTGCGCCTGGAACGTTTTTCTTTCAAACAATTTTAACGATTATTCAGCCATAGACAGCATCGTGCCCATAAACACCGGCAATGAAGTTTCCGTATCCACAATGCAATAGACAAACGGCCGGTCAAGAACCACTTCATGCCCTATGGGAGCGCAGCCAGCCTCCATCATGACAACTGTTGCTGCACCGGCTCTGGTACCGTTTTCATCCACATCAATATGCGTCTTGTGCAAAACATCGCCGATATAGAGTAAACCGCTTGCTGTATCTGCCATGTTGGAGAAATCTGCTGTCGGTTCAAATGCACCAGGCATGCCCATTGCCGCAAGAGCTTCGTTCAGACTATTACCATAGTCACAGCTGAACTTCGGCAGTCCGGTGATCACAGAGGTACGTTCTGGACTTGCCAGCGTCTCATGGAGCGACTCCGGCGTCAGTCCGTCCAGATATTCTGTAACTGTGATTCCCTCATTGGGCAATAATGCCGCAAAGGCATATCGTCCACCCTCATAATATTTGTAGAATCCGGTGGCATTTTCATCCTCCAGATAGTAATATTCATCAGAATACATCATTTCAACTGTCTGGGTGCTGCCGTCATAAGCAGTAAACGTCCCATCGCTGATCTGATTCTCAAAATAGGGACTCTGCCATTTTGCATCAAAGGTCACTGCATTGATCAAACACATAACGGTAGCCGGGTCCAGCTCTTCGATCATCTTCGGGATCATGTAATCTGTATTCTTGGCGATCCAGCTGTTGATGTCCCGTACTGTGCTGTCATCAAAAGGTGCGCTGTATGCCGCTGCGTCATAATAATCTGTGTTGGTTTGCAGGAAATCCTGAGAAACTTGGAGACGCTCTGCATCATCCCGATACCAGATGGAATTGGCAGTCAGCAGCTTGCAGGAATCGCTGTCCGGCTGAGAGGTACGCTGGGTGTACAGGTACTCGTTCAGCTCGTCCAGCGGCAGTCCTCCCAAAGCGGTTTCCATTTCTGCTTTTGTCTCACCGTTCGCACCGTTCGCCGTCATAGCAAGGGCTTGCATCACAGAATATGGAGAAATCAGTGTGTTTTGGTCATTTTCCGCTGTATGCTGCAGCAGAGACAGGGCAAAGTCCGTCTGCGCCAGAACAAAATCATCATCAGCTTCTGCACCTGCCACATCTCGTGATACCAGATTTCTGAGAAGATCCTCTGCATCAAACACAATGCCCTTTTCCAGCAAAGCATGTTTTAGCAGCGACAGATCAAACGCATTGACAGTTTTGTCCTCGTTCATATCCGCCGCCAGCCATTCTTCCTGTGTAAAGTTTCTTGTATTCAACAGATACCGCTGCATCAGCACGGCATCCGAAATACTCAGGTTTCCGTCCAGATTGATATCCCCGGCAGTACCTGACGCCGCTGCACTGCACACAGGCAGACCAGTGACACTCAGTACCACTGCGGATAAAGCTGCGATCCATTTTTGTTTCATAAGTTTCATAAAAATACACCTCTCATTTTTGTTTACATCATTCATATCTCCATAGAACCGATTCCCGGCACGTGACAAACCCAGGGAATCTTTTCTCTCTATCAGGTATAACGAAACAACTGGGAAAAATTGCGGGCTTATTTTGTAAATATTTCAAAAACAATAAGTGCATACCGAAACAAAATAGAATCTTTATTGGCAGGTAACGATATATCCGCTGATATTGTCGCCGGATGCAGTGTAATTTTCGCTTGGGATGGTCACATCTACATCATTTGTGCCGCCAATAGAAACATAGAATACGGAATAGGTTGTCTCATCCACAGTGATTTTCAGAGGATCATCAGCAGAATATCCGTGTACCTTTTCTACATATTCTTCCAAACAAAGCTTGTGCTCCGTCATGTACACTGCATGGGGAACGCCTACATAGCGGAAAGTATAGGAACGGCTTTCCTCTCCGGTGATGCTGTCCTTGCCGTCCGGATAGCGGACAATAAAGCCATACTCTGCCGCATGTTCGGAAATCCAGGCATAGTCCGGATATTTCTCCGCATTATAATAGTCGGAGGTACCGTCCCCGAAGTTGATCTTCAAATTAAAGCTTCTGCCGCTGTGATAGTCGGAATAGCCGCCACGGAAACCTGTGCTGCCGCTGTCATGACGGCTATCCTGATCTTCCTTGGTACGATATCCGCTGAATACCTGCATACCGCTGAAACCGGTTTCCTCCTCGAAAGCTGCCATCATGGCATTCAGCTGCGCAATGGTCTCCTCGTCCAGCTGTACTTCCATGTCGCTGACACTATAGGAACTGTTGCGCTCCTCATAGACGCTTTTCAGCTTCGGGTCACCAGTAGGAAAATCATAGCTGTGGTCATTATTGATAACGATCAGATCGCCCTTGTTGACACCTTTTTCTGACAAGGTGATCTGCTTTGCGTTTGCGCTGACATTGGCACTGCTTTCCGTGGTAATCGCTGCGGCATCTGTAGTATCTTCTGTTGTAGACTGTACTGTTTTGTTCGTGGCAGTTGCAACCGGAGTCGATTCCGTACTGCTCTCACCGATGTTCAGTCTGCCGCTTTTGTTGCAGCTGTGCAGACAAAGTGCGCCGATCAGAATGATGATCAAAAGCATAGGAATGACCACAACGGCGATCCGGTCGAATCGGATCTTTCGGCGCTTGGCGTGACTTCCACCCTTAACACGGGGTTTCTGGTCGGATGTTGGTTTTTTATGCGGCTCCTGAGGAGCGTGTTGGTTTGGATTGGGTTTTGTGCTCATGCTGCATGATTCCTTTCTCAATGGGTTTCTCAGAATCCGGCAGAAGCCGGATCTCGCTTTCTTTTCTGATTTTTCTATTATACCATAAACCCATTCTCTTTTCAAGTCAAAAAATTCTTCTTGGCATTCCGTTCTCATCTGGTATTGAAAAAAGTTGCAAAACTGGCAATTGCAGCAGAGCCAATTGCATGGTATCCTAGTAGCAAGGTGGAATGAATTAGAAATGTAAGAGCAAAACAAGCACCGTCATTCCTAACTCCTATTTCACATTATTTTAAAAAGCAAATTCAGGAGGAACAGCAATGGGAAATCGTTATGAACTCAACAAGAACCTGGCACAGATGCTCAAGGGCGGCGTCATCATGGATGTCACCACACCGGAACAGGCAAAAATTGCCGAAGCAGCCGGTGCATGTGCCGTTATGGCACTGGAGCGCATTCCGGCAGATATCCGTGCAGCCGGCGGCGTATCCCGTATGAGTGATCCGAAGATGATCCGTGGTATCCAGGAAGCTGTCAGCATTCCGGTAATGGCAAAGTGCCGTATCGGTCATTTCGCAGAGGCGCAGATCCTACAGGCAATCGAGATCGACTATATTGATGAGAGTGAAGTGCTCTCTCCGGCAGATGACAAGTATCACATCGACAAGACAAAGTTCGATGTTCCCTTTGTCTGCGGCGCAAAGGATCTGGGCGAAGCACTCCGCCGTATCAACGAGGGTGCTTCTATGATCCGTACCAAGGGCGAGCCGGGCACCGGTGACGTGGTACAGGCAGTACGCCACATGCGTATGATGCAGGCAGAGATCCGCCGTCTCCAGTCTATGGCTGAGGATGAGCTATTCGATGCTGCAAAAGAACTGCGTGTTCCCTACGATCTGGTACAGTATGTTCACGACAATGGCAAACTGCCGGTAGTAAACTTTGCAGCTGGCGGTGTAGCTACTCCGGCTGACGCTGCACTGATGATGCAACTGGGTGCTGAAGGCGTTTTCGTCGGTTCCGGTATCTTCAAGTCCGGAGACCCGGCAAAGCGTGCCGCTGCTATCGTAAAGGCTGTCACTAACTATCAGGACGCAAAGATGCTGGCTGAGCTGTCCACTGATCTGGGCGAAGCTATGGTTGGTATCAACGAAGATGAGATCTCCCTGCTGATGGCGGAGCGTGGTAAGTAATGCGTATCGGTATTCTGGCACTGCAAGGTGCATTTGCAGAACACAGTGCGATCCTGCGCCAACTGGGTGCAGATTCCTTTGAGATCCGCCAGAAGCGTGATCTGGATCAGCCTATGGACGGTTTGATCATTCCCGGCGGCGAGAGCACGGTTATGGGAAAATTGCTGAAGGAACTGGACTGCTTCGATGATATTCAGACACGGATTCGGAATGGTCTTCCGGTATTCGGCACCTGTGCCGGGCTGATCCTGCTGGCAAAAGAAGCCGAGGGCGGCAAGGTACAGCTTGGTACCATGGATATTTCCGCACGCCGCAATGCCTACGGCAGACAGCTGGGCAGTTTTTCTGTGACTGCGGAAATGAAAAGCGTAGGCGAAATTCCCATGGTCTTTATCCGTGCACCTTATATTACGGCAGTTTCCGGGAATGCAGAAGCGCTGGCAGAAGTGGACGGCAAGATCGTTGCCGCACGGCAGGGCAATCAGCTGGCAACAGCATTCCATCCAGAACTGACAGATGATACACGAGTACACCAGTATTTCCTGGAAATGATAAGTGCTGCAAAATAAATTTAAATTCAAGTGGTTTGAAAGAAAAAGCATATCTTTCACAAAACCACTTGATTTTTTTGTGATAATCCTGTATAATAAGGATACCGGCATTACATCCGGAATAACCGCCGATTTGGCAGATAGGAGAAAGTCCCATGGCAGAAGAAAACGAATTCGGATCAGGTCTGCTGTACACTCTGGAAGATGAGGACGGCAATGAACAGGAATTTGAGGTGCTGGGCGAGCTGGAATACAACGACGCCATCTAC
Source organism: Ruminococcus sp. (assembly GCF_019417665.1). Classification (GTDB taxonomy): domain Bacteria; phylum Bacillota; class Clostridia; order Oscillospirales; family Ruminococcaceae; genus Ruminococcus_C. Next base: position 4,958 of record NZ_DXUU01000010.1, read on the forward strand.
TGTGCCCTGATCCCGTTCTATGAAAACGAGGAAGATTTGCTGAATGATGACGGTGAATTTGTCGTTCTGAAAAAGGAAATGGTTGACGGTGAAGAAATGCTCTGCACCATCGAAGATGACGCTGAGTATGAAACAGTCGGTAATATGTTCCTTCAGCAGCTCAACGAGCTTTTCGACGAAGAGGACGAGGAAGAAGAAGCATAATCCACGTCTGATAGCAGGATAACAGAAAAATTTTCACAAATTTCCTATTGATTTTTGTGAAAGATTATGTTATACTAAACATAGAAAAATAAATACTGCCTGGTGCGAGACATTGCGGTTTTTATAATCCAACACTCTTTTTTAGGGAATCCTGACTCCAGCTGTGGATTGCAGACCTCCCGCTTCGGCGGACGAAGGGAGCGTGAAGCAGACGGGAGGATACCCACCTTGCTGTAATGGCTTGGTTTTATTCGCTGCAAGACGGCCAGGCGGTTTTATTTTTCTATAGGAACACAATGCACCTTGAGATGATTGTCTCAAGGTGCTTTTTGTTTTGTTGATTTTTATTGAAAAGATCCTATTCAAACAAAAAGGGCGAACCATGTTCACCCTCCTGCATATATTAGATATCCGCTGCATCCTCATCCGAGAGATACTGTTCTACAATATATTTTGGACGTTCCTTCGTCTCCAGATAAACTTTTCCGATATACTGCCCGATGATGCCAATGGCAAGCAGCTGCAAGCCGCCGATCGCCCAGACGGACACGATCAGAGAAGTCCAACCAGTCGTGGTAGCGCCCATAAAATGGCGTACCACAGAATAGATCAGCATGACGATACTCACCAGAAAAATCACAGTTCCAAGCCGTGTAATCATGCTGATAGGCTTTGTGGAAAGTGATGTGATACCCTCCCAGGCAAAGGAAAGCATCTTTTTCAAAGGATATTTTGATGTACCGGCAAAGCGTTCCTTTCGTGCATAATACACCTTGTCACTGCGATAGCCAATCATAGGCACTACGCCTCGCAGAAACATATTCACTTCTTTGAAAGAACCAAGACCATCCAGCGCTCTGCGGCTCATGAGACGATAATCGGCATGGTTAAACACCACATCTGCACCCATATACTTCATGACTTTATAAAATCCCTCAGCAGTGAATTTCTTGAAGAACGTATCCGTGTCTCTGGCATTGCGCACGCCGTACACCACGTCATTTCCTTCGTAATATTTTTCTACCATTTCGTCAATGGCATCAATATCATCCTGCAAATCTGCATCCAAGGAAATTGTCATGTCGCAGTGATCTTTTACTGTCATCAATCCAGCAAGGAGCGCATTCTGATGCCCTTTGTTCCGGGACAGGCAGACTCCTTGATACATGGGATTATCCCGATGCAGCTGTTCGATGATTTCCCAGGTGCGATCCTTAGAACCGTCATTCACAAAAACGATCCGGCTCTTTTCCGAGATTTTCTGTTTTTCGATCAAAGCTGTCATCTTCGCCAGCAGTTGTCGAGAGGTCTCCGGCAGTACTTCCTCTTCATTATAACATGGAATTACCAGATATAACGTATCCATTCTAAATTTCCTCCTTACTTCCAGAATGCAACCAGCTGATACAAATGGTCACATAATGCTGGATACTGCTCCTGCGGAAATGCAAAGTTGAAGATCTGCACCCCATTGACAATAATGGCACAGATCATAGAAACCGCCATGAATTTCCGCATCAGATCCTTTTTTGTCTCATTCTGGGATTTCCCATACAGGAAAAACAGAACGACATATGCGCCCAGAATAATCTCCCAGGAGAAGTCCGCCGTATACCGGATGGCATAGCCGCTTTCCCAAATCGAGCAGATGATGACCAGCGGCATAATCACACAAGGCAGCCCCACCAAGAGTGCATTTTTCCAACGAGACTTTCGGTCGGGAAGTTTTTGGAGGGCTTTGCAGCAGAAAAAGTATGCGAATACCGGAATTGCCAAGAACAGGATACCTGAAGTATTGCCCGTATCGGAGAAATAATAACCATTGGCTTCCATTTTCGAAAATGGCGTTGTAATAAAGGGATATTCCGCCGAAAATGCTGGCACTGCAAAGAGATAATTCAGCAGTCCGATGAGGACAAAATGTGTGTGATACTGAGAATTGGTAAAATCGTTAATGGTCAGGGAATACTGGATGCCAAAGTCAAAGGGCGAATCAAACCGTACATAGTTATACCACATCTGCGTGATCCCCAGTGCTGCCAACGGCAATACCGCACATAAAATATATCCGATGCGGCGCACTTTGTTGATACCATTTACTGTACCCTCTTCCAAAATCAATCCTGCCTTTGGAATACCCACTAAGAAGTAAATGCAGGCACAGACGGCATAGACTGCCAGGGTGGGACGACAGAGCACAGCAATGCCCAAGAACAGCGAAGCCAATGCTGTTCGTATCAGCGAAACCTTTCCCTGACCCAGGATATTAGAAGTGATCAAACAATAAGCTCCCATTGCTACAAAAGCAAATCCCGATGAAATTGAAATCTCATAGAACAATGTTCGTCCGACGCTGAACCAGATGCCACAGGCGCTGAACACAATCGCAAGTCCGGCAATGATACAGCCGGCAGGGATCTTCCGGAACCATCGCTTCACAAATGCCAGATAGGTCATGCCCAGGAAGAGCAGACCGATCAGGCTGAACAACAGCACTGACAAATTGGTAGAACAATAATACCCAGTCAGCTTGTGGTAAGGCAAGTACAGCAGAACAACCGGCGCAATACCATAATAGGAATAATACTTCCCATCATATAATACATGATCCCATTCGGCCGGTGCATTTGCACTGCCGCGCATACTCCAGTCATAGGGATTTTCCAGTGCCAACAGTTCCTCCGACGGTTCTTTCAGCAAAGAAGTCTGTCCGCTTTCAAAGGCATCTACCAGTTCCTGCGTGATCTGATTCCCTGTTTTTTGGGTCAATTGCTTTTTGATGCCGCCGTCCGGCAGTTCAACCATAACAATGAGAACAGCAAACACCATGACAAGCGCCGTCATCCATGTTACTACCTGGCGGCAGAAACGAGTTGTTTCTTCATAGGGCTTTTTCATCAGTGGCGCAACGGCAATGGCATACGCCAGCGTCCCCAACCCCACAATCAGGATCATGCGAAGAGGCGATACCCCAAAAGGAACGGGGGTATTCAGCTGAATTTTTTGCAGCGTTACTATATCGTTGTCATTGTATCCTGTCAGCTTCACACGAAGTTTCTGGACATCCCCAGACAGCTGGCAGGGTATATACTGGGTGTTTTCACGCCCGTCAATGAGATCAGCGGTAGCAAAATCATAACGATATTCCACGTGAGTTACATCAGCGGCATCCAGCACCACCTTCGTATGCTCGGTATTTTTGTCGAACTTCGCTTGTACCTGTACCGTACCCACTGGGATATCCAACCCCTCAAAGGTAATGACAACTTCATTTTTTCCCTTGATTTTCAAACTCTTGGTGGTTTCATCCAGTTCATAGTCCCCGGATTCGATCTTGGCTTCTGAAGGAAGCAGCGTTTTCTGGGGATATTCCCCCAGGAGCAGATGATAGGAAGGAAACTGAAAAATCGTCAGTTCCAGTACTGTTGCCGCAAGAAGCAGCTTTCCGAAAAAGCGAACCGTTTTGTTTGCTCTGTACTGATATAAAAGGCAAACGCCATACTCCAGCAGCGCAGTACACCCCGTCAAAACAAATGCGCCGTTATAGGGTGCGAAATCCACAATGTGAAACAAATCGACCAACCCCAGCAGCACCAGTATGCCCAACATAACCAGCAACACGATATCTCGCACCGACAAAGAGTGGCTGGGTGCAGACACTGATTCCCGCACAGGCTTTTTTTCTTTCTGTGTATGCAGTTTTTGCTTTTCATGAGAAGAACTTTTTTCTGTATCCGTTTCTCCCTGATTTACAATTTCTTCTTTTTTTGATTTTGACAGTGTAAAACCAGCACGTAACTTATACAAAGGCCATAGCCAGTCCTCTCGGGAGCATGTTTTTCTTGCACTACGCAGCAACCCCACGGATAGCCCGGCAGTCAGCAACAATGCCAGAAAAAATACAACAGTTGCAACATTCATACTTTTCAAGTCCTTTCTTCTTTTTCATAAAACAGCGCATTCCCATATTGTAAATTGTAACATATCTTCTTATTCTTGTCAACTGCGATTCACAATACAGAATATTCCCACCTGCCCTTGTCAAAAAGGAAATCCATTCTTATACATAGGCATTTTTGTGAGCGTCATGTTATAAAGAACCGACAGAAAAAATGAAAAACCTAACATCTTCTTTATATCTTTGTAAGACTGCACAAATTATATTTCCTATATTTATGCAAATTTGCAGTTTTATTGGCACAATCCGATATAAAACATTTCCCAGCAAGACAGCTTTTCTAAATAAAAAAATCACGCTGCACCAATGTGATACAACGTGACAAAATGAGAAATTGTCAGAATTATGCCTGCACGGGAGTACCGGAGAGCACTGTCTCAGATACGGTATCTTCTGCCTCTTGCTGACGCTTCAGACGTGCATGGAAGCCCATGAGAAGTAATCCTGCAAATACTAAGGCAATGACCGCCAGTACAACACAGTCCATTGTGACATCCTGACCAGATGCGATACCGCTCCGGAAGCCGTGCACAGTATAGGTGAAAGGCATAAAGGGATTCAGGATCTGATAAAACCGGGTGGATAGTTCCAGCGGATAGGTGCCGGCACATCCGCTCAGCTGCAATACCATGAACACCAGCAGAACAAAGCTGCCAATGATGTCCAGGAAGAAGTTCGTGCAATATTCCAGTGTCAGGAATGCAATAGAAGAAAGACAAGCGATAAACAGCGTTCTGCCCAGATTTTCCGGCTGAAAATCGTTGAATGCCATCAAACAGCCGACCATCAACACTGCCTGCACAATTGCCAAAAGCCAAAGGGTGCCGAGCTGCTTTGCCCATGCCACACCGGCATTTCTGCCTTTGATCTTTTGGTCGTGAGGTGAGAGCATAACGCAGAACGCCAGACCAGCCACCCACAGTCCTACTGCCATCATATATGCTGCCATAGCATTGCCATTAGAAGGCACTTCTGTGGCAAAGGATTCCTCTGCTTCCACCGGTGCGGAAAACATATCATAGGTCAGTTCGCTGGCAGTAATGCCGTTTACTTCTGCGGCACCGTCGGACAATGCCAGCTGCAGTGTATCTGCACCCTCGGACAAGGTGCTCAGACCATCTCCCAGTTCCGCTGAACCATCAGCCAGCTGGGATGCACCGTCCTGTATTTGCCCTGCACCGTCAGTCAGCTGCGCCGCACCACTGGTGAGGACTTCGTTATTGGCAGTCAGTTCCGCCGTACCGTCCGCAAGCTGCGCTGCACCGCTTTGAAGCTGAGATACTGCGCCGGTCAGAGTCGGTGCACTGTCCGCCAGAGTCTTCGCACCATCATACAGCGATGAAGCGCCACCGACTAGAGAAGCTGTATTGGCGTCCAATGTTCCCAGTCCATCTGTCAGGCTGGAAACACCGCCGGTATAAGATGAAACGCCGGATTCCAGAGCACTGCTGCCGGAAACCAACTGATCCAGTCCGGCGGTAATGCTTTGTGCACCGGGCAGCAACTGACCATCCACTGCCTGCTGTACTGACTGCAATCCACCGGAAAGAGAAGCTATCGCCTGCTGTGCCCCTGGGATCGCCTGATCTGCACCTGCCGCCAAAGCACTGACGCTGGTTTGCATCTGAGAAATGGCTTCGCCAGTACTGCTCAGATCTGTCTTCTGAAGTGCAGAGGAAAGTGCAGTCACCTGGGTGCCGATATCTGAAATATCCGTTCCGAGGGATGCCATGGGTACGGAGAAACAATTCAAAAGCTCCTGTTGAGACGTCGCATCCAGAGACTGAAAAGCCGTTGTCTGCGTCATAGCTGTCAAAGATGTCTGCATGGCAGTCAGCTGTGCACCGGCATCCTGTGCACTGGTGCCGATCGCTGTCAGGCTTGCCGTCAGTGTCTCCGTGAGACCGCTGACATCCGGCAATTCTGTAGACTGCAATGTTGCATTCAAAGCATCTATTCCCTGCTGCAGCTGCGTCAGTCCGGCATTAAGCTGTTCCATCTGTTTGGTACTGTCTGTTGAAAGGCTGCTGCTTAGAGAATCGGAAAGGTTCTGCAGGCCGGCAGTCATCGCTGCACTGCCCTGTTGAAGCTGTACTGCACCGTCCGACAAAGAAGCGACGCCGTTTTTCAACTGACTGCTGCTGCCAGACAAGGTCTGGGCTCCACTGTATGCAGCAGCCACACCGTTGGTATAACTGTCCACACCATTGGAAAGAGTACCCGAACCATCAGAAAGTGCCGTCGCACCGTCTGCCAAAGTCCCTGCACCTGCCGCCAGCTGATCCATGCCGTCTGACAAGGTTTTTGCACCGTCATTGACTGTGGAAACCCCGGCAGTATAGGTTTTTACACCGTCCTCCAGTGTTTTGGCACCATCCACGAAGGTAAGCGTACTGTCGGAGAGAAGTTCCAGATTTTCCGTAATCGTTATATTGCCCTCTTCCAGCTGTGTCACGCCATCAGATATTTCCGATGCACCGTCAGCCGCTTCTGTCATACCATCGCCCAGAGTACCCATCTGCTCAAAAATCGTTTCTGTATACTCCTGCGTCACACTAGCGGAGATTTCTTTCTCCATTTTTGCAAGGGCAGATTCACTCATTTTTGAGGCAATGTAGTTCGTTCCCGGATTTGTCTCGTAGAGCAGCTGCATCTTTTTTGGATCTGCATCCATCAGCGTAGACGCATTTTCCGAAAATTCTGAGGGAATCGTGATCACCATATAATAAGTGCCGTCCCGGAGACCATCCTGAGCTTTTGCGCTATCCACAAAGTGGAAATCCATCTGCTGGTTTTCCTGGAGCTTTTCCACCAGCTCGCCGCCCACATCCAGAGTCTTTCCCTCATACTCCACTGCCTGATCCTCATTGACTACTGCAACTGGCAGCTGATCCACATTCCCATAAGGATCCCACATAGAACCAAGAAACAGCGTCGTATAAATGGTCGGGATCAATACGATGGCTGTCAGTGCGATTCCTTTGAAATGCCGATTCAAAAAACTCTGTTTCTGCTTTGAATCGCTTTTCTGCATGTTTCCTACACCCTTTCTTTTCGTACGCCGCCGAACCCCGAATACGGCTTTGTACACCTGAAGTGACGAAAAACATTTGTCTACAAATAGAAAGTTGTTGACTTTTCGTCCTGTTTCTATTATAATATAGGAAAGGTTGATTTGCAACCGTTGATTTCACGAATTATGTCTATTATTCAACATTGTGTTTATTATCGAAAGGATGGGTCAAATGACGGATTCCCTAAAACAGGAACGGCGCTATCGCCGTACAGAAACTTTGATTTTAAATGGACTGACCACACTGCTCCAGCATAAGAGCATCAAGGAGATCACAGTCCGGGAACTTGCAGATCTAGTGGACATCAACCGTTCCACCTTTTACCTGCACTACACGGATATTTACGATCTGCTGGAAAAAACGGAGCAACGGCTGTTACAACAGCTGACCGCCGCTATTAATGACAAATGGGAAAATCAGGGGGCACCTAACCATTTCTTCGAATTTCTGGAACAGGCATTTACGATTCTGTCTGAAAACGCCCTGCTCTGTTCTGCACTCATGGGACCAAACGGTGACATTGCCTTTCTGCGCACCATCGAGACATTGTTCCGGGACGAAGGTGTCAAAACGCTGCGTGCCTTTGCACCGAAAGAACTGCGGGATCAGGATCTGCAATATGCCATTTCCTTTGCCCTTGCCGGATGCATGGGACTGGTGGAACGATGGCTGAACAACGGCTGCCAGGAAACGCCTACCCATATGGCAGAGCTGACCCTGCTCCTTCTTCGGGAAGGCACCACTTCCATCGGCACACCGCCGCTGCACGGCGCAATGGTATATCGATAAGCACACATTTTTTGCGGCAAAACATGAAAATTTGATTTCCTCACTTTTTACATGATATATGGTGACAAGAGAGAAAAAACATGCTATAATAAACCTATCAAACCGCCGTATTGTATTGCGGCAGAACGGAGTTTCATCATGCAGTACACCAACCCCATTCTCCCGGGCTTTCATCCAGACCCCAGCATTTGTCGTGTGGGAGATGATTTTTACCTGGTAACAAGTACATTCGAATATTTTCCGGGCATTCCCATATTCCACAGCCGGGATCTGGTGCACTGGGAACAGATCGGGCACTGCCTGACACGGGATTCCCAAGTGAAACTGGTGCCAGGCGCACCCAATTGCATCAACATCTACGCCCCTACCATCCGCTATCACGAGGGAACGTTTTACGTTATCGTCACGAATGTTACCGGTGATAACCACGGCAATTTTATTGTCACGGCAACAGACCCCAGCGGCGAATGGTCTGAACCTATCACTCTGCCGTTTCCAGGCATTGATCCGTCCCTGTTTTTCGACGATGACGGAAAAGTATACTATCTGGGGACAGACGGTGAAGTCTACCTCAACGAAATGAACATCCAGACAGGAGAAGCCGTCGGCGAACCGCATTCCCTCTGGCAGGGCACAGCGAATAACCCGGAGGGCCCTCATCTGTACAAAATTGAAGGCATGTACTATCTGCTCATTGCCCAGGGCGGCACGGAGATGTGCCACATGGCAGTCATGGCACGGAGCAAAGATATTCTTGGCCCGTATGAACCGTGTCCGCACAACCCTGTCCTCACCAATGTGGGACATGCTCTGCCCATAAAGGCAGCCGGACACGCTGATCTGGTAGACGACCCGGCTGGAAATTGGTGGGCAGTATGTTTGGGTAATCGTCCCCTTGCCTATCCGTTCCGGCACAATCTGGGGCGGGAGACCATGCTGGTTCCCGTGAAAAAGGAAAACGGCTGGTTTTCTATGGGCTCAGACAGTGCAGTTCTGACCGAATTTGATGTGCCGGAGCTGCCGCCGTTCCAAACCAACGGCTATGTACCAGGAAGTGCCGTGGAAGATCATTTCGACGGAAAAGTTCTGCATCCGTCCTGGAATTATATCTACAATCCAGTGCCAGAATTGATCCGGCTGACAGGAAAGCAGTTACAGCTTCGTGGGAATGCCGTCGGGCTTTCGGAAGATGCCCCCAAAGCATGGCTTGGCAGACGGCAGGAACATTTCTGCTGTACAGCCGAGGCGGATATTACATTTGCACCGGAACGTGATGGCGAAGAAGCCGGTCTGACAGTCTACATGAACCCGGGACATCATTATGAGATTGCAAAGACCCGCCTGGACGGAAAAGCATACATCATTCTCCGCCGGATAATCGGTTCACTCCAGAATGTGGAAAACATGATTCTTTGCGATGCGGAACAAGTGACCCTGCGCCTGGAATGCGACAGGGATTGGTATCGTTTCTTCTTTGCAGTTGACGGCGGAGAAATGGTGCTAGCAGGCAGCGGCGAGACCCAGTACCTGACTACCGAAGCAGGCGGCTGCTTTACTGGAAATTATATTGCACTGTTTGCCAGCGGAAACGGTGCACCTTGTGAAACGCCGGCAGATGTTACAGCTTTTCGCTATCTCCCCCAGGAATAACCGCTGACAAATATAACAACGGCGCACATTCTCTCTCCGGAATGTGCGCCGTTTCTGTTTTAGTGAATTACGAAAAAATTGAGGTGATGGCGGAAAATACGCCTAAAGTACCCAGAGTCATAATAATGCCGGCAAGCAGTACACCCAGTACCACCGCAATCACGCTTCGCTTAAAACCCATATTGAGCAGACTTGCAGCAAGCGTACCGGTCCATGCGCCAGTACCCGGAATGGGGATACCTACGAACAGAAGCAATGCCAGGGACAGTCCTCGCCCCGCCTTTTCCTGGAGCTTTTTGCCGCCCTTTTCCCCTTTTTCCAGACACCATTTAAAAAACTTCCCGATAAAACGCTTATCCGAACCCCAAACCAAAATTTTTCTGGCAAAGAAATAAATAAACGGTACAGGGATCATATTTCCGATCACGCAAACGATCAGTGTAGGCAGCCAGGGCAGACCCATAAAGCCTGTTCCGATGGGAACCGCGCCACGCAGTTCAACGATGGGAACCATTGAAACGAAAAAAACAGCCAGATATTTTAAAAACATATGTTACTCCTTTATTTTTCTAAAAATGTCACACAATAATGACTTTAACCTCTGCAAATATACAATATGCCTTTATAGAATACACGAAATCTCAGATCTATTGGTGAATTTTTATATGATATATTCTGAATTTTTTTAAAACGCACGGATAATTGATTCTATAAGGATTGCATAGTGCTTTGATATGGCAATACCGTGATTTTTTCTGTTGCAGAATTTGTCGAATTATGTTATAATATAGGAAATAATGTCGAATTGCTTCTTCTCACAAAAAAAGGAGGCATCCAATGCAAGCCAAACACACCGCATCAAGTTCTCGATTACAGAAATTCTTCTGCTTCATCATCGCAGGAATCTTCCTGAGCCTATACTGCATCCGTCCCTTTTCCATCTCCGCCGTCCTGGAAGTGTCACCAAATGGCAGAGGCACGCCGGAATCCCCCTATGAGATCAGCACCGTCCAACAGCTGTTCTGGTTTGCTGAAGCCGTAAACAGTACAGATACCGCCAACGGACAGCCAGGTCTCTACGCAATCTTGACCGATAACCTCACCATCAGCAACAATCCCTGGACGCCCATTGGTACAGAGCAAGCCCCTTTCACCGGAACATTCGATGGTCAAGGGCACACTATCACCGGAATGTCTTTTCAAAGCAATTCGTTGATCTATGGCGGTATGTTCGGTGTCATCGGTACAGATGGTGTTATTCAAAATTTAGGTGTAGAACAGATCTCTTTCTCTGGAAAGAGCTATGTGGGTGGGATTGCCGGAAAAAACAACGGCACCATTCGAAACTGTTACTGCACCGGCGAGATCTCTGCGGTCAGCCGTGCCGGCGGCATCGCCGGGGACAATGTATCTACCCTGGAAAATAGCTATCACATCGGGAACATTGTCATCGCAGACAGCAATGCTGGCGGAATCGCAGGAACTAGCAGCGTTTCTCCTCGCTGCTGCTACCACTTGGGGGACATTATCCCCACTGAAACAAACGAAAATATTGGAATGCTCCTAGGCAAATATTCCGGCGATTCCGATGCTCTGCTGATTTCCTGCTACATGTCCCAAGAAAGTGATTTTGAAGCGATAGGGGCAAACTACAGTTCTATTGATCCTTCTTCAGAAACAGCAAAGCCCTTACAGGCATTTCAGAATGGTACTATAGCAGCCCTGCTCAACGAATTTGCCGAAACACAGACTGGCTGGTCTGCCTGGACAATTCAGGACGATACCACAGTCCTGGCCATTTTCGCCGACACGCCGGCGGAAAGCACTACTGCGGCAACTACGGAAACCACAACACTGACAGAAACGCAAACAACATCCCATACAAGTACCACCTCTGAGACGACCTCCTGCACAGAAACTACCGTTCCAGAAACTGTAACAACAGAAACCTCTGTCACTGATTCTCATTTGACAACAAGTGAGATCACTTTTACCACAACAGAAGAAAGTACGGATTCTTCCGAAACAGAGACAACAATGATCACAACAACAGAATCAGCAATAGAAACTACCTCCGATACAACAGCTCCCAGCTCAGTTACCACCGAAACTACGTCTATTGTTTCTGCCACAGAAATAGAAACAAGCACTTCGCCCCAGACTTCAAGTATGGAAGCCACCGTACAAACCACAAGTACTGCCACAGAAACCACGACATTTTCTGAAACACTCACTTCCGCCGGTCCTATCAACACTACTTCTTTTACTGTTACAACGGAAACCCAGACTACGACCACTTTCTCCGATAAAACCACATCCGACAGTATCAGTACTTCCACAACAACAACAACAACAACAATAAGCTACGTTGTAACCACCACACTAACATCCTCCAATTCCACCGCCGTCACAAGCACTACTAACCTGACGACAGCACCCACAACAACTACCGTCCAAAAGACAACCGATTCCCCGGTGACAATCGTTTCCTCGGCAACAACCGTTTCCTCGACAGTTTCTACAGCTAGTTCCACTTTTACTACTACCACAATTGCAATAATAACGAGCACAACCTCCGCTTCTACAGAAAGCGTTACTCCTGCTACAACACAAACAAGTACAACTCCTGAGGTCACCGACACCAAACCTCTAACGACTTCCGCAGAGACGACATTTTCAACAACTTTAACTTTTACAACAGAAACCACAACCGTTTCTACAAGCACATCCTGCCCGACCACACCGACTTCGGCAGGTCCAACCAATACCACAAGTCAGACCATAAAAACAGAACAGACCAAAACAACCGTGACAACAGCTTCCTCTATGATTTCTACAGCCAGTCTTGTTTCCGCCACTTCCACAACAGCAGTAACAACAAGCACAACTTCTGCCCCTACAGAAAGTGTTACCTATACGGCAGCGAAAACAAGTACGACTTCTGAAATCACCAGCACCGAGCACCGGACAACTTCCACAAGCACGTCACACCTGACTATACTGACTTCGCCAAATCCCACCAATACCACAAGTCGGACCACAGAAACGGAACAGACAGAAACAACCTTGACAACAGTTGTCGAAACAACGACACAAAGCACCACTTTTTCTTCAACCTCAACTGCCACATCAACTGCAACGACTTCCATAACAACAACAACATCTGTTACAACAGCCAGCCAAACCACGCAAAGCACGACAGTTTCCACAACTGTCACCGAAACTTCTTCTACAGACGCAACAAAAGATGCCAATGCAGACTGGACACCGAAACTCCGGGGAGATACAGACCGAAACGGACGCATTGATTGTGATGATGCATACCTGGTGCTGGTGTATTATGCAAATCATTCTGTAGGAAACTCGAATTTCACCCTTACAGCATACCCAGAGGTGGAGGAGCAGCTTCTGAAATTGATCGATGTCAATAAAGACAATGCCATTGATGCTCAAGATGCCTATCTGATCTTGATGTATTATGCCATGGAATCCGTAGGCGAACATCCTGTCTGGGATGAAATTGCAGCAAGGTGATACAAACCAGTTACTTGTGTTCCCACACATATCAAAAAGGCACAGAGCAGTTCAACCGTTGCTCTGTGCCTTTCTTATTATAAATTTTCTTAATTACCGCTCAGATCGTAGTTTTCTTCCTCGTTAGAGAATGCAGCGTCCAATATTTTCCCATAAAATCCGGCAGGGTTCAGCATAATCTGTTCCCCCAGATATTTCGCCTGGGTATAATCCGGCGCATACAATTTCAGATCCAGCAGATCGTCCTGGACATCCAGACAGCGTACATGCACATAATACCCCTTTTGTAGGGGAATGTAGTCGATCTTCACCTCATTTTGCCGCTTGATCCGGGCAAAATAATGCAGTGCCGCAGAGACAAGCTTGTCCCGATACGCCTTTCCCACATAATTACGCAATTCTTTCGCCGTGCGAATGCCATTTTCCGTCAAGGTGTAATATTCTATCCCGTTGTTATGTTTCTGCACCAGCACAGAACCATGACTGGTCAAGTAGGTAATAGAATCCTGATAGGCAAAATAATTGATGATGTCACTTCCCACAGCAATATCATACAAATGGGCTACACGAACCGGTTTGTCGATCCGATAGAGCAAATAACAGATGAGAATATTCGCTGTATGGGGATCCATAATCGGCGGCGTTGCCATTTTTGACATTTTCAAAAGGTTTTCTTCCTGCACAGCTGCCACCTCGAATCAGTTAAAAATTCGGATAATCCATCATATGAGAAAGCAGCGCAATATTCACTGCCGCTTCCACGCACGGCACAGCACGGGGAACGATACATGGGTCATGCCTGCCATGAATTTGCAGTGTCTCATTGGTTTTGGCACGGAAATCCACCGTTTCCTGGGGCTTTGCAATAGATGCCGTCGGCTTGACTGCCACATTCAGTGTAATGGGCATACCCGATGAAATGCCTCCCAGAATGCCGCCATGATTGTTGGTTTTGGTTTTCACGTGGCCCGCATCATCAATATAAAACGGGTCATTATTCTGACTTCCCACCATTTCTGCCACTTGGAAACCAGCGCCAAATTCCAATCCCTTCACTGCCGGAATGCCGAAGATCAGCTGAGCAATGGTATTTTCCAGTCCCTCAAAAATGGGAGAGCCCACGCCGGCAGGTACATTGATCGCCACGCATTCAATAATACCGCCCAGAGATTCTCCACCGTGACGGGCATTGCGGATATCTTCCCGCATCAGTTCTCCCTGTGCATCGTTGCGCACCGGAAATTCCTTTTCCCGTACTGCCAGAATATCCTCTTTGGTCACCTTTGTGCGGCTGAACGCATCGTCCTGAATTCCGTGAATGGACGCAATGTGTGCACCGGTATAAATGCCGCGCCGTTCCAGGATCTGACCACATACTGCACCAGCAAAACAGAGAGGTGCTGTGAGACGACCGGAGAAATGCCCGCCGCCGCGCACATCATTAAATCCCCGATACCGCATAGCACCTGTATAATCCGCATGACCCGGACGGGGCAGACGTGCCAGATTGCTATAATCCTTGGAACGGGTGTCCGTATTCTGAATAAACGCACAAAGGGGCACGCCGGTGGTGCGATCATTGAGCAGACCAGACATGATCTGAGGCAGATCTTTTTCTCCCCGGGGTGTCGTGGTACCGTCCTTTTTCGGAGCACGACGTGTCATAAACTGCCGCAGTTTTTCCAGATCAATATACTCCCCCGGCGGCAGGTTATCAATGACCACGCCGATTGCCGGGCCATGGGATTCCCCGAAGATAGAAATGGAAATATTACGATTCCAGAACGATGACATGGGCAATTCCTCCTAATTGTTGATAATCCTCAAAGAATCGTGGATATGATTTTTCCACGCAATCTCCATGTATAATAGTAACCACGCCTGTACAGCGTGTGGCAGCGACCGCAGCGCACATAGCGATGCGATGATCACCGAAGCTGTCCACCATACCGCCGTGCAGTTCCTGCACCGGTTCGATCTCCAGTCCGTCTGCCGAAGCTGTCACCTTTCCACCCAATCGATTCAGCATATCAGCCGTAGCTGCAAGCCGATCGCTTTCCTTGATGGCAAGGCGGTGTGCACCTGTGATCCGGGATGGCGCTGTACCGAATGTTGCCAGCACTGCCAGAATGGGCACAAGATCGGGAATGTCCGATGCATCTACAGTGAAGCACACCGGCTTTCCCTCTTTTTGATTATAACACATTTGTGATGTAATTTCAACGATTTTTTTATCACCTTGGACGCTGTCCGGATTCAGATTAGTCAGTTCCACATCACTTCCCAGGGCATTTGCAACATAGAAGAACGCTGCCTGAGAGTAATCTCCCTCCACAGCCAAATCACAGGAATGGAGTTTCTGCCCACCGGGAATATAATAACCGTTCTTCGTCTCCCTGATCTCCACGCCAAACTGCCGCAGACAGTCAATGGTCAGATCCACATAAGGTCTGGATTCCAGCCGGGATAGCATCCGGATCTCCGAATCTCCATCCAACAGGGGCAATGCAAAAAGCAGACCCGTTACATACTGAGAAGAAACATTCCCCTCCAGTTCGTAAATGCCGGACTGGAGCTGTCCCTCTATGGTAAAGGGCATGGTATTCTCATAGTGGAAGGTGATGCCCTTGGGGGGCAATTCCCGGAGATATGCTGTAATGGGTCTCTGAGGCAGGCGTCCCTGGCCGAAAAATGTGGTGTGTATGCCCAACGCCGCAGCCACCGGGATCAGAAAACGAAGCGTTGAACCGCTTTCGCAGCAATCAGCAATGGCTTCTTTCGCCGCTGTCCTGCCGCCGACACCGGTGACGGTAATGGTACTGCCGTCCTGGGAAAAAGATGCCCCAAAAGCAGTGAGCACTTCCATTGTAGCGGTAATATCTCTCGAAATATCCACGCCGGAAATCACTGAAGTTCCCTCTGCCAGCGCCGCACAGATCAGCATCCGGTGCGCCACACTCTTGGAAGCGGGAATACGCACGGTACCGTGCAGCTTCGACGGTGTGATCTCTACGTTCATGCCGTTGTGCCTCCCATCCATGCTGCAAATTCCCCGAAGGGCATGGTACGGATCTGCGCCGCTCCGATAGTCTCGCAAACGATAAACCGCAGGGATGCGCTGGCACGCTTTTTGTCATTGCTGCAAAGGGGCACAAGTTGATCCATAGGTGCCTCCACGGAAGTTGGCAGTCCATAAGATGTCACGCAATTACAAAGCCGCTGATAAACCTCGGCTGCACAAGTCTTTTCTGTCATCATGCACATACCTGCAGCCACTGCCGCACCGTGGGTATATGTTTCATAGTGATAGTAACTCTCCACCGCATGTCCCAGGGTATGTCCGAAATTCAGGATCATGCGTTCACCAGCTTCAAATTCGTCATGCTCCACCACATCACGCTTGATGTCGATGCAAGTGGCAATGATCTCTTCCATGACCTCTGCCACGTTTTCCAGGGTATGCTGTTCCAGCAGGGAAAAGAGTTCTGCATCCCGGATCATGCCGTACTTGATGACCTCTCCCATGCCATCTGCCAGGAATTCCTTGGGCAGCGTTTGCAGGGTATCCGGATCGCACAGCACTGCAACGGGTTGTTTGAATGCACCCACCAGATTTTTACCGCCGGGCAGATCAATGGCAGTCTTTCCGCCTACAGAGGAATCCACCTGTGCCAGCAGACTGGTAGGAATCTGCATATAATCCAGCCCACGCAAATAGGTTGCCGCTGCAAAGCCGGTAATATCTCCCACAACACCGCCGCCCAATGCGACCAGGCAGTCAGTACGTGTAATGTTATTTTCACACAAAAAGTCGTAGATCTGATTCAGCGTGGTGCTGCACTTAGACGCTTCTCCATGGGGAATGACGAATTTCAACACACGAAATCCGTTCTGTTCCAGTGACTGCACCACAATATCCCCATATATGGCATCCACATGGTCATCTGTAACCACCGCCGCCGTCTGGGCTTTGGTCTGTTTCCGCAAAAGTGCGCCGCACTGCGCCAGCAAGCCCCGTTCAATCCAAATGGGATAGGTCTGGCTCGCATGTACTGTAATCGTTCTCATTCGCTTCGGGCTCCTTCCTCCGGAGCAGCGCCCCGGACTGCAAAATCCAGCCAGCACGTACAAGCTGCGCTGGTATATCAATTTTATTATACTAAAAATCCATTTTCTTTTCAACAACAAATTGTAAACCCTGCAAAATAATTTCTGATATTGGATGTGGTATTCCGTTGAAAACGTCCCGCTGAGGTGTTTCGCCGCCAGCATTTTCGAGAAATTGCTGGATCAAAAAGTTTCATTGCCGCCTGCGGCGATTTCTTCTGGAAAAATTATTCTGATAATTTGGTGAAAGGCATAGCAATTCTCACAGAAATGTGGTATAATACTTTTGTATGCTTATGCCCGGTACAGAATTTCTCTGCTGCTGCCATTTCATACGCTCATAAAATGTACAAATGATATCGCAGAAAGGACGATTTTATGACAACCTCATATCACCGGATCCCCCTTTCAGAAAGTATTGGCTTCACTGAAATTCTGGATCCCAAATTCAAGACCAATGCGCTGAGAATCCAGCTCATCCAGCCCCTCTCTCCAGAGACGGCTTCTGCCTGCGCACTTGCAGCTGATCTGGCAACCTCCAGCAGCAAGGCGTATCCTACAAATGCTGCCATGAACCAGAAGCTGCACCTACTGTACGGTGCAGATCTCAGCTGCACCATTTCCAAACAGGGCGATCTGCAGATCATCACCCTGCGTGCGTCTGCCATTGCTGACCGCTATGCCCTGAACGGAGAAAAGGTATTCGACGAGCTGGTGGACATTCTCATGGGCTGTCTGCTTGCACCCAATGCCGAAAACGGCGCTTTTGACGAAACAGAATTCCGTATCAAGCAGAGCAATCTGCTGGACTGCATTGATGCAGAGATCAATGAAAAGCGCAAGTACGCCCTGCAACAGACATACAATACTGCCTATACCAACGAGCCTGCTGCACATTCCTGCTACGGCACACGGGAGAAAGCGGCTTCGCTGACGTCATCCGGTGTCTATCAGGCTTTCCAGAAGCTGTTGCAGCAGGCAAAGATCGAGGTCTTTTTTGTAGGACCGGAATCGCAGCCGACACTCCCCGGAAAATTCCAGGATGCTTTTTCTGCTATTCCCAACCGCAGTGTACCTGATTTCCCTTTCCTATCCCCCAGCCCGGCAAAGCCGGAGCCTGTCACAGTACGGGAAGCACTTCCGGTGAATCAGTGCAAGATGGTCATGGCATGGAAAACCGCTTATCCGAGCCGTTATGCCGTCAAGCTTATGGCTGTGCTTCTGGGCGGTACGCCAAGTTCCAAGCTGTTTGCCAATGTCCGGGAAAAAATGAGTCTTTGCTACTACTGCGCCGCCAATTATAACGAGGCCAAGCAGACCATGTTCGTGGATTGCGGTATTGAAACAGAAAATATCGAGACAACACGCAATGCCATTCAGCAGCAGCTGGACTCCATTTGCAGCGGTGACATTTCGGACGAAGAGATCCGAAACGCTTTGATGTCCATCCACAACACCATGCGGAGCATCGGCGACACGGCTTCATCTTATATCACATGGTATTTCGGACAATTCTGCCGGGGCACAAAGCTGACGCCGACGGAGGAAGAAGAGCAATACCAAAAGGTCACAAAGGAAGAGATCATTGCTGCGGCAAAGTCCATGCAGCTGGATACCATTTATATTATGGAATGCAAGGAACAGGAGGAAACACCTCATGGAGACAACTAAGACAATCGTCCGTTCACCACAAACCGGTGATCAGTATGTGCATATTCACCACAAGAGCGGTCTGGAGATCCTGGTGTGCGAAATGGAAGGCTTCAGCACCACAGAAGCGATGTTCGGTACAAAATACGGTTCCATTAACACCCAGTTCAAAACGGCTGCGGATCATGACTACTGCACTGTCCCCGAGGGAATTGCCCATTTTCTGGAACATAAACTCTTTGAAAATGAGGACTGCGATGTATTCGATCTTTACGCCAAAACCGGCGCAAATGCCAACGCATTCACTTCCTTTGACAAGACTTGCTACTATTTTGACTGCTCAGACAACTTCAAGGCATCCCTGGAGATCCTGCTGTCCTTTGTCCAGTCTCCTTATTTCACCCCGGAGAGTGTTGCCAAGGAACAGGGCATTATCGGTCAGGAAATACGCATGTGCGATGACGATCCCGGCTGGCGTGTCTTTTTCAATATGCTGGGCGGACTTTACCAGAAGCATCCGGTACGCATTGACATTGCTGGTACGATTGAAAGCATTGCCCAGATCACAGACGATCTGCTGTACCGCTGCTACCGCACATTCTATAATCTCCACAACATGGTACTGGCGGTTGCCGGAAACTGCAAGGTGGATGAAGTACTGGAAGTGGCAGACCGCCTGCTAAAGCCCTGTGAGGATCAAAAGCTGGAAACTGTTTTCCCTGTGGAATCTCTGGATATCGTACGCAGCGAAACTGTAGAAACAGCAGCAGTAGGTCAGCCCTTGTTCCACGTCGGCTTCAAGTGTGCCCCCAGAACCGGTGCCGAAAATCTGCAAGCCCAGATCGAAGCGCACATTGCTATGCGTGTCCTCGCCGGCACTTCTTCTCCCCTGTACCAAGAACTGCTCCAGGAAGGTCTTATCAATCCCACATTCTCCAGCGAAATTTTCAACGGCGACGGATTCTTTACTGTGATCTTCGGCGGCGAATCCCGTGATCCCCGTGCTGTCCGTGACCGCATCGCAGCTGCACTGACAAATGCACAGGAAACCGGACTGGACGAAGCCCTTTTCAACGAGTTCAAAAAGTCCACATACGGTGCTCTGGTACAGGAACTAAACAACGTTTCCTCCGTGACAAATTCCATGATCGCATCGCACATGGCAGGCTGCGGACTGTATGACACCCTGCGTGTTCTGTCGGATCTGAAACCGGAGGACTGCAACCGATTCTTACAGAAAGAAATGGATATCCAGCGCATGACGCTGTCCATTATCGAACCTGCAAAATAACGGGAAGGAGGCACAGGATTCCCCGGGATCCTGCAATCACATATGGCAACAGAAACAATCGGCTCCCTTGACTATAATGAGATCGTGTTTCCGAAACTAGGAATTGATCTGCATCTCAACAGCACTGCCTTTGAGATTGGCGGTCTGTCCATCCAGTGGTACGGCATTCTGATCACTCTGGGACTGGTGCTCGCCCTGATCTACGCCTTTACCCAGGTAAAACAATACGGACTGAATCCGGATCGTTTTCTGGATTCAGTCATCGGCGGCATTGTGGGCGGCATCGTGGGCGCACGTACCTACTATGTGCTCCTGAACTGGGACAATTACGCTGGAGACTGGAAAAGCATATTCAACCTGCGGGAAGGCGGTCTTGCCATTTACGGCGGCATTATCGGCGGACTGCTGGTGGGCTGTCTGGTGGCAAAGCTGCGCAAGGTACGCATCCTGCCCCTGCTAGACATTGCCGGTATTGGATTTCTTCTGGGACAAGGCATCGGACGCTGGGGCAATTTCTTCAATCAGGAAGCATTCGGCTGTAATACGGACAGCATTTTTGGCATGTCCGGCGGACGCATCCAGGATTGGATCACCAACAGTTATCCTTACACCTCATATTACGCCAACTTCGGCACACAGCTGGATGCCTCCCAGCCAGTCCATCCCTGTTTCCTCTATGAATCCATTTGGTGTCTGCTGGGCTTTGTGCTTCTGGCACTGTTTGCAAAGAAAATTCGCCGCTATGACGGTCAGATCTTTCTAATCTATATTGGCTGGTATGGCTTAGAGCGTGCCTTTGTGGAAGGACTGCGCACAGACAGCTTAGTTATTGGTAACATCCGTATTTCTCAGCTTCTGGCGATCCTCTGCGTTGTTGCGTCCATTGTGCTGCAAATTGTCATTGGCACAAGGGTAAAACGAATGGGCTGCGACTACCATTTATATAAGGACACCAAGGAATCCAAAATGCTTCTGGCAGAGCTGGAACAAGGAAAAGCGGTTTCCTCTAAAGATGAAACGACTGCGCCGGAATCAGACCTCACAGAGGATGAATCTGAAACATCCGATGCAGCAAAGGTATCTGCGGAAGATACAGCACCATCAGAAGAAACAGACGCTACCGACGAGAAAACCAATGAAACAAAAGAAAACAAACCGGAAAAGGAGTAAAGAACATGGGTAAAATTATTTCGAGCAAGGAAGTATCTGCTGCAATCCGGCAGAAGATTCGTGAAGATGCACAAACACTGCGAGAAAACCACGGCATTCAGCCGGGACTTGCTGTCATTCTAGTGGGAAATGACCCCGCATCGCAGATCTACGTTCGCAACAAGCAAAAAGCATGCGAGGAGGTAGGCTTCCATGCATTTGAATATCGTCTCAGTGAGAATTCCACGGAAGAACAACTTCTGGATCTGATCGGCGTCCTCAACAAGGACAACAAGGTACATGGCATTCTAGTGCAGTTGCCTCTGCCGGATCACATTGATCCCCAGACTGTTATCAACACCATTTCACCGGACAAGGACGTGGACGCATTCCATCCTTTCAATGTTGGAAAAATCATGATCGGTGACTATGAATTTCTCCCCTGCACACCAGCTGGTGTGATGGAACTGATTGACAGTACTGGTGTAGAAATCAGCGGCAAAAACTGTGTTGTGGTCGGACGAAGCAACATTGTGGGAAAGCCCATGGCAATGCTGCTGCTGCACCGCAACGCAACCGTAACCATCTGCCACTCCCGCACTAGAAACCTGGCAGAAATCTGTGCAAGTGCCGACATTCTGGTCAGTGCAGTGGGCAAGGCGCATTTCATCAAGGCAGACATGGTCAAGAAAGGCGCTATGGTGATTGATGTTGGCATGAACCACGACGAAAACGGTAAGCTCTGCGGTGATGTAGAATTTGCCGAAGTTGAACCCAAGACCAGCTACATTACGCCTGTTCCCGGCGGTGTCGGACCCATGACCATCACCATGCTCATGAAAAACACCCTGCGTGCAGCAGAATTAAAACAGAAATAATCGCATAAAGCTATGAAAAGAACCCCTGCCGGGCAAGCTTAGTCCGGCAGGGGTTCTATTTGTTATACATCCACAAAGAAAAAGAGCCGAAGCCCGAGGACAACGACTCTTTTTGAGATCAACATCATAGTATGATGGTCATTATTCCTTTACGCCGCCCAGTGCAACACCAGCAACGATGAATCTGGACAGAAGCAGGTAAATAACGATGATCGGAATAACAGAGAGTGCTACAGCAGCATACTGTGCGCCCAGATCCGGGTGTTTATCCTGTCCCAGTACGCTCTGAATCATGATCGGCATTGTGAAACGCTTTTCATTGGAAACAATGATCATATTCTGTGTATAGAAGTTGTTCCAGTTCTGTACGAATGCGAAGATTGCCTGTACAGCGATCGCCGGCTTACACATCGGGATCGCAATGGTCAGGAAAGTGCGGAACTCGCCACTTCCATCGATACGAGCAGCTTCTACAATGTCCAGCGGGAACGAAGACTTCATATATTGTCTCATGTAGAACACAACAGCAGGAGCAGCAACCGCCGGAATAATCAGCGGAATATAGCTGTTCGCCAGACCCAGTGTACCTACCATAAACTTTACAAAACCGGTAGATGTAACCTGAATCGGGATCATCATAACTGCCAGAATGAATGTATATGCACCATCACGAAGCTTGAAATCATAAACAGTTAAACCGTATGAAGTCAATGCGGAGAAGAATACTGTCAGAATGGTAGAACCACCTGCAATGATCAGAGAGTTTCTGTAGCCACGCCAAACATTGAAGTTCGGAGACTGCGGAAAATCACCGCCGGCAATATTCTTGATGTTGGTTATCAGATCGCCGCCCGGTAAGAACTGCAGCGGTTGTGCACGCAGTGCAGCATCACCATGAGTTGCATTCATGATCATGATATACAGCGGAATCAGGCAGATCAATGCCAACAAAACACAGACGATGAAACATCCGGCCGATTTCAGTCTCTGCACCAACATATAATTGTCTTTTACACCAACATTTTCCATTATGCGCTGAGACCTCCATTCTTCGCCAATTTCTGCTGTGCCTTATATTCCTTTACCAGAGCCTTGCGCTCCATCTTCTTACGATGCTCATCTTCATCACGATTCATGCGGAATACAAGCATACCCAGTGCAGCGGTAATGATAAACAAAATTACCGAAGCAGCACCGGCAATACCGTAGTCCGGCTCGTGAATCTTTGCACCAGAACGGAACTGTTCATAAACGAACACGGCAACCGTACGCAGATTTGCGTTGATCTTACCAGCACCTGTGTGATACAGATACGGAATATCGAACATCTGAAGACCACCGATCATAGAAGTGATCAGGGTATAAACTACCATCGGACGCAGCAGCGGCAGAGTCACCTTACGGAGTACCTGACCACTGGAAGCGCCGTCAATTGCAGCAGCTTCAAACAGAGACGGGTTAATACCCATAATACCAGACATCATCATAATCATGGTATTACCGAACCACATCCACGTTTGAATGAACATGACAATACCACGGCTCCAAACAGCAGATGCCTCAAACTTGATTGCATCGCCGTCATTGAGCATCAGCATAGTATTTACAGCAGAAAGCTCACTGTTAGAGATAAAGCGCATGAACAGTGCAGCAACAGATACTGCAGTGATGATATTCGGCAGGTACATAACTACCTTGAAAAAGCCCACACCCGGGATATGCAGCTTCGAATCTGTGAACCAAACAGCCAACAACAAAGACAGAAGGATCTGCGGAATAAAGTTACCCACCCACAGAATGACAGTGTTCTTGAAAGAGCTCAGGAACAGATCCTGCATTGCCTTGGCACGACGGCCCATGCCTTCGCCGGAACCAAACAAGATCGTTGCATAGTTATCAAATCCGACAAAATTGCCTGCGTCACTGCCGTTTCCCTGAAAACTCAGGATAAACGTCTGGATCAGCGGCCAGACCTGGAAGAAGCAATACACGAGAAAGAACGGGGCAATGAACATGTAACCATACTTGGCGTAGCTAATCGATTTAATACGACGTTGTGCAGCTGATGCCATTTGCACACACCCTTTCAAAAATTCAATAGAATAGTAAGAGATAAACATACGCCTATAGGATACAATCATCCTATAGGCTGCATGTTTTATAGAGTGAAATCAGAGATAATAAAACTTATTCTACAGTGATCTCAGTTACGTCAGCAGCAACAGCATCCAGGAATGCATTCATGCAGTCTTCCTCAGAAGCAGTTACGCCATTGCAGTAATCCTGTACAGCATTCTGCAGGTCAGTGTTGATCTTAGCATCGTACTGAGTAGCAATGCTCATATCGATCTTGTCAGCAGAACCAAACAGAACCTGGAACTGATCCTGACCACCGAACAGCGGGTTGCTGTTTGTGCCAGCTTCAGTTGTAGCAGACATAACGCCCTTGTTGTTTACGAAGTCGCCGCGAACGTCTACATACTTCTGCATTGCATCAGCATCAGCAGTCATAGTGTAGATGAACTGACCAGCTTCAGTAGCGTTATCGGTCTTCGGATATACGCAGATCCATGTACCGCCCCAGAACCAAGAGGTCGGGCCTTCACAGATTGCATACTTACCATAAGTAGAGCCGCCTTCGCCGCCCTGAGCCTGTTCCAGAGAACCGCCTGCTGCGATAGCCCATGTCGGGAAGAAGAAGCCGAAGGTCTTGTTAGCCTGAGCGCCGTCAGACTGACCCTGCGGGAGCCAGTCATCTGTCCACTGAGTTGCACCAGAGATGTAACCCTTGTCATAGTTCTCCTTTGCCATAGAGAAGAAGTCACCTACAGAAGAAGAATCCAGCTTGCCATCGTTCACCCAAGACTTAGTTCTGTTACCGTTGGAGTATGCTCTCCAAACGCCGCCCAGAGAGTCAGCCATAGCAGTGGTGTTGCCAGACTTCTCATATACAGTAGCAGCGGTTGCCCAGAAGTCATCCCAGCTGCCGATCTGTGCCTGCATATCTTCCGGAGTAGTTACACCCAGGTATTCTTCAGCCAGGTCAGCTCTGTATGCATAGCCGCCTGCTGCTGCCTGCCAGGATGCACCCTTCAGATTACCGTTAGTATCCTTACCCATGGATACAGTGTAGCCATAAGCATTTGCATACATATCCTCAGAGATACCTACTGCGGACAGCGGAGCAGAGTACTCATCGTTGTTCTGATAAGCCATGTTCCAGTCTGCATCGCAGAAGTACAGGTCAACGTCATCACCAGACAGGAATACCTGTGCATACTGCTCGTTAGCCTCTGTACCATTGGAACCAACCTGCTTGAAGACCATCTTGCTCTTGTCCATGCCAGTTGCATCTGCAACGATATCGTACATGTACTTCAGGTCATCCTCAGTCCAGCACAGAATGGTCAGAGCGTCGCCGCCTTCAGCCAGAGAACCGTCCGGTGCGCCCAGAGCCGGGATCTCAACATTCTCGTAGCCAGCAGCAGATTCAGGCTCAGAAGATTCTTCAGCCTCAGAAGACTCCTCATCGCCTGCCGCTTCGCTGCTCTCTTCTGCATCAGCAGAGCTCTCAGCCTGAGAAGAAGACTCAGAAGAGCTGCTTTCCTCGCCGCAGCCTACGAATGCAGTTGCAGTCATAGCCAGGGCAGCCATCAAAGCCAGTGTTCTTTTCAACTTGTTCATTGGAATTTTCCTCCTTAAATATATATATTACACTGCTCTGCCGATTAGCACACCAGTGTAATAAGCAAATGTAATTCGTACAGCACATGTCCTATGCTGCACTGCCTTTCGTTAATATTCTCTGTAATAATGCACAAATTGGGCATAGAGAACATTTCCTGTGATAAGCTTAATATACAACAATTCGCAACGATTGTCAATGGCTTATACCGTTCTTTCATTTTTTTCGGTTGAATCGCACAATAAAATCAATCGTTTTTTGTGCATATTAACGATATTTTTTAGTGTTTCCGAAAAAAGTTACAAAACGGTTAAATCCCCATTCTATTCGGAAAAGTAGTCAGTTTATGTACCATCTGAACAAGACATTTGTATATAATCACGAATTTGCTTGAAATATGTCTCCGTCATGCCGTCCAGGTAGAGCAGCTCATATACTGAAGAATACCCCTGTATCTCCTCGCGGAATACCAGAATCTCATCCGCAAGCTCCGAAGTCATTTCTGGCAAGCGGAGTAGTTCCTCTTTTGTTGCCGTATTCAGATCTACTACAAAGGTCTCTGTCGATTCTACCGTCTCCGCAGGCATTTCCGTCGGAAACTGCATCTCAGGTTCCGGTTCTTCTTCCGGTTCTTCATAGAATTCTGATTCGGGGTAGGTCTCATTTGTCACATAAATCAAGTCATAGATTTGAGACAAAACACCCTCGCCGATGCCATCCACTTCCATCAATTGTTCCCGATTGGAAAATCTACCATTTTGAGTACGGTAGGATATAATTCGTTCTGCCAGCACTGCACCGATGCCCGGCAACTGTTCCAATTCCTCCGCAGACGCTTCGTTCAGCTCCAGAGGAAAGGATATCATTTCTTCCTGGATCGTCTGCTTTGCCTCAGTTGTTATTTGAGTTGTTGTACACTTTGATACAGCGGCAACAGTACCAGTTGTACCAGATGCTGCGGAAATTTCTGAAACAGCAGTAGTAACTGCCTGCATCCGCCGAGGTGTCATATCTGCCTTTTCATGGTTAAGATAGCCTATACCCTGCCAGCCGATGATGCCAACTGCACCCAAAAGCAATCCTATACCCAGAATCCTGGTCAGCCAGTCACGTCGCTTGTGTTCCATAGCATCCTTCCAAACTGATATTTTCTACCGATTTCTATTTTAACACTTTTTTTATGACTTTGCAAGGCTTTTCTCATTTTCTTTCAATTTTCAATGTATTTTCAAAAAATAAATTGTAACACAGGGTTCTCGCTTTCAATTTCCTTGTAAGCGCATACCAATTTATCATTTAAGCAATACTGCATAAAGATTGTGCATCAGGCCTTCTTTGTGCGGTATTGCCTTTATACAAAAAGCAGGAAATCCAATGGTTTCCTGCTCCTGTTTTACTGATTTTTTCAATT
Organism: Ruminococcus sp.; assembly: GCF_019417665.1. GTDB lineage: Bacteria > Bacillota > Clostridia > Oscillospirales > Ruminococcaceae > Ruminococcus_C. The sequence continues at coordinate 32,338 of NZ_DXUU01000010.1, forward strand.
CATTTTAAAGGCGAGCTACGCCAGTATCCCGTGCAGCCTGTGCCACAGCCTTTGCCACTGCTGCACCGACGCCATCCTCCAGAGGGCTGGGGATAATATAATCTGCTGCCAGCTTTTCAGCCGGTACGAAATCAGCGATCGCCTTTGCAGCTGCAATTTTCATTGCGTCATTGATATCCTTTGCACGAACATCCAGTGCGCCTCGGAAAATGCCAGGAAACGCCAGAACGTTGTTGATCTGATTCGGGAAGTCGCTGCGTCCTGTGCCCATAACTGCTGCGCCGGCTGCCAATGCTTCTTCCGGCATGATCTCCGGTGTGGGATTTGCCATAGCGAAGATAATAGGATCCTTCGCCATGGTCTTAACCATATCTGCCGTTACACAGCCTGGTGCAGATACGCCAATAAAGACATCTGCACCCATGAGCATTTCTGCCAATGTGCCTTTTTTATGTCCGCTATTGGTGATCGCTGCCATTTCTTCCTTCTGGGGATTAAGATCTTCACGCCCTTCGTAGATGGCACCGTGACGGTCGCAGAGAATGACATGATGGGGATCCAGACCCATAGCAATGAGCAAACGGATAATGGCAATACCGGCAGCACCTGCGCCGCTGGTAACCACTTTAATATTGTGAATATCCTTTCCAGTCAGCTTCAGAGCATTGAGCATTGCTGCCAATGTGACAACAGCAGTGCCATGCTGATCATCGTGGAAAATAGGAATATCACAGCATTCTTTCAGCCGGCGTTCAATTTCGAAGCAGCGGGGGGCGGAGATATCCTCCAGATTCACGCCGCCAAAGCTTCCGGCGAGAAGACGGACAGTATTGACAATATCATCCACATCTTTCGAACGAACGCAGAGAGGGATGGCATCTACATTGCCAAATTTCTTGAACAGAGCGCACTTGCCCTCCATAACCGGCATACCGGCTTCCGGACCGATATCGCCCAGACCCAGCACGGCAGTACCGTCAGTGATCACTGCCACCAGATTGCCCCGGCGTGTCAGATCATAGCTCTTCGAAACGTCCTTCTGGATCTCCAGACATGGCTGGGCAACGCCCGGCGTATATGCCAGAGAAAGATCATCTGCCGTTTCAAGGGGGGCACGAAGTGTCACCTCTACCTTTCCCTGCCATTCATAGTGCAGTTTCAAAGATTCTGCTGCATAATCCATAGTTGTTACAATTCCTTTCCAATTACAAGCAATTCACAGTTCCTAGTTCGTACAGATACACCCGGAAAACCACCGGAGCATTGCTTCACACAAATCTCTCCGGTGGTCTCTTCCTATATTACGAAATCAATCAGATGGACATTTCGTCGATAACCGAACGAAGCGCAGTACCGCTCTTCTGGAAGCGTGCAATCTCTTCCTCTGTCATAGGCGGTGTGATCTTCCGCTCAACGCCGTTTGCACCAATCACACACGGCAGGCTCAGGCAGACATCCTTGACACCATAATTCGTGCCGTCCTGCAGAGTGGATACGGTCAGAACTGCCTTGGTATCACGGAGAACAGCCTCAGCGATCTGGCTTACAGACAGAGCAATCGCATAATAGGTAGCACCCTTGCACTTGATGACCTCAGCGCCGCCCTCACGGACTTCCTGCTCAATGGCAGCCTTGTCGCCCAGATCCTCCACATCTGTGCAGTACTCATCAAACTTCATGCCTGCAATGCTGGACAGAGACCACGGAACCATAGAGGAATCGCCGTGTTCGCCGAATACATATGCGTGGATGTTCTTAATGTTCAGACCAGCGTGTTCTGCCAGACATGTACGCAGACGGGAAGAATCCAAAACAGTACCAGAACCGAATACCTGATTCGGGCTGAGACCGGAAACACGAATTGCCTCATAGGTCAAAACGTCAACCGGGTTGCTGACAACCAGATAGCATGCATGAGGCGCATACTTTACGATCTCCGGCATAACAGATGCCATGATCTTTGCATTGGTCTTGCACAGATCAATACGAGTCTGACCCGGCTTTCTGGCAATACCAACGGTAATGATGACCATATCGGAATCTACAGCATCTGCATAATCACCGTCATATACATCACAAGTAGGACAAAATGCATTACCCTGCATAATGTCCATTGCCTCACCCTTTGCCTTCGGCTTATTGATATCCACGAGCAGCAGCTCGGAGCAAAGTCCCTTGATTGCCAATGCAAACGCAATAGAAGCACCAACATTACCGGCGCCCAGAACAGTTACTTTTTTTCCTTTTTTCAGTTTCTTTTCCATTATCCGTATTCCTCCTAACATTTTGGAAGCACTGACGTTTCTGCCCGATCAACCAGCTGAAACCGTCGGGCGCATCCCGTCTCAGATCCCGCAGTTTCTTTACGAAATCAACGATGCAGGCAGACAAAAACACACTCCGCAGAATATCTCTGCCGCCGCCCGCATACACAAGCTTATTATAACACGAAACGAGAAAATTTGCAAGTTCCAATATATCATTTTATATTTTTTGTCACTTCATACAGAATTTCCAGGTGATATGCGTGCAAACTCAACAAAAGCCAGCGCATCGTACCTGATTCCGCCTGCCGCTTATCCATCGTAACCCATACATTATATATGTGATATTTTCATGAAAACCGCTTGACAATAGGGTGAAAACGTGCCATAATATAAAAGATATCGACAGCTCTGAGGTGATCTGTGCTGTCAAAATGTCAATACAACGAAAGGAAGATGCAATATGCGGAAACGAAACCGACTGATCGCCTGCCTGTTGACAGGCTGTATCAGTGCAAGTATCATCACTGTACCACAGACCGTCTCTGGAGCAGAGTTTTCTGCAAACTATGCGGAAGCACTGCAAAAGTCCCTGTACTTTTATGAGTGCCAGCAGGCAGGACCGCTCCCGGACTGGAACCGTGTAGAATGGCGTGCGGATTCCACCGTCACAGACTATGTCACCGGCGGTTGGTATGATGCCGGCGACCATGTGAAATTCAACCTGCCCATGGCTTACTCAGCCTCCATGCTGGCATGGGGACTCTATCAGTATCCGGACGGTCTGGAAAAAACCGGTCAGATGGAGACCTATGTGAACAATCTGACCTTTGTGTTGGACTATCTGGCCGCCTGTGACGAAGGCGATACCGTGGTTTACCAGGTAGGAAACGGTCAGATGGATCACACCTGGTGGGGACCTGTGGAACTGCTGGAATACGGCATGAAAGACAATGGCGCTGACTATGAGGCAGCACGTGCAATCCTGAAGGGCACCAGCTCTGCGGTGTGCGGCGAAATGGCAGCAGCACTGGCTGCTGGCGCTGCCGCCCTAAAAGGGAAATCTAACAAGACAGAGGAATATCTGGAACACGCAGAGAATATCTTTCACCTTGCGGACGAAACCAGAAGCGACGATGAATACAATAACAGCGACGCCAGCGGCTTCTATCGTTCCTCCCATTTCTATGATGAACTGTTCTATGCCGCAAACTGGCTCTACATTGCCACTGGGGAGCAGTCCTATCTGGACAAGGCAGCTTCCTATATTCCCCACCTGGACACAGAGCTTGGTTCGGATGAACTGAAATATTCCTGGGGCATGTGCTGGGACGATGTCATGCAGGGCGGCCTGCTCCTCTATGCCATCAATACCAACGACAGCTTTTATATCAGCCGGGTACAGAAGCATCTGGACTACTGGACAGATTCTGTGGCAACACTGGACGGCGGCGGAAAGTGGCTCACTACCTGGGGCTGTCTGCGCTATGCCACTACCGCCGGATTCCTGGCAAGTGTTGCGTGCGATACCGTCCTAAGCAGCACCAATACCGACAAGTATCAGCAGTTCTACGAGGATCAGATCAACTACTGCCTGGGCAACAACCCAGATAACCAGAGTTTTGTGGTGGGCTACGGTGAAAATTCCCCGCAGAATCCCCATCACAGAACAGCCCATAGTTCCTGGAAAAACGCCCTGGATACGCCGGATACCAATCGGCACATTCTCTACGGTGCATTGGTAGGCGGTCCCAACCAGGACGGCACCTATGAGGATGACCGGCAGAACTATATCAACAACGAGGTAGCCTGCGACTACAACGCCGGATTCACCGCACTGCTCTGTAAAATGACAGATGCCTACGGCGGCAAGACCGACCCCGATTTCCCAGAGCCGGAAACACGGGACAAGGAATTCTATGTAGAGACAAAGCTGACCGAAGCATCCGGCGGTGTGAGCCTGAGCTTCAAGTTCACCAACCACTCCGCATGGCCGGCACGTATTGAGGATAACATGTCCTACCGATATTATATGGATCTCTCCGAGGTCATCAATGTTGGCTATCAGCCCACAGATATTGTCATGCGAGTGGATCGGGATCAGGCAACCATGTACGACGGCTATACACCGGTGCAGATCTCAGACGTCCAGCACTATAAGGATAACATTTATTATATTGAAGTCACTTACGCTGACGGCCGTGTGGCAATGCCTATTTCTGAAGGGCAGCACCAATGCGAGTTGATGCTGGCGCTGGTATTCCCGAACTATCAGAGCGGATGGGATGCTGCGAACGACTATTCTAACGAGGATCTGTTAAAAACACCGGAGGAATATGTGATCTCCGATAAGATCCCGGTTTATCAGAACGGCGTGCTCATTTCCGGCGTGGAACCAGACGGTACCGCTGCCACACAGCCGCCGGCAGTTACCACTTCCACTACAGAGGAAGCCGGCGTACTGCTGGGTGATGTAAATGGAGATAACAGCGTAAAAATGAGCGATCTGGTGCTATTGGTGCGCTATCTGGTGGGCGATGCCCAACTGTCTAAGCAGGGTTACACCAATGCAGACGTCTGTCTGGATCAGAAAGTCAACGGACTGGATGCGGCACGGCTGCGGCAGATACTTTCCTGATATCACATTCTTATAATAGGACAGCTTGCATTTTCAGACAGAATACTTTGAAATTTGAAAAAAAGGGAGATAGATTCCTATGGGATTGAAAGATTTCTTGTTCAACAATGATTATTCTTTCTTACTGCAAATTGCGATCATTCTTTTGGCAACAAAACTGCTGGGACTGCTGACAAAACGTATCAGTCTGCCTCAGGTGGTAGGCGCATTGGCTGCCGGTATTATCCTAGGACCAATGGTACTGAACGTTGTAGAGCGAAACGATCTGATCGTCAGCCTGGCAGAGCTGGGTGTCATTGTCCTCATGTTCAGCGCCGGTCTGGAAACGGATATCCAGGAGCTAAAAAAGGCAGGTCTTGCCTCCTTTGTCATTGCGCTGCTGGGTGTCATTGTTCCCCTGGTGGGCGGATTTATCCTGTCAGACATCTACAATACGGAACAGGATCCGGAGATGGCGTCCCTGTTCTGGCAGAATATCTTCATCGGCGTTGTCCTGACAGCAACCTCTGTCAGCATCACCGTAGAGACCCTGAAAGAACTGGGTGCTCTGAGCTCCCGTGCCGGAAACGCCATTCTGGGTGCTGCTGTCATTGATGACATTTTAGGCATCGTTGCCCTGACCGTTGTCATCAGCCTGGGCGGTAAAAAATCCGGCGGCGGCGAAGCAGAAAAGACCTTCGGTTCCCTGCTGGCAGGTGACGGCGTCTTTGCCGTTGTCATCAATATTCTGGCATTCTTTATCGTAGCAATCGGTGCAGCGATCCTGTACCACTACTTCTTCAAAAAATGGCGGGAATCCAGCAACGAAAATCTGCGCCGCCATAATATTGTGACATTTGTATTCTGCTTGCTGCTCTCCTTTGTGGCTGAGATCCTCTTCGGCGTGGCAGATATCACCGGCGCATTTGTTGCTGGTCTGGCAGTTTCGGGTCTGAAGAAAAACGAATATGTCGTTAACCGTTTCAACACTTTGTCCTATATGCTGCTCTCTCCCATCTTCTTTGCTAACATTGGTCTTGCCATGACCCTGGACGGACTGACCGGAAAACTCATTGTCTTTATGCTGCTGCTCATGCTTATTGCAGTTGTGACAAAGGTTGTGGGCTGTGGTCTCGGCGCAAAGATCATGCGGTATACCACGAAGGAAAGTTTGCAGATCGGTATTGGTATGATTTCCCGTGGTGAGGTTGCCCTGATCGTGGCAAACAAAGGTGCTTCTGTAGGACTTATGAACGAGAAATTCATGACACCTCTGGTCATTATGGTTGTATTCACCACGATCATCACGCCAATTCTATTAAAATTTGTATTCCCCAAGAAAAAATCCGGAGACAAAAGCGATACGGCTGCGCCGGAAAATATTGGTCTGGAAAAATGCGGAATTGACGCTGGACTGGAAGAGACCTGATAACGCTATTATATAAAAAGCTGTTGCAATCAGTCAGAATCACGAGGATATACATATCCGTTTGTGTAATTCTGCTGTATTGCAACAGCTTTTTATTTTAGTTCTTTATGAAAGGCAGCCGAACGCTGCTGTTCTCAGACGCCGTACAATATCGCTGGTACTGCCGCCGCAGACCTGAATGAGATAGATCAGCACCGTCTGATCTCCCGGCGATACGCAGAAATAAGGACCCGTCCAGCCGTCCCAGCCGAATTCCCCTGCTGGTACATTGGTCATACACGCAAAAGGATCTTCCAGCACACGGAACAGATTACCATAAGTATAACCCGCCAGCTGAGGCCAATCCAAACCAACTTTCTGGGGGCTGTTCAGCTGCGGCGTGGTCATATAGCGCCAGGTATTCTCCCCAATGAGACGGGTTCCGCTGGCGGCATGGAATCCCTTTCCAGCAAGCATATTGGCAAACTGGGCATAATCACGCAGGCTGGAGATCAGCCCTGCACCGCCGGAAAAAAATGCCGGCTTTTTCCGATAATCTGTCATACCCAAATGGGGATCCGGTTCCACTTTCAGACCACCGTCCTCATTGTCCCACGCATATAATTGCGCCAGACGAGAACGCTTTTCCGACGGTATATAAAAATCTGTATCTGTCATACCCAGCGGACGGAAGATCATATCCCGGTACAGTTCGTCCAACGGCTTGTCCGCAACTCGTTCCAACACTGCTCCCAACACATCGGCAGAAGCACCGTATGCCCACTTTGTCCCCGGTTGGAACAACAGGGGCACATCCTTTCCCACACGCATGGCAAACTCCTGAGTATCCACCGGATGCTCCGTGGAGAGCCGTTGGTTTATCTCATCATAGAATTCGCCCATTTTCTTCTGGGATAACGACCAGCGATCCGGATACGGAATACCAGAAGTCATATTCAACAAGTCCTGGATGGTAATATCCCGGTTTGCCGGAACAAGTTCGCCGTCCTGATCCACAAGCTTGTTCCGGAAGGTGGGGATATACCACCAGACAGGATCACTCAGTTCCATGATACCCTGTTCCCAGAGCATCATTGCGGCAACAGCTGTCACAGGTTTTGTCATGGAAAAGATCCGGAACAATGCGTCCGTCTGCATGACACGCCCGGTCTCCTTGTCGGCAACACCGTACGCATCAAAGTACAACTCCTTCTGGTTCTGGTAAATGCCCACACAAGCACCAGGGATTTTCTGCTCCTGGATGCCCCGTTCCAAGATGGACTGCACGCGGCGGCAGAGCTCTGTATTCATATGAATCAACCTTTCTGTTTTCATGGGTAAAACAAAAAATCCGTATCACAAAATTCATGATACGGATCTCTTGGTGAGATATGAGGGATTTGAACCCTCGACCCTACGCTTAAAAGGCGTATGCTCTGCCAACTGAGCTAATATCTCATTTTGATATTTTGTCACAAGCAAATATATCATTTTGATATATGCCACAAGCAACGTATGTTATTATAGCACAACTCGTCCGGTTTGTCAAGCACTTTTTTTTGAGTTCTGCATTTTTACCATAAAAATTTCTTATCGTTCCATAAGTTTACATGATATTTTGAAAAAGTCAATTCTACCGATTGACAGAATTCGCCAAATGCTGTATAATGAAGATTATGAAGCGGCACAAAAATACGTCGATTCATTATGAAAACATCGTTTGCTTTATAAAAAGGCAGACAGAAAGGAAGAGAGCTAACATGAAAGATTCAGGAATTATGCGCCGTGTCGACAGTCTCGGACGATTTGTTCTGCCGAAAGAACTGCGTCGTCAGCTTCAGATCGAATGCAACGATTACCTGCAGATCTATACTGAGGGAGAAAAGATCATCATCCAGAAGGCACAGTGCAGCTGTGCACTTTGTTCCCGTACAGACGATCTCATCGACTTCAACGATAAGAAGGTCTGCAAGTCCTGTATTGGTCTGATCAAAGATTACTTATAATCCAATCAAAACACTGTCGGGTGATTTACATCTGACAAGAAAAGATACTCCGGCTTTTTCTGATCCCGGAGTATCTTTTTTGCGAAACCGATCTCCCAAGCAATAAAAAACGACGCAGTTTCGCCGCATTTCTCTGATTTTCAAAAAAATCGAAAAAATTTGAAAAAAGGGGTTGACAAGCCGAAAAGAATGTGCTATAATAAATAACGTTGTGAGAGACATTGATAAGAAAAATCAAACATGTGCCCATAGCTCAGCTGGATAGAGTGACTGGCTACGAACCAGTAGGTCGGGGGTTCGAATCCCTCTGGGCACGCCAAGTATTTCTTTCGAAGTACGGAAATTTTACCCGTGTTACAATTTGTAGCATGGGCTTTTTTTCTATCTTCTGTTCTGGATAGGATCGGCCGGCGCATAGGATGGATGGGTGTGCTGTGATAGGATATGTGCTATGTAGAGTGAGTTCATTACAAAAAGATGCACCCTGATTCTCACTAACATTTTTAAAAAATTGCTGAGTCAAAAAACTTCATTGCCTGGTTGCCTTTCTGAAAGCAGAAGGAAACATTCAAAAAATAAAAACCGCCAACGCAGTTCTGCATTGACGGTTTCTAACCAATATGGTGCCGACAGTGGGACTTGAACCCACACGCCATCGCTGGCAACGGATTTTGAGTCCGTCTCGTCTGCCAATTCCGACATGTCGGCGACAATATTTATTCTATCATATTTTTTTTGCGTTGTCAAGCCTTTTTTCGCATTTTTTTCGCAAGGAGGAAATTTTTTTGGATCTGACTGTACATACAACTGGATTCGGACAGATGTTCGGCGTGCCGAATGCTGTGGTGGATCAATATTTAAAGCTGGCTACGCCATCGCAGCTGAAAGTATTGCTGTATCTGCTGCGCCATAACCGCCAGACCGTGGATCAACGTGAGATCTCAGAGGCGTTGTCTATCTCAGAAGAACTGGTGGAGGAAGCGCTCTTGTTTTGGACGCAGACAGACCTGTTTGCCGTATCAGAACCGAAAGTGCCCGGACAACAGGCATCCCAGTCTCATCCCCAGACCGTCCCGCCGCAGCCGGCTGCCCCTGTCGTTGAATCGGCATCGAAGCCGGCATCCCGTTCCGGTCACGCTGTGGCATTATCCAGTGCCAAAAGCGGCGAACTCAGTCCGGCAGAAATTGCCGCCGCTCTGGAGGCGTCCAAGGATCTGAAAACCCTGTTCCAGTTGTCGGAACAGCAGTTGGGCAGACCTTTGCGCCATATTGAACAGAAAGCCCTCATCTGGATGCATGATTATAACAACATTGGCAGTGACATCATTCTGACTGTCCTGCTCTACTGCAAATCCATCGACAAATCCAGTGTTTCCTATGCGGAGTCCATTATCACTGCCTGGTGGAACGAGGGCATCCAGACCCTGCCTCAGGTCAACGCCGCCATCAATGACATGGAACACCGCCGAAGTTTTACCGGACATATCCAGAAGGCATTTGAAATGAACCGCAAGCCCACCCCGAAGCAGCAGGAATTCATTGACCAATGGCAAGATAAACAAGTGCCCATGGAACTGATCACCTACGCTTATGAAAAGACACTGGAGGGCATCGACAAGCTGTCCTTCCCTTATATCAATAGCGTACTCATGCGCTGGATGGAAGCAGGCTACCGTACCCGAACAGATGTGGATACCAAGGATCATCCGACACCCCAAGATAACCGGAAGCAAATCCGTGGAAAACAGATCCCAGAGAGCGACAATGCCCAGGCATATAAGTCCTTTATCTATAATTTGGATGAGTGAGGTACAGTATCATGAAAGAGGAACATTTGGAACACGCCATGCAGGTCGTCTCCGCCAGACGAAACGCTGCTATGACCCAGAATCGGGAGCGCATCCAGGAGATCGAACAGCGTATTCCTGAAGTTACGGAAATCAACCGGCAGCTGTTCCGGACAAGCCGGGATCTTATGCGGATCATCCAGCAGGGCGGTGATGCCAAAACAAAGGTGGAAGCACTGCGTCAGCAAAATCAACAGGCACAACAGATGATCCGCCAGCTTCTGACACAGCACGGCTATCCGACAGACTATCTGGACATGCATTACACCTGTGAAAAGTGCCAGGACACTGGTTACGCCAATGGTACATTTTGCAGCTGTCTTACGGAGCTTTCCGGAAAGCTCGCAATGCAGGAACTGAACCAGAGTGTACAATTTGAGCAGTGCAGTTTCTCCACCTTTTCCCTGTCCTATTACAACGGACAGCACACCGAAAGCGGCACAAGCTGCTATACGGCAATGGAACGGATCCTGTTTTTTTGCCGGGAATATGCCAACCATTTTTCCCTGGATTCTCCCAGCATTCTCATGTTTGGCAAGACCGGACTGGGAAAGACGCATCTGTCCCTTGCCATCGCCAACGAGGTATTAAAAAAAGGTTTTAGCGTTCTCTACGATTCCGTCATCAATTTCCTGCGCCAGGTGGAAAAAGAGCACTTCGGCAGAGAGGAACGGAATATGGATACCCTGGAATCGCTTCTCTCCTGTGATCTGCTGATCTTAGACGACCTGGGCACGGAGTTCCACTCTCAGTTCTATCAGTCGGTCGTGTATAACATCATCAACACCCGGATGAACCGAAATAAGCCCACCATCATCAGCACTAACATGGACTATGACGGTATCTCCTATCACTATGACGAGCGCATTACTTCCCGGATCTTCACCACGTATACCTGTCTGCAATTTGTTGGAACCGATGTGCGTGTGCTGAAAAAGCAGGCACATCAACAAAAGAACAACAGAATTTGACAAAAGTGTTGTCATATGGTATACTAAACCTAAGGAATCATACAGATTGGAAGGGACGTGATTTACATGCGGTATTGTCCACGCTGTCAGGCATTGGTGTCAAAAGAGAGCCGATTCTGCATGTACTGCGGTCAGCCATTTGATGATCGGGCAGAAGGTTTGAGCGTTGCAGCATTGGTTTGCGGCATTCTTTCTGCGGTAATGCTGTGGTCAGGTACTGGATTATTTGTCGGCATCCCGGGGATCATCCTTGCACGTATCGCTGAAAAACGTGCTGTAAATCCAAAAAATGCACAGCGCGCCAGAATGGCACTGGTTTGTTCCATCATTGGGATCATCGGTTCTATCGCAGCTGTCCTGCTTTTTATCGGACTGCTTTTACTCATAGGCAAAGCAATGGTGGACGGTATGCCAAGGTAATTTGCTGATATCAATCTGTCAAAGTTCTTGATCTTTTTTATCAAAATCAACTGGAAATTACAAATAAACAGAAACATCTATAAACGGAGGAATGATTCATGATCACTTGTGAAACCTGCGGCGAATTGCTGCCTGACGACACTCAATTCTGCTCCAACTGCGGCACACCGCTGTCCGATACATCGCCGAAACCGGATACGATCGACACACCCGCACCGGATACTACAGACAGCATCCCGGCAGAATCGGCTGCTGCACCGGAACCACCTGTCCAGGATTCCGTACAGCCAGCATCACCTACTGAGACATTTTCTGGGACATCCCAGTCGGAATCCCCTGAGACATACAATCCCTATACCATGCCGGAGACTTCTGCACAGAATCCCTATGCGCAGACCAGTTACCCAAATCAGCCCCAACCTGCACCCCAGCAAAATTACAGCCAACAGCAGTACGGGCAGGTTTCCTATGGGCAGCAGAATCCTCAGCAATCTTATGGACAACAGCAGAGCTACAACCAGCCAAACTATGAACAGAACACCTATGGGCAATCTGGTTATGGACAACAGACCTATGGACAGCCGGGCTATGGACAGAATCCTTATACCCAGTATCCTCAGAACTATTACCAGAATACACAAAAAACAGACGGCAAAAGTGTTGCAGGAATGATTCTTGGTATCATCTCTATTCTTGCCACCTGTACTTATGGTGCCGGCATTATCTTTGGCATTGCCGGACTAGTCTTTTCCATCCTTGCACGGAAAGATGCAAAGGTCAAGCCGGAATTCTCCAGCAGCAGCAATAGCATGGCAAATGCCGGTCTGATCTGCTCCATCATCGGTGTTGTACTCTCTGTACTGGTCATCTTATGTCTTATCCTCGCTATGGTGGCAGTAGAGTTTACAGCATACGATTATTATTAAGGCAACAGCAGCGCACCGGAGATATTTCCTGTGCGCTTTTTTACAGCCGTGCTGTAGAGAAGGCTATCAGCATCTTGCATATCCACCGCTGATGTGGTATACTTATCTCATATCCACATCAAGACACGAAAGGACACATATATGAAACAGTTTTGGAAAATCGGAACAACAGTGCTCACTGCCGCAGTAATGCTGATACAAACAATGCCTGTTCTCGCAGCAGATACCACAGAAGTACTTTCCTATGGGGATATCACATATCGGGAAAAATCAGACAGTACGCTGGAGATCACCGGTCTCACTGAACCGTATGAGGCAACAAAAGCAAACATTCCGGCAGAGATCAATGGAAAAACCGTCACCAGTATCGGTGCAGATGCTTTTAAGTACGTGGGACAGGAATTGACTGAGGTCACGATCCCTGATACTGTGACAGTCATAGGAGACGGTGCATTCTGGGACTGTGATAAGATGGTGACATTCGAACTGCCAGACGGACTGACTACCATTGGCGAAAGCGCATTTATGGGTTGTGATGTGCTGAAAAGCATCGTGATCCCGAACAGTGTTACTACAATTGGAAAAGAAGCGTTTTTCTGGAGTGCCCTGGAAGAGATCCAATTGTCCGCCAATCTGACAGAAATTGCGCCCGAACTGCTTGGCGGCTGTGATTATCTGAAAACAGTGACCGTACCTGCTGGCGTTACCACCATCGGAGACAGAGCCTTTGCTTATATGGACGCCCTGGAATCCGTCACGCTCCCTGAGGGTGTGACTACTATTGGTGAAGGGGCATTCAGCGAGTGTACTGCATTGTCCACCGTTACCATCCCCTCTACTGTCACAGAAATTGGTGAAAAAGCATTCTATCAGGCAAGCGGTCTTCTGGAGATTACCATCTTGGGTGAAATCACCACGATTCGTGACTGCACTTTCTCCGAGTGTAAGAATCTAAAAACTGTAACTCTTCCCGACAGTGTCACTACCATCGAATCATGCGCATTCAGCTGGTGTGACTCCCTGGAAACTGTGACTGTCCCTGCGAATCTAAAAACCATCGGCGAAGACGCTTTTTATCCCGACGGTGCGTTACAGTCTTTCTGGCTGCCGGACGGCGTAACAGAAATCGGCAAAGGTGCGTTTCATGGCTGTACCTCTCTTACAGAATTTTATATTCCCACTGGCATAACAGAACTAAACCCCAGCACCATAAGCAACTGTTGGAATATGACAAAGCTGACCATTGGCGATACTTTAAAAGAAATTTCATCCTATTCTATGTACGGCACGAATAAACTAACGGAAATTTCTGTTTCAGAAAACAATCCATACCTGATGGATTCTGACGGTGTTGTATATGATAAAACTATGACAACACTAGTCGTCTACCCCATGGGGAAAACTGACGAGTTATACACGATCCCGGACGGTGTGACGACCATTGCATCACGTGGGCTGATCTGTTCCGACCTGACCAATTTGTACCTGCCTGATAGTCTGACTTCTATTGAGGAGAACAGCGTATATTCGGATGCGCTCACAGATGTTTGGTATGACGGTACAAAAGCCATGTGGGAGAAAAATGTCACCATTGCAGAAAACAATGAAACGTTCCAAAGTGCAGCAATACATTTCAAGGAAGAGCCTGTTGTAACCCCCGTTGTCCCAGAACAGAACTACGCATCCGGCGATCCCCTGCCGACAATCACATTATCTGAAGGAGATACACCGGGCACGATTACCTGGACAGAAGATACAACAAAAGTTCTTCACGGCGGTGCAAATCTTCTGCATTGGGTATTTACCCCTACAGACACCGCTGCATACCGCACCGCATCCGGCACAATCAATATCAAAGCGACCTTTGCAGAGGATGAGGGCACCCGCGGCGATGTGGACGGAAACGGCATTATTAATGCAGATGATGCCTATCTGACGCTAATATATTACGCAAAGCGTTCCTTGGGTAACACTAGCTATACCATGACCGGCAGCGCAGAGGCAGACCAGGCACTGATACCCTTGGTAGATGTGAACTGTGATGGCACAATTGATGCAGATGATGCATATCTGATGCTGCTGTATTATGCCAAAACCTCTGTCAGCGGGACAGATGTACTGTGGGAAGATCTGGTCTGATAGAGAAAAATCATAGGCAATACCGCACGAAGATTGTACGTCAGATGTGCAGTCAGATTTTTCGTCAGATGAAACAAAAAGCGGAGTGAATACTTTGTGTATTCACGAGCATTTTTGTGAAATATGACGGAAAATGTGCAAGCATATGACGTGCAAAGCCGTCAGGCGGTCTTTGTGCGGTGTTGCCCATAAATTAGAGGGGTGTGAAATGGAGTTATTACAACTGGAATACTTTTATGCGGTTGCCAAAAATCAGCATGTAACACGTACTGCGGAACAACTGCACATTGCTCAGCCATCTCTGACCCAGAGCATCCGAAGGTTGGAGAAAGAATTGGGTGTCCCCCTGTTTTATCACAACGGCAGAAATATTGCTCTGACGGAATATGGCGTCTACCTCCGGGATGCTCTGACGCCTATTTTGGACAATCTGCACCAAATTCCAGAAACCATCCAGGAATTGGCGCAGATTCGAAAAAAGACCATCCGGCTCAATGTTTTGGCTGCTTCTACCCTGGTGACCCATGCGCTGATCTCCTATAAAAAGCAGCACAGCGGTCTGAATTTCCGACTTATCCAGAATTCCCAATGCGAGGATGCAGACATCACCATCTTTACCCGGTCATTTTTTCAGGAACCATCCGATTCTAAAGAACGTTATCAGATTTTTACAGAACGAATCTTTCTGGCAGTCCCCCAGAATTCCGCTTATGCGCACTGTACCAGCGTTCTGTTGAAGGATTTCGCCCAACAGGATTTCATTAGCTTATCCGGCTCTCGAAGCATTCGTACGATCTGCGACCGCTATTGTCTCCACGCTGGATTTATGCCCAACATCATCTATGAAAGTGACAGCCCTGATACGGTAAAAAACCTGATTGCCGGCGGCCTTGGGGTTGGCTTCTGGCCGCATTACACCTGGGGTAAGGCAGATATGGAACAGATCCAGTTGCTGCCCATTGCAGAACCCACCTGTCAGAGAGATATTATCATTCAGCTGCACCAACGTGCCATAGAACATGAAGAAGTCGTCAGTTTTTTTGAGTTCCTGAGCCGGTATCTACAGAATCTGAAACAACATCCAGTGTAAAAAGATATCGCCTGTCTTAATTTGCATCCCTCTATATGTAAGATAACGGCAACACTGCACAATCTTCGTGTGGTGTTGCCTAAATTAATTTCTAAGTTAATTCTCGTGAAAAATGTAGCAATTCCCTTGACAAACTGAGAAAAATATTGTAAAATGTTCTATGTATGATAACGACAGCCTGTCTCCGACCAGGATGCAAGCAAGAGAAATGAGGAATCTAAAATGCATTATCCAAAACTGTTCCGGCTGCTTTTGCCGCTGAGTGCAGCTGCCAGTGGAATCCTGCTGTTCTCTGGGACAGCTTCCGCAGAAGCCACAGATACAGCTGCTGTGCCTGTTGCCACTGGCGTTCCCGTGGCAACGGCAGTCCCTGTAGCAACAGACACTGCACCGGAAATAAATATCCCCGAAACAGATCCGGTCTCCCCGAAAGAAGGCGACTGGATGGATTCAGCTGAGGGACGAAAATACTGTTATGACGACGGCTCCTTTGCCATAGATGTACAGATCATCGACGGTATCCCCTATCTGTTCCAGAAAGACGGCACTCTGCTGACGGGCTGGCAAAATTTTGACGGTGCTTGGCATTATTATGATCCGCAGACCTATCAGGCGGCAGTGGGCGTCCAGGAAATCGACGAAAGCATCTATCTATTTGACTATACTGGTACTGAAAAAACCGGCTGGCGTACAGTAAACGGCATCCGGCGTTATTACGATCCTGAAACCGGACAACTGTGCAGCGGTTGGTTCACTTATGCCGGAAACCGCTATTACATCGATCCCGAAACCGGAAAGGTGACAGGAGAATTCACGCTGGACGGTGTGAAATACTTATTCGACAGCGAATATGGCACCCAGAAAACTGGATTCTGTACATTTTCGGACAAAACAGTCTCCTACTATGAGACAGACGGTTCGCCTCTTTCCGGCTGGCTGGAACAATCCGGAAAAAAGTATTATTTCAACAATAACTACGTGATGCAGACCGGCTGGCAGGTCATTGACCAGAACAAATATCACTTTGCACCTGATGGAACCATGCAAAAGAGCTGGCAGACCATTGACGGAAATCGCTACTATTTCCTCGGCACTGGCATTATGCAGACCGGTTGGCTGACACTTTCCACCGGAGACTATTATTTCCTGAATGACGGCACTATGGCAACCGGTGCACAGATTATTGATGGAAAAAAATATCTGTTTCAAGAAAATGGCACGTTAAAACGCATTCGTGTCTGTCTGGATGCCGGACACTACGGAAAGTACAACCGCAGTCCTGTGAATGGTGCATATTACGAGTCGGATATGAGCTGGAATCTGCATCTGAAACTGAAAGCAGCACTGGAATCCTATGGCATTGAGGTCGTTACTACTCGTCCCACTCAGGCAGGCGATCTGGGATTGGAAGAACGAGGAAAAAAGGCGGCAGGCTGTGACTTATTTCTGAGCCTTCACAGCAATGCCGGCAATAGTTCTTCTATAGACGCTCCCCTAGCATGCTGCACGGTAACAGGTGCTGGGGATGTGCTGGGACAAAAACTAGCAGATACGGTGCACCAGGTCATGGGCACTTATCAGGCAGGCACCATTTGGAAACGTGTGGGAGAACATGGAGATTATTACGGCGTGCTCCGAGGTGCTACCTCTGTAGGTGTTCCGGCGATCTTGCTGGAGCACAGCTACCACACCAATCCGCGTGCCACAAACTGGCTTCTCAACGATGCCAACCTACAACGCATGGCACAGGCAGAAGCGGCTGTGATCGCAACATATTTCGGTGTATTATAAAAATACAATATCAATTTTTCACCCGGAATCTTATGAATTCCGGGTGTTTTTCTATAAAGGCAACATCACACAAAACTTCTAGACATTCTTTGTGTGATGTTGCCTAAAAATATTTTGAGAAGAGGGATTGACTTTTTCTGATCTGCTGGTATATTCCTGAGATGCGGAAGGAGATCATGGGAAAATTTTTGTTGGTAAATACATCTGGCAATCTGAAACCAGAAATGTTAGTACCTATGACTGGAGATTTTACTATAAAGGAGGATGTGAAGTGAAGGAATCTATTTGCGCCGTGCTTGGCGTTGCTGGCAGCTTTATCGCTGGATTGTTCGGAGGTTGGGATGCGTCACTGACAACATTACTAATCTTTATGGGTGTGGACTACTTGACCGGGCTTATTGTTGCGGCGGCAGGCAAGTCCCAAAAGAGTGAAAATGGACATCTGTCCAGCCTCATCGGGTGGACAGGACTTGCCAAGAAAGGCGTGTCCCTACTGCTAGTATTGGTTGCAGTGCGGCTGGATATTATGCTGGGGACAAGCTACATTCGGGATGGGGTCTGCATTGCATTTATGGTAAACGAGCTTATATCTATCGTGGAAAATGCAGGTCTGCTTGGCGTGCCTATGCCGGAAGTATTGACAAAAGCAATTGATTTGCTGCAAGGCAAAGGAAAGGATGATTGACATGGCAGTGAAAAACTATACTTACAGCGACACCACACAGCTGACACCGCATTTCAAGGCAAGCGAATTTCGCTGTAAATTCGGCATTGCCAAATCGTCCATGATGGGTAGTTCCGGCGTGAAAGCCAAAGGCATTGACGTTTCTAAGCATCAAGGTGTAATCGACTGGGATAAGGTTAAGGCATCTGGCAAGGTGGATTTTGCCATGATCCGGGTTGGTGTCGGCAGCGATATCGCCAGCCAAGATGATGCGCAAGCAGTGCGGAATATGACGGAATGCGAGCGTGTGGGGCTGCCATACGGCGTGTATCTGTATTCCTACGCATTATCAACAAATGAAGCGGAAAGCGAAGCAAAGCATGTTTTGCGTGTGATCTCCGGCAGAAAGCCTGTGCTTGGCGTATGGCTGGACATGGAGGATGCTGACGGATACAAGTCACGGCACGGAAAACCCCTGAATGCTGCAAACGGCAGCCTGTACACACAGATTTGCCGGACTTTTTGCAGTCGGATTGCCGGGGCTGGTGTGTACGCAAGCAAGAGCGTGCTGGCGGATATCCTAAGTGTATCCGACCTGCCTATCTGGGTTGCGCAGTGGGCAAGCAAGTGTACTTATAGCGGTGCTTATGATCTCTGGCAGTACAGCAATGTCGGAAAGGTGGACGGCATTTCTGGTAATGTGGATTTAGATTATTCGTATCGAGACGTTTTATAGTAAGCAAGAATCGAAAGACACATTAGAACAGATCCTGGATCATGTCGCAAGCATTGATAAAAAATTGAAGTGATAAAACACGGGTTAAATACCGTTTATATGCAATGAAAAACGCCCTTGAGCAGCAACGTTCAGGAGCGTTTTTTTCGTTTTGCGTGTCAATTTTTTGCACTTTGTGCGGCAAGCTGCAATTTTGTCGAGGCATTGCCAAAGGATAAAGCTGTATGCAGTACATCTGTTGCAGCGAATTATTATTTATGATGATCTTAATTCCTTTCCAAGCAGAGTTTCTTCTTAATATGTATTACAAAAGGCTTTGAAGGATAAAACAAATTTCACGTTTTAGTCATAAAAAGAAATGATTCTCTTCTTCAAAACATAATAAGTTATCGCTTGACAAAAACTTTATTATCTGTTATAATTGTAAGTAGTTCACATTGTAAACCACTTGAATTTAATAAACTTTTTATAGCCCAATATGATAGGAGGATATAAGTCTGTATGGAAGAATTCGACCGAACTGATATGATAGAAAAAATGCAGGATATTCGGCTTTTTGCCAGTCTCCATGTCAAAAGAAATAAACGAGGGAGTCTCACATCTGCTCAAGAAATTACTCTTCTGTCACGAATTGTATTATCTGACTCGCCGTTAACACCTATGGAATTGACCATACTGACAGGGCTTAGCAAATCTTCGGTAAGCCGACTGATCGAACGTTTAACCCAAAAGGAATTTATAACCAAGCAATACAGTGTCAAAGACAGGCGGAGTTACACTCTTCTGGGTACCGAAAAGGGTAATCAGGAGCTTGAACAAACTTACCGATATTATTTATCACCCATATATAAGCTTAGAAGAACTCTTGGAGAAGAACGATTTGCCTCTTTAATCGATCAGATAAAAGAGGCAAATAAAATGTTATGCGATGAGGAGGTAAAAAATGACATTTTATCAGGAACTTCAACTTAATCAAGCAGGCTCTAAGGATTATATTGCCAGCTTTAAAACGCGAAAAGAAAAAGCCAAACACATTGGAATTTATTTTTTAAAAATTCTCCTTAACATTGCTTTCTGTACAGCATTCATCACTCTGTTCAGTATCATTTTTGGCGAAAGAAACGCTATTGCAGGTTTGGCAGTACTGCTAAGTATAATGGCATTTCGATTTTCAGATTTTGGGATTCGCACATCCCATGCTATTTTCTGCGTCTTTGTTGTATTCGGAATTCTTGCAGTAGGGCCTAAGATCATCAGTGTTCTTCCCGTAGGCTGGGCCTTCTGCGTCAATATGATCTTCATTTTTCTTTTACTGCTGCTCGGAAGTCACAATGTAATTATGTTTAACCATTCTACATTGGTGCTCTCCTATCTGCTGCTTCAAGGATATAACGTTAGCGGTCATGCATTTAAAATGCGCTTGATAGGACTTTTTGTCGGCGCTGTGCTCACATCTGTTATCTTATACCACAATCATAGAAAAATCGATTACAAACGCAGTTTAAAAAATATTTTTCAGGAATTCAGTTTATCATCTACCCGAAGCAGATGGCAGCTTCGTCTCACTTTCAGTGTTTCCACTGTACTGTTGATAGGTTCTCTTTTAAATGTTCCTAAGGTATATTGGATGGGTATCGCTGCAATGTCTGTGACTGTGCCTTTCCGAAACGATCTTGTACAGCGTACAAAACATCGTATCATAGGAAGTCTTGCAGGAAGTGCTTTGTTCTTAGCCGCTTATTTGCTTGCACCGGAAAGTCTGCGTTCTATTTTCGGAATAATCGGCGGAATCGGTATGGGACTTTCTGTTCATTACGGCTGGCAAACTACATTTAATGCTTTTAGCGCACTTTCTACGGCAGTCAATATACTTGGTCTGAAATATGCTGTTATGTTCCGACTTTTCAACAATATTTTCAGCGCTGTTTATACATTCCTATTTGACCGTGTATTTGAGCCGTTTCTTATTTTTATCAATGATATATATATAAATATTTTATGTAAAAAATATTGCAGTAAATAGAAAAAAGGAACTGTTGCACCAACAAAAAAGTGCAGCAGTTCTTTCTTGATCAACCAATTCCAAAAACAAATGAACAGAAAGATATTATGAAAAAAGGAGCAAGGAATCAGACCCAATGCAAATTATGACTGAAAAAACACAAGACCCATCTTCTTAGAGCCTGTTCAGTATCTTTTTATGTGCGGATTTTCGAGCATAATTTTGTCGTTTACAAGGAAAAAATCCGCAGGCATACTGACGTATGGCAAGGATTTTCGACGCAGTTAACGGCAAAATTTGCCGAAAAGACGTGCGAAAAAAGATGCTGAACAGGCTCTTATAATCAGTCAGATCGAAGCTGCTTTTTCACGATGTATAAATCGCTGCCGGATACATAATTTCCTCGTGGAAGACGAAATGTGCAGATACATTTTTGGTGTAGGCTGCACAAAAAAATAATAAACAAAAAACAGCGCTGTGCCCATGGAACAATTTCCACCAAGCACAGCGCAGTTATTTACACTATAAAAGCGAAACGCTCTGATTACGTTTCATTCTTTTTCTTTTGAATTGCCACCTTTTTCGCTTCGTACTCTGCATCGGTCAGAATCCCTTGCTTATGCAGTGTCTCCAGCTTTTCCAGCAGCTTTTCAGGAGAGTCCTCATCGGAAGGCTTAGACTTCAGCTTTGCCCGCTTTTTCGCCTGCTGCCGTTCCCGTTCCTTTTCAGCTTCCAGTTCCACCAGCATTGCTGCATAGCGTTTCCGGTCTCCGAACCAGAACAGTACGATCAGAATCAGTCCGCCGCCAAGCAATCCGATGCCGATCCACCACCCCGGCGGTGTATAAGTCATAGTTACCGTGTGTGTACCCGGCTCCAGCTCTACGCCAATGAGGGCGTCTACGATCGCCAGCTGATCTACCTTCTTGCCGTCCACCCTGACAGTCCAGCCCGGCTGATCCGGAATGGTGGTCATCATGAGCTGACCTTCTTCGGCAGTAATGGTACCAACCAGCTTTCGGTCATTGCTCTTCTCCGTGTCAATCTGCCACTGATTCTGTTTCAGTTTGTCGATATCCTCCTGGAATACATCCGGATGATAGGTGTAGAACAGGAAGTTCTTGACGATAGTAAACTTCTCCGAATTGGCAACCGTCATTCGCAGGGTGATCTTGGTACCCGGTTCGAAGGTTCCCAGGCGCAGTGCAATGTAGTTGTCGCCCTCGAAATACTGCCCCACGGATTCAAATCCGCCGTTGTCCCTTGCATAGCCGTCTGCATCCACCCATGTGAATTCGCCGGAGTTGTTCTCTCTCCATGCAGCCTCGTTTTCGCTCCACTCTGCTTCATCCCAAGTGGACATCCAGAGGTTGACTTCCTTCTGGAATTCCGTCTTGAAGTAGATGTAGATGGGCTCCTCCGACTCAGCCACCAGATGGAAATCCACAGTGGGGTCGCTGTCGCCGGTGACATCATACTTCGTCTGCTCGCCATAAGGACTTGTTGTAATGGAATCGCTGACAATGGGATTCTCCGCCAGATTCAAGGGCGTATAGTACTGCGTCCAGCCTTCAAACTGACCGGCGTCATCGAATGTAGTATTGCCGCTCAAGGTACTCATGAAGATATTCTGGCTGTTGAAAGGATTGTCGTTGCCCAGGTGGTCGATCTTTGTCACCGTGCTGTCCACCATATAACCGATAGAAAGGGCATTGGTATTTTCGTAGGCTGTGATAGTCTTATCCGTACCATTTTCATTGGTATAGTCATATGCCCATCTTGCCTCATATGCCGGATTCAGGCGGCGTTTCTGGTCATTGCTATCGCCCCGATCCAGGACATATTTGATACCCAAGAGAGAGTCTGCAACCTCTGTATTACCGTCGTAGCGTGTGTAATAACTGTGCATACAATAACCCAGCGTCTCAATGAAATTGATAATACGGGTGTTCATGACGGAGCTGGAATGAGAAATACCGTTCAGGCCAAAGCCGGCATTGTCATTCACACAACGGTAGAAGGTTTTTTCTGCACGGTAGAAACCGTCATCCTTTTCTTCCAGCATATCCGTTGCGGCACGTCCGTTCTCCATGTAATTCTGATAGGACTTTCTGGTGGAATATGCGACTTCCTCATCAATGTCCTTCATAGAATCCACAGCATTATAAACCGCCTCACCGCCTACCATGCAGAGCATCATGGTGGTCAGTGCAATGCTGATGCCTCGTTTGCCCTGGGTGATCTTTCCGCCGGTCATAAAGTACAGCAGGATCAGATAGATACCCATAATTGCCGCAGAAATCCAAACAGCGCCCTTTGACATCTGCTCAAACTTCATGCCGGCTACAACGGCAATGAAGATGACCAAGCCAATGGCAGTACCCAGAAGATGTTTTTTCTTGATGCCCTCCAGGTTCGCAAAAGCTGTTGCTGCCATGGTCAGGAACACAAAGGACAACAGGAAGGCATAACGGAAGGGCAGCCAGTTCGGCACCTGTCCGCCATGCCACATCATGTCCACAGGTGTGATGAGCATGCACATGACCATAACAAAAATCAGGGCAGAATAGCCGATCTTTTTCTTCCGGTTGATATTCTTGTTCAGATAGAACAAGGGCAGGAGCACTACCGTCAGCAGACCGCAGTAGATCTCCGGTTTACCCTGAACATTGACTGAATCATACTGTGCCGGCAGCAGTTGAGGCAGCATGTCCAGCAGATCACACAAGAACACCATCAGCGGCGAATCCTGTGCACTTTCCAGGAGTGTCTTGCTCAGAGGGAATGATTGGAACCGGAAGCTGTAGTCCGGGTCAGTGAACTCGAATTTACCCAGTTTCAGCGCATTGTACACCGGCAGGAGCATGAATGCAGCACATGCCAGGGCAATAATGGATGAATAGGCGATCCGTACAATGACGGTGAAATAATCATATGCCTTGCGCTTCTTGTCCGAACCCAGGAACAGATAGAACAGGAAATAGAGGATCACGAAGAAGCAGATCATATAGCCGATGTAGAAGTTTGCCACACACATGATCGCCAGGGGAATGATATAGTGCAGCCGTCTGCCATCGTCCACCAGGTATTCAATACCCAACATGATCAGGGGCAGGAACACCAGACCGTCCAGCCACATGGGGTCGATGAGCTGGATCACTGCATACGCCATCATTGCGTACATGGTGGAGAAGAGCAATGACGGATAGGGCTGTATGCCCCGGCGCTTCTGCAGGAAATAATTAAAGGTAACACCTGCGGCACCCAGCTTGCACAGCTGCATGATCAGCAAACTGTTCAGCATGAATTTTTCTGGGAGCAGCAATACAATGAGCGTAAAGGGACTGGCGAGGTAATAGCCGATAATGCCCATGAACTCACCGGAGAGGTTTCGCGACCAGTTATAGAAAATACTGCCGTCTCCCCAGAACGCATCACGCAGTGCTTCGAAGTAGTAGACGTACTGACCGTTCAGGTCGAGACAGAGCACCGACTCTTCGCCGAACGGATACAGCCCGAAAATCGCATATGCCAGATACGTCAGAGCAGCGGGTATTGCAAATGCAATGAGATAGACCCGGTTCCGGACGATCCAGTTTTTCAGGCTGGTCAGAATACCGCCGACGCTGATACTGCGCTTTGCAGGTAAAGCTGCGGCGGCTTTTGTCTTGGTAGTTGCCATGAAATTCCTCCTTAAAAAACCGATACCATACGGCGGTATCTGGAATAGAATGGGGTATTTTTCTGAAAATACCGTCAAAAAGGTGTTCCGCCGTTCCCCCTGGACGGTCAGAACAACAGATAAAAACATTATACCATATTTTTTACACAGTTGCAAGTCTTTTTTGAAATTTGTCACGAAGAATTCAACTGTAGGGAACGACCCCTGTGTCGTTCCCAAGGCGTATCGGAAATCAGACGAGACGACACCGTATCGTTCCCAAGGCGTATCGGGAATCAGACGGAACGACACCGTATCGTTCGCAAGGTATACTTGGAATCAGACGAGACGACACCGTATCGTTCGCAAGGCGTATCGGGAATCAGACGGAACGACACCGTATCGTTCCCAAGGCGTATCGGGAATCAGACGAGACAACACCGTATCGTTCCCAAGGCGTATCGGGAATCAGACGAGACGACACCGTATCGTTCGCAAGGTATACTTGGAATCAGACGGAACGACACAGGGGTCGTTCCCTACGAGAGAATCCGGGCGGATGGTATCCGTTCCAGCAATCCATCACAAATTCCCCGTCAGGTGCATGAGGATGGAAATTGCTGCCAGAGGTGCAGTTTCGCAACGCAGGATACGTTCTCCCAGCCATACCGGCACTGCCCCTTGTTCCTGTAATTTCTGGGCTTCCTCCGGGTCAAAGCCGCCCTCACTCCCCACGATCAGGGCGATATTGCGGCAGTCCTGCAAATCCACCTCCGAAAAGCGCACGCCGCCGCCTTCGTACAATAGAATTGCCTTGTCCGCCTTCTGGATTTCCTGACAGGCTTCGCCGAAAGATAACATAGGTGCGACCTCCGGGAGTATGCCACGTCCTGCCTGTTTTGCAGCGGATTCGGAAATTTTTTGCAGGCGGGACAGCTTCTTTGTAAATTCCGCCGGCTTCGGACGGGAAATGCATCGCCGTGTGAGCACCGGTACAATACGTACTGCCCCCAGTTCCACGGCTTTCTGAATGATCTGCTCCAGCTTGTCCCCTTTTGGCATGGCCTGGTACAGCGTCACAGAAACCGTTGGCTCAGCTGCACAGGCAGTATAGGAACATACCTCCAGATGCACTTCCTCCGGTGTAATGGAACGGATGCGGCAGGTATAATCCCGTCCATAGGCACAGACGGTCAGTATATCCCCCACACGCATCCGCAGGGAAAGCCCGATATGGCGAGCATCAGGGCCTGTGATGACAACATCCGATTCGTCCAGTTCTTCTAAAAAAAATCGCGGCATAGTTTTTCTCCTTTTTGGTTACAGAACACCGTACGGCGAGCACAAGCCCCCACCCTACGAGTTTTGACGTTTTTCGCATAGCAATAAATGTAAAGAATCCGGTGCAGGACGGTGGCTTGCTCCCACCGTGTCTTTAGAGCCTGTTTAGTATCTTGTCGTGCATGGATTTTTGAGTGAATTTTCGCTGATTTCAAGGCGAAAATTCGCAGGCGGGCTGTCGCCCGGCAAGAATTTTTAACGCAGAAAGCAGTAAAATTCACCGAAAAGACATGTGCGAAAAGATGCTGAACAGGCTCTTATACATTCATGGTTGAAAATCGCATACTCTTTGCGTGATATTGTTGACATTTCCGAGAAAATGTGATAAAGTAATAGATAAAGCCATTTGGGCAGCCATGCCCGGAAAGGAACATGTGATTATGACACAAAAAATGACCTGGTTCCGCCGCGTTCTCACACTGGGACTGACGGCATCATTGATATGCATCTGCTTTGGCTGCGGTGCGCAGTCTGGTACAAACACAAGCGACAAACAGGGCGAGGATATCGCCATGGAGGATCTGGAATATGGCGCAACCATGCGCAGGGACACAGACTATGCCGTCCCTGTAGAATATGACAAGCGCTTCTTAGAAGACGGCGAGTTAAAAGCACTGACAGACTATTATGCAGCCATCCAGAATGAGGATGTCCCCCTTTTCTCCGATTGTGTTCTGGATTTTTACATGGAATCTCTCTATCAGAACGCATACGGCGGACTTCTGGATGACAGTGCTTATTTGACGCAGCAGCACGAGAAATTCCAGGAACAGATTGACGGCGACTTCACTTTTGCAGAGATCTCAGTGAACGACTGCAAGGAACAGACTGACGCCGGATCCGGCATTGAGTATCTGATTGAAATGTTCAACGAGTTAAATGATGACGACACCTACTGCGATACCCATATGCAAAGCTGCAAGGCACTGACGATACAGCCAATGCTGTCCAACAGCGAGGATGCCACTGTGGCTTGTGACGAAGTCCCTGTATTCCTAGTAAATCTGGACGGCACATATTACGTCTGCGCATAATGACATAGTCATTATATGGTAAAATCGTCCTCTTCTTCCTGAACAAGTTCTTGTCTGGCAGCTTCTTTTGCTTCCTGGCATTCTCTCAGTTTCTCACTGAGCTGACGCATAGCGATCCGATACCGCCAGAACAGCAGCACCATGGCTGTCACATACAAAACTGTCACTATGATCAGTGCAATTGCCAGGGAATGTTCCAGCATATTTCAGCGCTCCTTTCTGTCTCTCTGTGATTGGAATGCTTTCATTATAATACGATACACTGGATTTGTCAACCAGAACGAATTTCCCTTCGAACTTATGGGCAAACAATATAATACGCTCCTGCATCAGAACGATTTCAATCCAACAAAACAAAATAAACGGACAGGCGTGCATGCCTGTACAAAAAAATCTGCCATCACAGCAGAAAAGGACTTGTATTTTTTTTGAAATCATGGTATACTATGACTATGGTCAAAGGTTTTGCCATTCTAGCTGCATACTGAGCCGTGACTAGAATGTGATTGACAATGGGGCTCAGAGAAAAGAGGTTTCTTATGAAAGGCAGTACAATTGCCGCAATGGTAATGGCAGCTGCGGCAGCTTCCGCCGCAACAATTTTTGCACTGAAGAAAGCACATGATAAAAAGCTGGAAAACGCTTGTAACTGCGACGATCTGCCTGAGGGCGGATGCCGCTGCACAGAAGAAAGCGAAGAAGAGACCTGCTTCTGCGAAAACAGCGCTGAAGACGCTTGCTGCTGCACAGAAGACGAGGCTGACACATGCTGCTGCGAAACTGACGAAACAACAGAAGAAAAAGCCGAGGACGGTTGCTGCGCTGACGGTGTCTGCTCCTTTGGCGGAGACGATGCTGCGGCTGTAGACCAGCCGGCACAAATCCATATGCCGGAAGATCTGGACGAGGCTGATGAAGATCCTACAGAAAAAGCTTGATCTGACAGACAAAATCTGCCGCTTCTGTGAAAAAATGTGAAAAAATTGACAAGTTATACCCACTGTGCTATAATTACTTTATTGGGGCATTAGCGCAGTTGGGAGCGCATCACACTGGCAGTGTGGGAGTCAGGGGTTCGAATCCCCTATGCTCCACCATATTGTGACCATAAAAAAGATATATGGTCGAAAAAGCCCGAAATATCGGGCTTTTTTCATGCCTAAACGACGAAAAAAGCAGGTGAAAAACCGTAGATATTTTTCGGCAGTTTTTCGAATGTAACAGGATTCGAACCGATGCAAAGGAAAAAATCAGGGCAGATTGGAGAAGATAAAACATCAATCTCCATTTTTTAAGTAGAAAATAGTATACAAATTTTTGAAGACCGTTTTGTCTGGTATCACGAAACACGTGATGCTGCACAAAGCGGTCTTTTTTTGTTTCTGGCAGAGATGAAAAAGACTGCTTCAAAATACATTGCGGAGGAAGAATATGAAGAAGTTACATTTTAACAGTACACTGAATCACAAAGCATCCGATTATAAGCCCTATGAAATCTGCGTGGAAAGGGTTGTCACGCTCTACGGCAGGAGCTTTGAGAACCTGAAAAGTCGCACATTGGATGACAATCCATACATTGCCCAATATCGTGACCTGATGTGCATCGACAGCGATGATGTTGCCCATTGTCTGCTGTTTTTGGACTATGACACCGGAGACGGCATTATTGCAGAAGCCGAAGGCAGCAATTACGCCAGAAAGTCACAGTTTGTTCCCAACGCAAGAGCACTGCTGGAGAACAATGAAATGACCGCCGCTGAAACACGACTGCATAACGATCTGAAAAAAATCGCTGACAAAGTTGCAGAGCTTGCCCATTGCGGTGAAACAAGCTTCACATTTGATGAACTGCTGGAAGAATCCGATTTGGATGTAAAATCTGTTCTGCGTGACGCGGTGGCGGCAATGCTCCGAGAACGGGAGGATATTCAGATGGCAGAAAGTCAGTCCATCGAAGTTCCCTTTCAGCCGGATATCACGGTTGAAGCCAAACCGACACAGGAATTGACATTTTACTGTCCGCTAAAAATTGTCAGAGAATCGGAAGAACCTGATTACGAATGGGACGAGGAAGTTACAGAGGAGGATTTTGAGGAAATTCCGTCTGCATATGCCGATGTCTGTGCGGATGAAATCAACGATTTCATTCAGGATTACTCTGAACCGGAAGAAGAACATCGAGGACTTATGGTGTATTATAACGATAATCCTGCCGTCAGCGAAAAAGTTTTCTCGGCGATTCCATCTGTCAGGGAAATCAATGGTAAACTTATGGGCGTGTTTGAATGCCGGATTGTCGGAGAACTGACTGACAGCGAACTGGAAGAACTGCGTAGTTATCTGACTGGTCAGTGTTCAGACGGATTTTTTGAGGGCATGGAGCAGCATCCGATAAAAACTGCTGATTTCGGCGAAATCTATGTTAGCTTCTGGAATGACAGCAATGATTGGTCGCTGCAAACAGAAGAAGAAATGGGATTGTCTCAGGCTGAGAAACTCACGGAAGAACCCAGCATGGGCATGACGATGTGAAAGGAGCAGCTATGTTTTATA
>NZ_DXUU01000100.1 GCF_019417665.1 Ruminococcus sp.
CCAGCATTTTTGAAAAATTGCTGGATCAAAAAACTTCATTGCCGCCTGCGGCGATTATTCAGATTCCGGGGATGTTGTTTCTGCTGTTTCCAGCTGCTCCGGCTGAACAAACGTTGTCCCTATGGCTGCCTTGGGCAGAATATAGAACATCTGTTTTCCGTCGCAGATCAGGTAAAATTCCTCATAGGTCTGGATCCACGCCGTTTCCAGCAGCACTCTTGATTCCGGGATCACTTCCGTATCATCTTCATCCTGCTGTGTCCAGATCCGCAGCACATTGCCGTCACATTCCGCCGTATACTGCTGACCTTCCATCTCTTTGACCATATCCAGAACAACACGTCTCTGCTTTCTGGGATTGTACCACAGCATAAAAATCGCAGTCAAGCAAAGGAGCACAAGAAAATATGCCATTTTGTTGGTGGGATCTTTTATGCCAGCTGCCACAAAGGACACCAGCAGGACGGCAAACAGCACCATCATCACATAATTCCGGCGCATGACAAATTTTTTCTGAAACGCCGTAAATCCGGTGCGATAATATTCCAGCGGAATAGGATACGGTGCTGTGCGGTCAAAAGCCGGAAGCTTCTGTGTTTCTTCCATAGAACCTCCTTATACGTCCAGATTCTCCACGTATTTTGCGTTCTTCTCAATAAATTCCTTACGTGGAGCAACCTTGTCGCCCATAAGAATGGTAAAGATCTCATCTGCCCTTTCAGCATCCTCCAGTTCCACACGGATCATAGAGCGTGTCTCCGGGTTCATGGTCGTTTCCCAAAGCTGTTCGGAACTCATTTCACCAAGACCTTTGTACCGCTGAACAGAAACCTTTGCCGTACTGCCGTCTGCGTCTGCAAATTCCGCAATATACCTGTCTCGTTCTGCCTCATCAAAGGCATACTTATACTTCTTGCCCTTAAATACCTTGAACAATGGCGGCTGCGCCAGATAGACATTGCCGTTGGTGATCAGCGGACGCATGAAGCGGAAGAAGAAAGTCAGCAGCAGGGTCTGGATATGGGAACCATCCACGTCGGCATCGGCCATAATAATGACCTTACCGTAACGCAGCTTTGTAATGTCGAAATCCTCACCGATAGAAGTACCCAGAGCTGTTACCACAGGCATCAGCTTTTCATTGCCATATACCCGGTCAATTCTCGCCTTTTCCACGTTGAGCATTTTACCCCAAAGGGGCAGGATCGCCTGATAGCGACGGTCTCTGCCTTCCTTTGCAGAGCCGCCTGCCGAGTCTCCCTCGACAATGTACAGCTCAGTACCCTCGGTGGTCTTTTCGGAACAATCCGCCAGCTTGCCCGGCAGGGAAGCGCTTTCCATAGCGGATTTCCGTCTGGCAGTTTCCCTTGCCTTCTTGGCAGCCTCACGTGCCGTCTGTGCGGACAGGCTCTTGTCAAAAATCGCCCGTGCCACCGTGGGATTTTCTTCGAAATAGGTCATGAGCTTATCAAAGACCATTTTCTCCACAAAAGGACGCACTGCCGGATTGCCCAGCCGTCCCTTGGTCTGTCCCTCGAATTCACACTCAGTCAGCTTCACAGAAACGATGGCTGTCAGACCTTCCCGGACATCCTCGCCCAGCAGACGAGTACCATCCTTTAACAGACCAAACTTTTTGCCGTATTCATTAATCACCTTGGTCAGGGCATTTTTGAAGCCTGTCTCATGTGTACCGCCGTCAGCAGTATGAATATTATTGGCAAAGGACAGGATCATTTCATTATAACTGTCGTTATACTGCAATGCAACCTCTGCAAAGGAATCTCCATCCATGCCGGAAACATAGATCACATCCTCCGACAGGGATTCCAGACCACGTTTCTGGTGGAGATATTCCACGAACTGCCGGATACCGCCCTCATAGTGGAGCACTTCCGTCCGTTCTTCCTCCGAATTCCGCTTATCCGAGAACACAATGCGGATGCCGGCATTCAGGAATGCCTGTTCCCGGAGACGTTTCAGGAGCACTTCATAGTCATATTCCGTGGTCTCCTCAAAGATCTGGGGATCCGCCTTGAATTCCACTGTCGTACCCGTTTCCGTGGTATCACCGATAACCCGGATGGGGTCGCTGTAGTCACCACGGTGGAATTCCTGGAAGTGCACGTGGGTGCCGTCCTTTACAGTCAGCTTCAGCCATTCCGAAAGGGCGTTTACCACCGATGCACCTACGCCGTGTAGACCGCCGGAGACCTTATAGCCGCCGCCGCCGAATTTACCGCCGGCGTGAAGAATGGTATATACCACCGTTGCCGCCGAAATTCCCTCCTTGGGATGGATTCCCACAGGAATACCACGGCCGTTGTCGGAGACCCGGATCACATTGTCAGGCAGAATATCCACCGTAATTTCCGTACAGAACCCGGCGAGTGCCTCGTCAATGGCATTATCCACGATCTCATACACCAGATGATGGAGACCCTTAGGGCCGGTAGAGCCGATGTACATACCCGGCCGCTTCCGGACTGCCTCCAATCCCTCCAGCACCTGGATCTGACTTTCATCATAATTTTGGGCATTGGGTTTGATTGCCTCTGTCATTTTGCAATTCCTCCAAATTTGTCCGACCTTTGTTTCACGTGAAACAAAAACCGGCAGCTGCACAAACTATCTTTCAGAGACAGCTGTGCGGATTTATGGCAATACCACACAAAGATTGTGCGTCAGATGCGCTGTCAGATTTTTCGTCAGATGAAACAAAAAGCGGAGTGAATACTTTGTGTATTCACGAGCATTTTTGTGAAATATGACGGAAAATATGCAAGCATATGACGTGCAAAGCCGTCAGGCGCTCTTTGTGCGGTGTTGCCTTATCACATTGATTGCTGCGATTGTGTATCATATCGTACAGCCATCCTACTACAGTGTTTCACGTGAAACACTATGATTTTCTTTTCATCATTTTGTGCAGTTTCCCGGAAAATCTGCCTTTTCCGCCTCTTTTCACAGGTCTGCACAGGCTTTCCACAGAGTTTTCAACAGTTTGTGGAAAGTTGATTTTTACGCAGTTTCGGGCGTTTTTCAAAGTCCCGAAACCAGTCTGCCGTCTTTCAACAAAAACCGCTTTCCGGCATTTGGGGAAAGTACGGATTCCAGATGGCAGGTAGTCACAAAGACCTGCATTTCCTCTACGATCGTAGAAACCACCGCCTGCCGTGCCTCGTCCAGTTCGCCCATGACATCGTCCAGGAGCACGATGGGGGATTCCTTCCGGCGTTTGCTGTAAATTTGCGCCTGAGCAAGTTTCAGTGCCAGCGCCAGACTTTTTTTCTGTCCCTGTGAACCGAATTCCTTTGCCGGTTTGCCGTCTATAGCAAGGAGCAGATCATCCCGGTGTACGCCAACCCCCGTATGTCCCAGAAGCAAGTCTGATTGACGGCTCTGCTGCATTTTTTCCCCATACTGCGCCACAAGTTCCGGCGCAGGCCGGTCGGGGAGCACCTCCTGAGCATCTCTGCCGAACACACTGGACTGATAATGGAGCGAAACCGTCTCCTTGCCCCGTGCGATCTGGGCATACAGAGGCACACAGACCGCCGCCAGCCGCCGCACATACTGGGCACGCTGCACGGCAATTTCCGTCCCCAGCTGTTCCAGCTGACCATCCCAGACATGAAGCATGGCCTCCGTCTGTGCCTGGGGCAGCTTTTGTTTGAGTACTGCATTGCGCTGCTGGAGCACCAGCTGATACCGGCGTACCAGAGACAGCATAGGCGCACTCAGCTGTGCGCTGCACAGATCCAAATAAGACCGCCGCCGTTCCGGGCCGCCTGTGACCAGAGAAAGATCCTCCGGCGTAAAGACCACGCAGTGGAACACAGAGAAGAGTTCACCGCTTTTCCGTGGCACGTCATTACACCAGAACTTCTTTTCAGGAACTGTTCCCGGCACCATGCAGAGCCTTATAGACTGTTCTCGCCTGGCGTCCTGAAATCCGGCTTCTACCTGCAAATTACCGCCGTCGAAGGAAAGATAATCTCGTTCCCGGGTTCCCCGGAAGCTGCGGCAGCCGGTAAGTGCCCAGACTGCCTCCAGCAGATTGGTCTTTCCCTGTGCATTTTCACCGAGGATCAGGTTATATGAGGGATCAGGTTCTAGTTCCACCTGGCGCAGATTTTTAAAGCCATCTGCCGCAAGTCGTGTAAGTCTCATGCTTCTGCGGTTACAAGTACCGTAAAGCGGTCAACGGTAATGGTATCCCCAGGACGGATTTTTTTGCCGCGCATGGTGCAGACCTGACCATTCACGGAGACATCACCCTGCTGCACCAGTTCCTTGGCAAAGCCGCCGGTATCGCATAAACCGGCGAATTTCAGGAGCGAATCCAGCTTAATAAATTCCGTCCGGATCGCCACAGTAATTGTTTCACTTGCCATACCTGTCCTCCTTTAATATCAAAAATAAACACAAAATCAAAACCAGTCTGTCAGTCACACAAGCAAAGGTTGCCTGGCCAGCTGGTCCAGCTGAGCCCAGCTGGCGAGGTCCAGGGCGAGTAGCCCTGGCAGAGTCCAGGGACAGCGTCCCTGGTCGCCGCCGCAGCGGCGAAACACCCCGGCGCATACT
>NZ_DXUU01000101.1 GCF_019417665.1 Ruminococcus sp.
CAGCGTCAGATGTGTATAAGAGACAGGTAGTAGTTGTTGTTGTTGTTGTTGTTGTTGGCGGCGGCGGTGTGGTTTCGGTAGTTTCCTCGGTGTTCACGGTGTCGTCAATGATCCGAATGGAGCCGGATTCCAGAATGGGAATGGTGGAGTTGCCATCGGCGTTTACTGCACTGGCAGCAGTACCATTTTTTGAAAGATCCACAGCAGTAAGGGAAATCACATCTCCCGGTTGGACATCCTCGGAGAGCTCCAGAACCAGTACCCCCAGATCCAGATCATAATAGACATAATTCTCATCGGGGTCGATGCTGATATAATTGAGCCAGATCATATCTTGTTCGGAGAAGTTGGCTTGCAGTCCCAGATATTCTTGGTTAAAAGAGGTGGCGTCCATGGGCACTGCCAGGCTGCTGTCCCAGGAGATGCCGAATGCCACAGAAGCAATGCCTGCATTTTTGGTCAGTGTCAAGGGGACTTTTACTTCGTAGTCATCGAATTCCAGCTGATCCATGGTGATTTCCATATCGCCGATTTTCACAGAAGCAGCTGTTTCCTGCCGTTCGGTGGAGACAATGGAAATGCTGCCGGAGGAAAGCCGGATCTTGCCGGATTCGCCTTTGATGTCGGTAATCATGGCAGTGGAGCCCTCGCCGTCAGTCTCATCAACAGTCAGGGCAAACACATCACCCGGTGCAGCGTCCGGGCGTACCCGGAACTGGATGGTACAGAGAGAAGTACCCACATATGCGCCGTTTTTGCCCCGGTACAGGAACGGCAGCCATATTCCGCCGTTTGATCCGTAATCAGATGTGATCATGCCGAGATTTTTGTCATCATCGCAAGTGCAATCGATGAGATTCAGGTTGCTTGTTTCCCAGGAAACACCAAATTCCAACTGGGTGAAGGCACTGTTTTTGGAGATGTTCACAGGGATATTGACGATATAGTCATTTGCCTCTAATTCTTTCGGCGTGATCTCAATATTTGGCAGGGAGACGATGCCGTTTGCATAGGAGTTCACCGGTTGGGTGGAGGTAATGCGGATCGTACCGGTGCACAGGGTCAATGTACCCTCCTTACCGTCGGAATTGATGACATTTGCCTCTTCGCCGTTTGATCCTGTTGCGGTCAGGGTGATCTCATAGAAGTCTGCCGGTTTTGCATTGTCGGGAACACGAAACCGCAGGGTGCAGATGTCAGTGCCGGTATATCGTTCATCCGCAAAGACCTGGATCCATCCGGTGCCGCTGCTGTCGTCAAAGGATGGTATCAGGGATAGTCCCTCCGGGGTATTGCCGGAAGGTGCCTCAGAGATGAGCTGGGTGTTGTCCCAACTGACGCCGAATTCCAGCCCATTGAAACCGTTGTTGAAAGTTGCCCGAATGGGAACTTCTACAATATGATCATTTTCTTCCAGATCCTGCATGGATGCCTTGGCAACGCCTTCATCGCCGATCTCCAGGGAGACTTCGGGGACGATATTATCCACAATGGAGATGCCGCCGCATATGTAGTCTAGCTGAATATGATTCACCGAGGTATCGGCATATTGTGCTGGGTTGTGGGTATAGTCTTCATATACGCCGTTGACCTCCAGAAACTCTCCTACCTGGACATCTTCATTGAGTTGAAATGTCACGGCATACAGATCAGTTCCGTTGTAGTTATTTACATAGGTCGCCCACATGTAATCGTTGTCGGGGGAATAGGCGAACATCGGCGATGTTTGGTAGTCAGTGCGCTTTGCACCCAGAGCACTCATGCGTGTATTGTCCCATGAGACACCGCATTGTAAGATCACAAAGCCGGGGTTGTCGGGGAATGTAACGGGAACAGTTACCAGATAGTGATCTTTTATCAGCTGATCCATGTCGACCTGCACCGTGGCAATTTTCAGTGTAGATGCACTGTTCGTTGTGGTTTCCGCCGAGACATAGCTCTGACGCATGGGCGAAAACAGTACAGCAACGGCGGTCAGTGCCAGCAGCACTGCGGTGAGCATCGCTGTACATTGTTGTGATATTCGTTTCATATTGATTTATCCATCCTCTCACATGAAAATGCCAACTCTTGTTGTTTTTATTGTATCACAATTGCATAAGAAAGTCAACAACATAGTCCTGATTTTATATGTAATGCACATAGATCGGGGCTGATTTTGGGGATTTCGCTGGAGCAGGATCTTAGCTTGCTGTTGTGGTACGCCTTTTGCTGCATAGAAAGCAAGATGAGCGCTATATTATAGTTTTAACGATCAAATTTCTGCAAATAAATTTCCAACTTCATACATAATATAATACCATTTCTTTTCCTTCTTGTCAATCCGACAACCCGACAAAATGTTTTCTGCTTTGTGCATAGAATTTGCAGAATCGGGCATACTGGGACTGTACTGATACGGCAGCAGTCCCCACAAAGAACCGTTCCGGCGGAGCGGCAGAGAAAACGCATTATGCTGCCGCAGCAGTAACATTTTCAGAATTGGAGAATATACCATGGAAATGAAAAAGAAAAACAACAACATCAAGTGTTCTGTTACCCAGTGCAAGCACAACATGGTGACAGAGAACTACTGCGGTCTGGATTGTATTTGTGTAGGCACACACGAGTCCAACCCCACTGTGCCGGAGTGCACGAACTGCGATTCTTTCGTAAAGCGCACTTCCAGCGCACAGGGTTAAGAGCCTGTTCAGCATCTTTTCGCACGCATCTTGCTTGCATCTTTTCTGGGAGATTTTGCGAAAATACTCGGAAATCCACAAAGGATTTCCTCCGTTTTTCACTTCATCTCCCAAAAAATCTGACTGCGCAATTTGCGCACGCCCAGATACTGAACAGACTCTAAGCAGAACCCAGGCGAGATCATGTCGGAGAAAGGGACAACCCCGTCCCTTTTTCTGTACATATTGAGAAATCTATCAAAAGGTTCGTCAAATTGCACAAAAATCAAGGTGCATTCAGTTGCAAAACGGCAAAAAAAGTAGGAATCCCTTGTACATCACATGAAATTCGGGTATAATAGAAAAGTATCCAAGTTCCGAAGGAGGTTGATTTTTCATGTATGATAAAACCATGACGTTTTCTGTGAATGATGAAAAAGAGATCGAGATGAAGAAAACGCTGATGCTTGTATATGATGCGCTCACGAAAAAGGGATATAATCCGGTGAATCAGATTGTAGGCTACATCCTCTCCGAGGATCCCACCTACATAACCACATATAACAATGCCAGAAGTCTCATCCGGCATATCGACCGGGACGAGCTGCTCCAGGCATTGGTAAAGTCCTATTTGGGCAACTGAGCGTCATCCCATGCTCTGCCGGAGACAAGGCAGAATACATGAATGAGCATTTCCATGATCGTACAGAAACAGCACGGTGTCCTGCGTACAAGCGGAACAAAGGCTGCTCGAAATATCCTCCGAACCTGCACTGCGCTGGAACGGGGGATTATTTTTTTGAATTAGGAATGAGGGATGATAGTGTTCGCTTCGCTCACGAATCATAAAACGCCGC
Organism: Ruminococcus sp.; assembly: GCF_019417665.1. Classification (GTDB taxonomy): domain Bacteria; phylum Bacillota; class Clostridia; order Oscillospirales; family Ruminococcaceae; genus Ruminococcus_C. The sequence goes on from NZ_DXUU01000101.1 coordinate 3,518, forward strand.
TGAAAGCTTATCGATTTTATTTTAAAATCCATCGCCGCAGGCGATACTTCCATTCCTAACTCATCATTCCTAATTCTACTTTAAGCCGCATAAATTCTCTGCCCACGGGCATACTAACTCTGGCTGCAACAGCAGCTGCAAGGAGGCGAACGCAATATGAACCGTTGGATAGCTGGTATGATGTCCGGACTGCTGACAGCGGCAGTCATCCCGGTGGTGCCTGTCAGTGCAGTCAGCAGTCAGGTCATTGGCTATGGGCAGGGCACAGCGGTGGACAGCGAAAACCGACCGTTGGATGCGCTTGCTTTTGACGAACAATATGCAGAATATGACGCATATGCCACAACGCCTGATCGAAGCCGGATCATTCTGACCTTTGACCAGGGCTATGAAAACGGCTATACCGCACAGATCCTGGACACATTGCAGGAGAAAAATGTATCAGCCATCTTCTTCCTGACTGGTGACTATGTCAAGAAGGAAACGGAACTGGTAGAACGAATGATCGCAGAGGGACATACTCTGGGAAATCACGGTATGACCCACGCCAGTCTGCCGACTCTGTCGGAATCTGAGGCAAAGGCGGAGATCATGGATCTGCACCAGTATGTGCTGGACACCTATGATTATGAAATGCAGTATTTCCGTTGCCCCTGCGGAGAATATTCCGAGGCAGCATTGGAGACCGCACAGGAATGCGGTTATCGCACCCTGTTCTGGAGCGATGCCTATGTGGACTGGAAAACAGATGCCCAGCCCGACCCGGCACAATCTCTGGAACGATTGGAGGAACATGCCCACGGCGGCGAGATTTTGCTGTTGCACGCTGTCTCTTCTACCAATGCGGAAATTCTGGGGGATCTCATTGACGCACTTCGTGCCGACGGATATACCCTTTAAACAGAACAAGGAAACGACCCGGCAAGCCCGTCGGGTTGTTTTTATAAGATCAGTTCATTTAGGGCAACACCATGCCGCAGGCGGCAATGAAGTTTTTTGGTCCAGCAATTTTTCAAAAATGCTGGTGGGGTCAAGGGGCAAAGCCCCTTGTCGCC
>NZ_DXUU01000102.1 GCF_019417665.1 Ruminococcus sp.
AAGTTTACGGTTGTGCTGCCGACCGTCAACAGGCTGCCATTGTATTTGATGTGGCGGCGGATATGGTGCGAATGTGTCCGGCACTCTCCAAGCGGGTGAAAATTTTAGCATCACAAAAACGCATCGTGTACCTTCCCACAAACAGCTTTTATCAGGTACTTTCCGCTGAGGCATACAGCAAACACGGTTTCAATATCCATGGGGTTGTGTTCGATGAACTTCACACGCAACCAAATCGGAAATTGTTTGATGTTATGACCAAAGGCTCCGGTGATGCAAGAATGCAGCCTTTGTATTTTCTGATTACCACCGCCGGAACGGATACCAACAGCATCTGCTATGAAGTCCACCAGAAGGCAAAGGATATTCTGGAGGGCAGAAAACATGACCCTACTTTTTACCCTGTCATTTATGGTGCAGATGAATCTGAGAATTGGACAGACCCGAAGGTCTGGAAGAAGGCAAATCCGTCACTGGATAAGACTATCGGTATGGATAAGGTCGTAGCTGCGTGTAACTCTGCAAAGGAAACACCGGGAGAAGAAAACGCTTTCCGACAGTTGCGACTAAACCAATGGGTAAAACAAGCTGTCCGCTGGATGCCGATGGAGAAATGGGATAAATGCAAGGTATCATTTGATGAAGATATGCTCGCAGGTCGTATCTGCTATGGCGGACTTGACCTTTCCAGTACAACAGATATAACGGCTTTTGTGCTTGTCTTTCCGCCAACGGAAGAAGATGAACATTATTACATTTTACCCTACTTCTGGCTGCCGGAAGAAACATTGCCGCTTCGTGTAAGGCGTGACCACGTTCCCTACGATGTGTGGGAACGGCAGGGATACCTTAAAACTACCGAGGGCAATGTTGTTCACTACGGCTTTATCGAAAATTTCATCGATGAACTGGGGCAGAAATTCCACATCAAAGAGATTGCTTTCGACCGTTGGGGTGCGGTGCAGATGTCGCAGAACCTTGAGGGTCTTGGATTTACGATGGTACAATTTGGACAAGGATATAAAGACATGAGTCCACCGACCAAGGAACTGATGAAACTGACTCTGGAACAGACACTTGCTCATAACGGTCACCCGGTTCTCCGCTGGATGATGGATAACATTTTCATTCGCCGTGACCCTGCCGGAAACATCAAGCCGGATAAAGAAAAATCCACAGAGAAGATTGACGGTGCGGTTGCCATGATTATGGCTCTTGACCGTGCAATCCGCTGTGGATGTGTGTCTGAGGAATCGGTTTATGATTCAAGGGATATGTTGATGATATAAGAAGGAGTTGATTTTCATGGGTATTTTCACAGGACTATTCAAGTCCAGAGATAAGCCAACTAACAGCTATGACAGCCCCAGCTACAGCTATTTCTTCGGACGAACGAACAGTGGTAAGCGTGTCAATGACCGCACTGCCATGCAGCACACAGTGGTTTATGCCTGTGTTCGGGTTCTGTCCGAGGCGATTGCACAATTACCGCTTCATGTGTACAAATACAACGATAATGGAAAAGAGCGAGTGCCACAGCATCCGCTCTATTTTTTGCTCCACGATCAGCCAAATCCGGAAATGACATCCTTTATTTTCCGTGAAACGCTGATGTCTCATCTGTTGATCTACGGCAATGCATATAGCGGTTGCGTCTGCTGCGGTGTTGGCTGGAGTGCTGTCTGTGCTAACATCGGTGGCAGGGCGGCCGGAAGTAAAAACAAATGAGGAGGACTAAGCTATGACTATCACAAAAAGCACATCCACCCACAACACACAGGCACTTGCCAACAGATCTATTGATTATATCGTGATCCACTATACGGCTGGTGTGACATCTAAGGCAGGGTCAGCCGTCAATACGGCAAATTACTATAAAACAACTGATCGTGAGGTATCCAGTGACTACACCGTAGATGATGCAGGTGCAGTGCTGTACAACCCCGACATCCGCAACCGTTACACCTGGCATTGTGGAGGGTCAAAGTATAGCACCAAAGGCGGCTCACACTACGGCAAGTGTAAAAACAGCAACAGCATTGGCATTGAGATTTGCAGTACAAACACTACTGGCAAGATGCAGGATGCTAACTCCAGCACATACTGCTTTACGGCGGCAGCAGTCGCTAACGCTGTAGAACTAACAAAGCAGCTTATGCAGACTTATGGCATTGCAGCCGACCACATCATCCGGCATTATGATGTCACGGGGAAACCCTGCCCAGGCATCAAGGGATGGAACGCAGAAAGCGGATCGGAATCTGCATGGAATGATTTTAAGCGTAAAATCTCTGGCTCTACAGCGTCTAGTGGTACATCAAATGGCAAGGTGCAGATCTATCGTGTGCGTAAGTCCTGGACTGACGCTGCGTCTCAGATTGGGGCGTACAGCAGCCTGAATGACGCTAAAAAGGCTTGCAAGGCTGGGTATACCGTCTACGATGCAAATGGTAAGGCGGCATATACGGCATACAGGACCGACTGGCGGCAAGGCGAGAAAGTCACTATCGCAGATCAGGCACAGCTGTTTGCGAATGAGACAACCGCTACACCGTCAAGTAGACTAAGGGGTGGTACATACTACATTTACGACGGTGTTTGTTGTAAAAACGGCAGATATCGCATTACCACTCGTGCGGAGTATTGCGGTAAGACTCCGATCGGCAAGTATGTGACTGGATATGTGAGCATTGATAAGATGAGTTGATATGGGTGAATGCGCAAACGAAACCGGCTGTACTGTGTGGGGCTTCCTACATGGTACAGCCGGTTTTTATTTGTTTTATCTCAAGTTATACTATTTTTATGAGATTGACTTTTTTAGTTTGCATGGTATAATTACAATTTGCTTGGGTCGAGAAATACCTCTGTAGATTTTTTTCAAAAAATAATGCTGATAGTTGTGATTTTTATTGACTATAGCAAAAAAGCATGGTATAATGAAATTAAAGACATGAAGACGTGTATTCTGGCTTTACTACTGGCTATATTATATGATAGGAGGCGTTGGTATGAAAAATATTAAGTTGAAACTTTTTCAACTTCATTCAAAAATCGAAACTGTTGTCTATGACGAAACGGTTGAATACTACGCTTTTTTGGAAAAACAGTATTGCAAGGGATACCGTCAAATAATTATACCATCACTTTTAATGGTAAAAATGATAAAGGAATTTTCTGCAATATACGATTTAAAAGTGTATAATATAGAATTTACCGAAGATGATGAAGATCTTTCTGAGGAGGTTAATAGGCTTATTTTTTCAATTCAGAGCAACCCAGTTTATGTCTGTTTATTAACTGACAAATTGGAATTCCTTTCAAATGATTCATCTATTGATATAAGCCGTATATCTTTCAAGGGCAAGATGAAGGATTCTTTGCCAATTGATTTGAAAATTCAATCTAATGGTATAGTGATTGTAAATGAAGGAGCAACTGAATATGCAAAAACTATAATTAAGCCGTTGATTGAACGAGGAATATTTGGATGAAAAATAAGTGCTTAAATTGTATATTCAAAGTGATAAATTTTTTTCTAACAATTGTGATGCCGTTTTTTAGTGCTTGGATTGGTGTAAAAGTATTTTATTTTTATAATGTGTTTGAAAAAATCATATCTGATGATGATTTAGCACGTGATGTAGGTATTACCGTTTATATAGCAATCGCAGAGATATTATTAAATAAGGGATTGAATCTGCATAGTATTGCATCAATTAATGATAGCGGAAGCTTAGTTATTAATGTCGAGAAACTATTTAGCGAGCAAAAGTATATTAATACGAGATTGGATTTCGTCATTTTGTTTATTAAGAATGAAGCTGGAGAAAGTAAGTCCGACTTGGAAACCGAAATAGTAAATGATTCGGTTTTTACTGATTTTATATCAAACAAAGCTGTAATAGAGATAAGGTGATGTGAATGGCTACAACTAGATGGAAGGATACAAAAGTCGACAACATTGAAAAAGCAATTGAATTAATTATGGATGATATTCCAGATGATGATGAATCATTGAATATCTCACGTAAAAATTGGAAAATGTCGAAAGGCTTTTCGGATAATTTGACTGTTACATTGTTGGGAAAAAAGGTTGATTTTAACATTATAAATTTTTCGTATGATAAAATTACAAGTACTGGATTAGTAGAAAATATAGTTCCACAGGCAGGCTTTATTATAGTTTACAGTATTGAAAACCAAGTGAACTATATCATCAATAAAAATTCTGATGCGAAACTTATTTTACGAAAAATGCTATCATATACTGGGAAAAATGAGATTGAAAATAATTCTTTTGGAATTAACAGTGATTTTTTTCTGTGGCTGGTCAATCGCATTTATTATGCAAATAATGTGATTGATGTTGACGGAGAAACTCCAGCCGTTTTGAAGATAAATGCTATAAAAGGTTTTCAAGGCGATACAGAAGATAGTCAAACTAGGGTATCTGCTTCTGGGGAATCTGTTATGAATGTAATTAGCGTGCTGTCGTTTTTCCTTGAAAGCAGGCAATTAAGGAAACACTGATTAAATCTTCCCATTGAGCTACAAATATGGTATAATAG
>NZ_DXUU01000103.1 GCF_019417665.1 Ruminococcus sp.
GTTTCCCTCGCTTTTATCCGCATTATTCTTAAAAGATACTAAACAGGCTCTAAGGTGATTGAAACATTTCGTTCAAAGCATTTATGACCATTCTCATCGTTGCAACCGACTTTAACTCCGTAAGGTGATTGAAACAATAAAGGTTTGCAAATGTGATTGCATTGGCAAGTTGCAACCGACTTTAACTCCGTAAGGTGATTGAAACTTTCAAGAGCATTATATGCTTTATCAATTCCTTTGGTTGCAACCGACTTTAACTCCGTAAGGTGATTGAAACGCAATCCGGTTCAGGACAAATAGATCACTGTTAGCGGTTGCAACCGACTTTAACTCCGTAAGGTGATTGAAACATATAGGCTAGTGTTATTCTGTCGATATTATTGGGTCGCAACCAACATTAACTCCGTAAGGTGATTGAAACTTTTCTATAATAATTATATCGTAAATTTAAACTTGCAACTAATTTTTACTCCGTAAGGTGAAGGAAACTCACATAAACAAAAACAGCCTGTACCAATTTTTTCTTGGTGCAGGCTGTTTTGTATTATTTTTGCACAATTACTTGACAATTTTGCTGAAATATGATATAATCAAAATGATTTTGTTTATTTTTACATTATTATAGAGGTGAAGCGCTTTGAAATCAGCAATAAGTGCAGAAACAAGACTACAAAAGATTCTGACATCGCTGTACGCCCATGCTGCAAAAAACGATGCAGAACAGCTGGCAGAAAATGCAATATGCCATCTGAACCATCCGGAAACGCCTCTGCGTCAAGATCTGGAGGTACGCCTGGTGAAAGGCGGTACATACAAAATCAAAGGGTATTATCTGGAAGATAATGATCTGATGAACATCCGCGGCGCCAGCAAAATCATTACAGAGGTGCAGGAGCATATTGTTCCGGAATTTCTGCGGAACAGTGTGGGTTTTGACTGCGTTTTGTACAACGGCGGTGGAAATCTTCTTGCGCTAGTCCCGGCAGATACAGACCCGTCTCTGGGAATTGCAATGGAACAGGAAGCACAAAAACGGCTGGTGACTGCTCAGACAGCATATTATGTCAGCGAACGGATCTCGTTGAGCAGCTTGTTTGGAAAACAGTACAGCGAACAGCTTAGAACACTGGAATTGGCACTTACTGCTCGCAAAAAGACGAAAATTCTCTTTCAAGCAAAACCGAAAAGTGAAATGCTGCATCAGGAGCTCTCAGACGGTATCAGAATTGAAGCAGAAACTCTGCCGGATGCCGAGCAGTACTGTGATGCTTGTAAGAAGCGGCTGGCGTATTATGAATGGAATGGACAGGTCGTCTGCGGTGGATGTCTGCATAAGATTCTGGCAGGCAGATCCGCAAAAGGACGCTACGTTGAGGCATATCGGACTTTTTTGCGGAAAAATGGCGCAGATGTTCTCGCAGACCAGGTCTGTTTTGCACATAAGCTGGAAGACATTGATGCAGAGGATGTTGCAGTCGTGTATGCTGATGGCAACAATATGGGCGGCATGATTCAGAAATTGAAAAAGTTGACTGAAATGATGGATTTCAGTGACTTTGTCCGTGAGACCATGCCCGAGATCGTTTATGGTGCGATGTGCGAACAAAAGATCGTTCGATTTGAGATCGTTGCAATGGGCGGAGATGATATTTTTCTGCTGGTTCCCGGAAAAGATGCTGTGGCATTTGCCGTAAATCTGATCGAACGATACAACAAAGCGTTTGAACAAAAGTTTCCGAATCCCAAATCTACATTATCTGCTGGTATTTGTATTGCAAAGTCCGACACGCCGATAAAAATTATGCTGGAAGCTGCAGAAGATCAGCTATCGGATGCGAAAGATCTGGTAAAACAGGAACATTGTTCAGGCAGCCTTTCGTTTCAAGTGCTGACTACCTATGAAAACGCTGTGGAGGGAAAACAAATCAGTACGTTACGTCCCTATTCCCTGGATGCCGCCAAAGAGATCTTAAAGTATGTATCGAAACTGAAGCGGAATAAATGTCTGGATTCTTCCCGATTGTACAACATTTCCGAAGCATTTCATCAGGCAGATTTAGAAATTGAGGCGTCTATGTTTTTGGATTATATCAACTGCAAGGATAAGGAAAAGGCAGTTCTGCCCCCGGAAACACTGGACAGATATGTATATCAGGATGGCTATTATCATAAGGACGGAAAAACCTACTTTATCTGGGACGATTTGATTGATTTAATGCAGTTCAGCAGGGGGGAGAATGATCCAATATGAAAAAGATCTATCAAGTTCGAGTGAAGTTGCTTTCTGCACTGCATATCAACGGTGGTACTAATGCGGATGGTGTGAGAATCACAGTAAAACAGGATGGACAGGCATATATTCCTGCAACACTTTTCAAAGGGATCGTACGGGAAAATTATAGCAAGATGGTTTCTCTTGTGGATGAAGCACATGCAACGCATCGGGCAGATACTGTCAGTGCACCCTGTTCATGCAGTACCTGTAAAATGTTCGGACGTGCGGGATTTCAGCAGTCACGAATCATTTTTGACAATCTGGAATGCCGGCAACCGCTGAACTATATGACCAGAACGAATGTTGGAGTGGATCGTTATTTGCAGACAAGTATGGCAGGAGCATTGGTCTTTACACAGGTTGTAGAGCCTTTTGATGCGGATGGAATGCCGGTTGAATTTTCCGGGCAGATCACAGCTTATTTTACAGAGAATCAAAAGGCAGAAGAAGCTTGTCTATGGAAAGCACTGGAGCTTATAAATTGTATCGGTCTTGGAAAAAGCAGAGGTCTGGGATTTGTGGAGGTGAGCGTAAATGAAGCAGAGAGTGGAATTTGAACTGCAAAGTGATCTGATGTGCGGCGGCGTACGTATTGCAGACAATTTCCTGGAATCAGAACCCTTTATCCGAGGTTCTGTTCTACGGGCAGCTTTTGCAAAGCAAATTCTGTTGGAATGTCCTTTGGGCGATATGCCAACGCCGGATGGAAAACTGCATTTTGTGACGCTGAAAGATGCAAACGGAGTATGCGCCAACTGCCCCCAACGGAAAGTTTGCGAAAATTTTTCTCAAATGCGTTTTTCCTATGCATATATCAGTGGTGCAATTCCAGCGCCGTTTACCTCTAGAGTATGTAAGAACTGCGGAACGGATCATCCAATACAGGATACCATCGTGGATAGCAGTAAAGTACAGTGTCATAAATGTACAGATGATTTAAAACGTATGGAATCAGCAAAAGGATTTTTATGTGAAGAGAATGGGATGTTCCATCAGGTAAAACCAAAAATTCATTTAACCACCCATACTGCCATCAGTCAGTATTCCAATACTGCGAAAACAGGAAGTTTGTTTTCCATTCGTGCCATTCAGAAGGGGACACATTTTGAAGCGGTGATCGATGATGCGGAAACTGGATTTTTGTCAGAGGGCGATGTGATCTATTGCGGAAAATATGCTTCCAATGGTTTTGGAAAGATGAAAATTGTTCGTATAACGCCGGAAGAGGAGTGTACAAAGGAAGAACTGGAAAATCGCATTTTCAGTTTTAATCAGCGGTTCCATACAACAAACCAAGCCGCAGTTCTGCTGCTTTCAGATGCTTGTGTAAAGATAGACGAGATTGCTGATATCCGGACGGATGAGGACTATACAAAGCTTTGGGAAACAGCATTATTTGGCGCAAAAGATCTGCCATTTCGAATGAAAAATATTGTTGCAGAAACACAGCTTTACAGTGGGTATGATACTTCGAGGAAATGGGGAGATTGGAAACAGAAAAAGCCGGATCTTCATTTGCTGAAGGGAACATCTATTTTGTTGGAAATCAAAGAAGGGCGTTATGAAGAGGCAGTGCAGCTGTTACTAGAATTGCAGAAAAATGGAGTTGGAGAGAAAACATTGGATGGATATGGTCAGATTGAGATCTGCCATAAAATTCATTGTATAGGAGTGAAATGAGATGGATCGAAAACAAATCAAAAAACAAATTATTGAAATTGTTCAGGGCATGAAAAAACAAATTGATCAAGATAAATTCGGAAAGCTGTTTGCCAAAGACGCCGGGTCGAAAACTAAAATCGGGTGCAACCAGTTTCGTGATATTGCTTCTATTTGTCATCAAGCGGATTGCTATGAAGAAGTCAAATTACTTGTGCAGTATAGTACAGCAAAAGCCAATAGCGATATGAACTGGAAAACACCGCTGCAGTATGATCCGAAAAAGAATTTTGGCGATCTTGTCGTAGATTGTATGGATGAAATACGCAAAATCGATCCTTCGCAGGAACTGTATTTGCTGGAATTGTACTTTGGCTATCTGTACTGGCAGACCAGGATCTGGAGTGAGGCGGCTTCTAATGATTCCAGCAAACAAGAAAATTCAGACAAATTATAAGATAAAAATGAGGGTGCGCCAGTTCGGTGCAGATAAAATAGTTCGGTGAAAGTCCGAACCCGGA
>NZ_DXUU01000104.1 GCF_019417665.1 Ruminococcus sp.
GTTGTAACTGAAATACCGGGGACAGTATCAACTGAGAGCAGTTACAATAGTTCATTTCTTTCAATAACAGGATTTGCTTCAGTTAATGGGAATGTTCATGACAGAAGTGAATATGTTGGAACTGAGTATTACAGAGTAATTGATGATGAGAAGGATTTCCTTGATGCAATTAAGGATGCTCAGTCCGGAAAAGTTAAGGTTATGGAAATCACAAAGGATTTGGATCTTGGATATAAGTATCTTACAGAGTTACTTACAAAAGACGTTCTTAGAAAGTACAATTTTGTAAGGGAATATAAAAGACCATCTAATGAATTAACTAATGTAAATGGTGGATTTACAAATCCGCTTATGGAAAAAAGCGGAGTAACACAGATAAACATAGGTAATATTGATGGGCTTACAATTTTTTCACCGAATGGAAATGCTATTAAGCATACAGAGCTTAAGATTACAGGTAATGATATTGTTATCAGAAATCTCCACTTCAAAGAGATGTGGCAGTGGGATGACGCAGGTGCACAGAAAGAAGTCGGCTGGTCTAACATGAAGATTAACGGCGGTAAAAATATCTGGGTCGATCACTGTACATTTGAAATTGCTTCTGATGGTAACATCGACTTAGAGAACGGTGCAACAGGAGTTACAATTTCATGGTGTAAAATTGGTGATGAAGCAACTGAAAAACCATCAGAAGACAGCTCTATTTATCAGTCAATCATGTTTATGGAGGGCAGATATCAGAAGGGTGAACTTAAGGCAGATACAAGTTTATATCATCAGTTAAGAACAGGCGGCGCAACACCTGAGCAGATTATGGCATATACAGCATACCATAAGAAATGTCACTTAAACGGTACAGGTGATAAGGATTTCGTTAACTATAAGAGAAGTAACGGAACAGTTGTAGAGGATGCAAACAGCAATATCAGACTTACACTTGCATACAACCACTACCTCAATCCAGGACAGCGTGTTCCTATGATCAGACAGGGTGTAGGTAACCTTATCAACTGCTACATTGATGATTCAACACATCAGACAGCGGCAGCAGCACATCCAATTTTTGCAGAAAAAGGACCATACTCATTATCACGTTGTATTAATTCAAGAAACGGTGCATCTATTGCAGCCGACACATGTGTATTTGAGGGAGTTGAGGAACCGATTACAGGTGCAGAGTATCAGGGTATGGACACTAATTACATGGCTCCTGAATGGGCAATTATGTTCCAGAATGTAAAGAATAATGCTTTGATTGTTAATTCAACAGTAACTAACTCAAAGGGTACATATACAGGAAGCAGCTGGGATAACAATGGTGATAACTTATTTACAACAGGATTCAGATACAAAGATAAATCAACAGTTGGAAACTGGGCATGGGCTTCACACATTGTAAATGAAGACCAGTATGAGAAGAGAGATTACACTGTTGAAGAAGCAAAGCCAATGGAATTTACATATGATACAAACGGAGTACTTCCATATCAGTATCAGACACTTCCGCTTGAGGATGTCAAGGAAGTTGTAGGTTCAAAATCAGGCGCAGGCGTTATGGAAATGACAAGTGCTGAATGGACGAAGACAAAGTACATTGCAGCTGACTACAGTGCAGTCGATGCTGCAATCGAGAAGGCTAATGCTTTAAATCCTGAAGATTATGTGGATTTCTCAGGTGTTACAGCAGCTATTGAGGCAGTAGACAGAGATCTTATGTCAGATGATCAGACAAAGGTTGACGCAATGGCTAAGGCAATCGAAGATGCAATAGCAGCACTTGTTAAGGTTGATAATTCAGATGACACAAATGTACCATCAGATCCGGATAAGGGTGATGGAGAAGATACTTCTAATGAACCAACTGAGCCGGATTCAGTACCAGAACCTGATGAAGAAGGCGAAGCACCTAAGACAGGTGACAGCAATATGGCAATGATGTATATCTTATTGCTCGGTTCATCAGCAGGAATAGCTGGAATTACAGCTTTAATGAGAAAGAAATGTAAAAATTAATTGATAGCAAAACCCTTTTTCTGTCGGCAGCCTAAGCTGCCGACAGTTTTTTACTTTATAGGAAATTGCGTCGAAGACGCATTCTGATAACAAGTTTGCGAAGCAAATCTTGCGCGTCGTGAGCGACGCTTTTTTACTTTATAGGAAAGTTCTACTTTCGTCGAACTTTTGAATGAAAATAGCCCGCACAAAAGCGGGCACGAGAAATAGACGGTTTAGGTTTAGAAGATATAAAAACCTTCTTCGCCGAAATCGTCATCATCCAGCTCATCAAATTCGTGTAAGAAATAATCCATATCCAAAAGATCATCATCGCTCATGTCGAGGACTTCGTCAGAAGTCATGCCTTCCGGAGGATTTTTGATATATTGTTGCCGAAGTTCCTTTGCAAGTTCTGTCTCAGTGAATCGTTTCATAGTGATCGTCTCCATTTCCATATTAGATACGTTGATTGTACCATGTAACAGGAGACTGTGGAAGAGAAGAAGGAGAAGCAGGAGAACGACATCGGTGCTTACGCATCACTCTTTCATATAATTGATTCGATTTTAAGAAAGAATATAAAGAGTTCTATATGCCGAAGAATAAGCCGCAGATTGTGACAATTCCAAAGGCAAATTATATAGCGGTACGAGGTAAAGGAAATCCTAATGAAGAAGGCGGAGAATATAAAACTGCTATTGGTGTTTTGTATGCTGTTGCATATACTCTCAAGATGAGCTATAAGACGGATTACAAAATAGAAGGATTTTTTGAATATGTTGTACCACCGCTTGAGGGCTTTTGGTGGCAGGACAATGTTGAAAGTATAGATTATACTGATAAATCAGCTTTCAACTGGATTTCTGTTATTCGTCTGCCTGATTTTATTACAAAGAAAGATTTTGATTGGGCGGTGGAAACTGCTTCAAAAAAGAAAAAGATGGATTGCTCTGGTGCAGAGTTCTTGAGTATTGACGAAGGTTTGTGCGTACAGATAATGCATATAGGAGCGTTTGATGATGAACCTGCAACCGTGGCGATGATGGATAAATATCTTGAAGAAAACGGTTATGTAAATGATTTTACTGATGAGCGATGCCATCACGAAATCTATTCATCAGACCCAAGAAAAGTTGCACCGGAGAAATGCAAAACGGTAATAAGACACCCAATAAAAAGGCGTAAATTGCTTGGAAATGAGATACAATAATGAATGTAAATTTTGGATTTTCATATATAGGTTTAATATTTTTATTGATGCTGATGCTACCAAATATTGTATGGAGTAAAAATAAGCCGAAAGATTATGATAAGTATGTGAAAAATGAAAACAGGGTACTGCTGTTATTTGAAAGAGTGGGAGAAATTTCTGTAACCTGCTTGTCATTGATATTCAGAGATTTTAATATCAATGAAATATCCGGTTGGACTGTAATACTTTTGATTGCATTTGTTTTGATGGTCTTATATGAGGTGTATTGGATTAGATATTTCAGAAGTGCTAAGACAATGAAGGATATGTACAGCAGCTTACTGGGTATTCCGGTGGCAGGTGCAACATTGCCAGTATGTGCATTTTGTCTATTGAGTATATATGGCAAAAACCCGTTTTTATTTGTTGCAGCAATCATATTGGGGATTGGACATATTGGAATACACTTGAATCATAAAAAAGAAATCGAGTAAAATGAAATTAGGTCGGAGGACAACTAATGGCATCAAGTAAAGAATATTTGAAATTTATATTAGAACAGTTGGCAGAATTGGACGAGATTACTTTCCGTGCGATGATGGGCGAATATATTATTTATTATCGTGGTAAAATTGTCGGCGGAATTTATGATGACAGATTACTTGTAAAACCGATAAAATCAGCAATTTCATATATGCCGACAGCTACCTATGAATTGCCGTATGATGGGGCAAAGGAAATGCTGCTTGTGGAAGATGTTGATAGTAAGGAGTTTTTAACAGGGTTGTTTAATGCGATGTATGACGAATTGACAGCACCTAAGCCTAAAAAGAAAAAGTAGACAGATACTATTGATGGAGCGATTGGTATATAAAAATTATGGAAACAAAGCCAAGGATTTTATATTTACAAAAGATTTTACTGGAAAGAACCGATGAAGAAAATCCTCTTTCCACAACACAGTTAATCAATATATTGAATGATGAATACGGAATATCTGCACATAGAACGACGGTCACAAAAGATATTGCTGCACTTCAGGAGTTTGGAATGGACATTGTTACTATCCATTCTACTCAAAGCAAATACTTTGTAGCTAGTCGTAAGTTTGAATTGCCGGAACTGAAACTGCTGATAGATGCGGTAGAGTCATCGAAGTTCATTACAAAGAAGAAAAGCGAAACTTACTGGACTCAGATGGTGTGATATTGATTTGGAAGATGGGATTATAGATGTTAA
>NZ_DXUU01000105.1 GCF_019417665.1 Ruminococcus sp.
ATATCAATGGGGAAAAGAAGAAAAAACCAGGAGAAATACCGGAGAGTATGGGACTAATTATTGAAACTCCTGGCTTTTTGCCTGGCTATACTGCATATCAAAATCTGCATTTCCTAGCACAAATTCGTGGAAAAATCGGAAAGCAGGAGATCGACCATGCTATTTCCAGTGTGGGACTAGATCCCAAAAGCAAAAAGAAAGTAGGGGCATATTCATTGGGTATGCGGCAACGATTGGGCTTGGCACAAGCGATTATGGAAGACCCCGATTTGCTGATTCTGGACGAACCCATGAATGGATTGGACAAAGACGGCGTACAGGATATGCGAAGGTACTTGCTCCATCTAAAGGAACAGGGGAAAACAATTCTTTTGGCATCCCATTCGGCAGAAGACATTTCTGTGTTGTGCGATACCGTTTGTGAGATGGATAAGGGAAAATTGACAATCATTTCATAGATAATCGGCGGTGATATTGTTCAACCACTAAAAAGGGCAGTTTTGTTCGGCAAACAGCTGGGCAGGACTGCCCTTTTTATTTTTCCTCAAGCAGCATACAATCCGGCGAAATGACCGGTTTTGTATGCTGCTTTTTTTGTTGCTGTGCGTAAGAAATAAAAGTACACAGAATATTTACAAATAAATTTTCCGATTTTGTTCTGCCTGATTCGTCTTAGTAGTTTAAAAGGGAGTGATATACACACTACCTGCAAAACTGCATAAGAAGGGAGGAACCAACAGATTGACTCCCTTTATCGATAAAAGCTGCAGAATAAAAATCTTTGACTGCTTTGTGAAAACTGTAATGCGAAATGAATATCGAGATGCAGCGGCAGAAAAAAAGAGAATCCAAAACCGTGAGGCGAAACCAGACCTAATGAATGTTCCGGAAATAGAAGATGTGTATCCGTCAGAGCATTTCATTTTAGACAACGAGAAGTATCCGTGTTTGATTGCCAGCGACTGGCTTTATGATGCTATGTTGGAACTTCCAAAAACACAGAGAGAAACGTTGATTTTGGAGTTCTGGTATGGATATGGCGATCAGGAAATCGCAGCGTACTTTCACGTCACGCCTCGCACCATTTACAACTGGAGACAAAAAGCATTTACAGCAATCCGCAAATATTATGAAAGGAATGGCGATGAAAGAAAATGACCTTACATATGAATTGATCTGTGCCGCAGTAAATGGGGAGAAAACTGCTTTGGAAGAAATTCTCCGCTTTTATGACGATTACATCAATGCATTGGCAACGGTAAAAGGGGAGGATGCACAAGGGAAAACATATCGATATATTGACGAAGATCTAAAAGCCCGAATACAATTGAAGCTGATAAAAGCAATTCCTAAATGGAGAGGAACAGAAAAATGATAGAAACAGATTTATTTGAATTTGCCTATGTGCCGGATTGGTACGGGCAGTTAGAACAATTGGCAGAAATAGCGTTGCCGGAAGCATGGCGATTCCGAAAGCCGCAGACCGAATGTAAAAATACAGATACGCCGATTTTGGAACGGTATCTCCATATGATGTTCCGGAAGCTGAGCATCGATTACAACACCGGAGAAACGGCGTATTTCCATGTGGAAAATAATTGTGCCTGCTTTCATACAGGACTGTACACAAGACAATATCAGGCAATCTACGCCTGCTTTGAACGAAACAAAAAGAAAGACACCACATTGAAATGGTATTTCACCGGCTTCTGTGATGCTGTTTCTTCCAAGCTGCGGTATGTAGAACCATTGCCCAAAAAGCCATATTTCCCGATGATGCAAAATGGTGTAAACTTCAATCCGGAATGGCCAATTCGGGTAAATGCAGAACACATTCTCAGCGACCCGGAAAATCGAGAACGGCTGCCAAAGAAGCTGCTTCGGTTCAAGAATCTGCCATTGCTGCTGGAAACGGCAGTGGAACTGGGCAGACGAAAAGCAGTAATTGAGCCGGGGCTGGTAGTACCGCAGGGATATCAAAATCAATTGCAGTTTCTGCTGCCGATCTGTTTAACAGATATGGAAAAACCGAATCTTGCCATGACCTTGGCAGAACGAAACGGATATTATCTGGGCAGCACTTGTCTGACACTGGAAATGGCATATCTGAATGCGAGAATGATTGCAAGACCCATTGCTCCGTGGCTGACCAGTTTGGTAAAAAAGTGAGAACATCCGATGAGGTGCAGAATTTTTTTCTATACCTTGTCGGTGTTTTGTAATTCTTGAAAGAATTCATTTTGTGAAACTTCTGTGAATCTTTTTCAAACTGGTCACGACCTGACCAGTTTGGGTTGTAGAATAAAAATACATCGGAAAGGGGGTGAAAGGCATGGGTCTCGTAGAACGGCGAGAAGAGATTTTGAAATTACTGATTTCCCGTCGGAAAAGCACAGTTCCAATTTTAATGCATGAATTTCATGTTTCAGAAAAAACGATTCGCCGGGACATACGAGCACTCATGCTGAAATATCCCCTTGAAACTTTTAGCGGAAACGGTGGCGGAGTACAGATACCGGAATGGTATGCTCCAAATAAAAATCTGCTGTCAAAAGAAGAAGTTACAGTTCTGGAAGAACTGCTGCAAAAGGCGGATGTATACCAAAGCCGAATACTAAAGCAAATTCTTGCCAGATTTGGTTCAGATACATATCGTCCATACAAAGCATAGGAGAAAAAGTGAAAGAAGTTCTAAAAATCCCCCTTAAAGCAACCCTCTATCACCACCAGCAATCCGCCTGCCACTTTGCCTGCGAACGCTTCGGCATCCTGCCCTCAGAGACACACAGTAATGGCGTGGCACTGCTCATGGAAATGGGCTGCGGAAAGACCATCACCAGCATTGCCATTGTTGGAATTCTATATCAGTATCGTCATATCAGGAGAATCCTGATCACAGCACCACTGTCCATTCTTGGTGTCTGGGAACAGGAATTTGCACATTTTGCTGCTTTTCCGTATCAGCTGACTATTCTGAAAGGCAGCAGTACACAGAAAAAAGAACAGCTTTCCAAGCTGCACGGGAATGATTTGCAAATCGCTGTTGTCAATTATGAATCTGCATGGCGATTGGAGAAAGACCTTCTTGCCTTTCATGCCGACCTTATCATTGCAGACGAGGCACACAAAATCAAGGAAAACCGCACTGCACAGTCTAAAGCCATGCACCATCTCGGAGACAAGTCAAGATACAAGCTGCTTCTGACCGGTACACTCATTACCAACAAAGAACTGGATGTCTTTTCCCAGTACCGCTTTCTGAACAAAGAGATTTTCGGGACAAGCTTCTATGCTTTTCGCAGTCGTTATTTCGATATGTGCGGATACGGCAATCACATTCCGGTTTTCCGAAAGCAGATGATGGATGAATTCCTGCAAAAACTGCATTCCGTTGCCTATCGTGTAACTAAGGCAGAATGTCTGGATTTGCCTCAAATTACCGAGGAGATACGCACGGTAGAACTGGAACCGAAAGCAATGAAACTATACAAGCAGCTGGAAAAAGAATGCTTTGCGGAGCTTGCAGGTTCGGAAATTTCGGCAGTAAATGTGCTGACAAAAATGCTGCGTTTGTCGCAGATGACAGGCGGTTATCTCACAGACGATGCCGGAAGTATCACTTCTGTCAGCACAGCAAAACTGGATGCTCTGTCCGATATTCTGGACACCATGCTTGCAGAAGAAAAAAAGCTGGTCATTCTGGCAAGGTTTGTCCCAGAACTGGACGGCATTCAGGAACTGCTGAAACGAAAACAGATTGGCTATGCGTCTGTGCGTGGCGGTGTTTCTAACCGTGCCGAAGAAATCCGGAGATTTCAGGAAGATGCAGACTGCTGTGTATTTGTTGGGCAGATCGCAGCGGCAGGTCTGGGCATCACACTTACCGCAGCATCCACCATGGTGTTCTACAGTCTGGACTATTCCATGTCTAACTTTGAACAGGCAAAAGCAAGAATCCATCGAGTTTCTCAGACAGAAAACTGTCTGTATATTTATCTGACTGCAAAACATACAGTCGATACAAAAATCCTTCGTGCTTTGCGGGATAAGGCAGATCTGGCGAAAATGCTGGTGGATGATTACCGAAACGGAATCAATCCATTTCAGGAAGGAGTTTGAAATGCAAACACAGAACATGTATGAACTGGCGGAGCAGCTAAAACAACTCCGTGAGAAAAAGAAGAATGCAGAACAGCGATTGAAAGAAATGAACGCTGAAATTGAACAGGCAGATTATCAGCTTTCTATGCTGATGGCAGAAACAG
>NZ_DXUU01000106.1 GCF_019417665.1 Ruminococcus sp.
TCATTCGCAATCATATTCTTCCGGATCTCGGAACAAAGTATCTCACGGATATGACGACACATCAGCTGAATGATTTTGTCTATGAGAAACTGCAAAGCGGTCGATTGTGCGGAACTGGCGGACTTTCCGCTCGGTTTGTACAGGACATTATGCGGGTTTACCACAGCATAGAACAGTATGCAGTGCAGGAATATCACATTCGTGGAACGCATTTCACTATGCCAAAAGCAGAGAAAAAGCAGCTGGATGTTCTGTCTTCTGAGGAGCGAAAGAAGTTGGAACAGTATCTTCTTCAGACAGGGCTGACCATTGATTTGGCGATTCTGCTGTGCTTGTTCACCGGTTTGCGTGTAGGTGAATTATGCGGCTTGCAGTGGGGCGATATTGACTTTGAAAACGGAACGCTTTCTGTAAAACGAACGGTGCAGAGAGTTTATCGAAATGGCTGTTCTGAGGTACTGATCGGCTCTCCCAAAAGCAGAACTTCCGTGCGGACAATTCCGGTTCCGTCCTTCTTGTTGACACTGCTGGAGAAGAAAAAACGACAGGATTTTCTGTACTTGATTACTGGGAAAAGCAAACCGGCAGAACCGAGAACGATGCAGTATCGGTTTCAGAAAATCCTGAAACTTTGTGGAATCCGAAAGGTTCCGTTTCATTTGCTTCGACACACTTATGCCACAGATTGTATTGCCCACGGATTTGATGCAAAGACGCTGAGTGAATTGCTGGGACACGCTGACGCCAGTATTACGCTGAATCGATATGTGCATTCTTCTATGCAGATGAAGCAGGAATATGTAAAGCGACTGCAATTGACAGGATAACATTTCGCCGTCAAAAAATCGTATGGAAAATGAAAAAAGCATCGGAAACAGCGTGATTTTTTAGGATTGAATGGTCAATGGGCGGATTTTACGAAACAAAAATGCTTCTTTCCTTTTAGTATCTCCAACGGTAAACCATCTATTCTTCTTGATTTTTGGGATTTTTTATGGTATGATGGAAATAGAGAGAAAAAGATAAGAAAGGGGCATATTACGTGATTCGAATTGCAGTAGTGGATGATCAGGCAGAAGCAATTTCGGAAATTCTTTCCGTATTTCACCAATGGGAAAAGGAAAATTATTTGAGTTTTGTAATAGATACATATACAAATGCGGATCAGTTTTATCATGCGATACTTGATGAAGATTATCAAGCTTTCTTTTTAGATTTGGATATGCCAAAGAAAAACGGGTTTGATATTTCACAATTTTTGCGTGAAATGGATAGTGACGCTCCAATTGTCTATATCACAAATCGGGATGACCTGATGCAAAAAGCATTTCAATATAAAGTGCTTGGGTTTGTTCGCAAAGACAAGATGCAAGAAGAACTTCCATTTGCAATTTCATGTGTGGTTCAAGAAATACAGAAAAAGAATCGTCATGTCGTAATATCCACATCGCAATATCATTATAACTTGAAGATTTCTGATATTTTGTATATTGAAAGTGAAAATCACCAAACAAAAATCTATACGGTCAACAAAAAGGAGGAAATTATTACGAGAGATCCTCTGCGTTCCTACTTGGAAAAAGAAGAATTTCAAGGGTTCATTCCGATTAGTGTAAGTTGTATTGTAAACTTTGAACATATCTTTTCGATTGAAAAAGATACTTTGATATTAGATAATAAAAAGATTTTGTTTATTAGTCGCAGAAAAATCAAATCAGTCAAAGAATTATTTTTGCAAAAAACAAGGAGGAATATCATATGATCTACACCGTTTCAGAATGGTTAGCCACTATTTCAGAGAGTTTGATTATTTTCTTCTTTCTAGTCAAGATCTTGCCCTATAAAAATATGACACAATCTAAAAAAATAATTGGAACAATAATCTTTTGTTGTTTGCAGTGTGCATCTTCTTTGGTATTGAATCATTTCTTTGTGTTTGAAGGGCTTTTGGGTGTTGTCAACATTTTAATTTATCTTCTTTTTTGTTGGATATTGTTAGAAAAACCTATATGGTTTCAGACAATTGTCGTACTTCTTGTATTTGCCTGCTTGTTTACAATCAACATTGCTGTAACGTTAATCGTAAGTCTAATTATGCAAAATACTTCGTTTGATGTACTATCTTTACGAAATCCAGTTCGCATTTTACTTTTATTTATCACAAAAGCTATGCTGGTTTTTACGTTGATGATCCTTACTAATATTTTTGAAAAGAAAAAGATGATACTTCATGTATCTCAATGCATTATTATGACAACTGTTCTTTTAACAACGCTCTTCGCTGGCGTCGTTTTAGAAGAAATTGTAATCGAAACAGATATAGCGAGCTGGGAAGTTTCTGCAATTGTAATATGTATGATTACAATCAATGTTTTGTTGTTTTTTGTACTTTATCTTACATCTTCCAGAAATCGTGCAGAAAACAATCAGGCATTGTTAAAACTACAAATTGCAAATGAACAGCAAAAGCTTCAGGATTCCATCCGTTGGAATACAGAAGTAAATACACTGCGTCATGATTTGAAAAACCACTTGCTTTGCATTTCAGAGTACATTCGATTGCAGCAGCCAGATGCAGCTATGGAATACATTGAGAAATTGACCGGTCAGGTGAAAAAAGAACTGCCGTATCATATGATGACACATTCTGTTGCAGTCAATGCTATTTTAGATTTGAAAAAGCTTGTGTGTGATGAGAACCAAATTGACATAAAATATTTTGTACTGGAAGAATTACCTAAGATAGATGAAACCGATTTGTGTGTAATATTAGCTAATTTACTGGATAATGCAATAGAGGCTGCATCCAAAGAAGAAAAGCGGCAGATTCGTCTTTCCGTGGAAATCATCGGCAACTATTTTCGAATTGTTGTTCAGAATCGAATTGCAAAATCAGTATTAAAAAGCAACAAAAAACTAGGAACCACTAAGAAAAATCAAAAAATCCATGGATTTGGGTTGCAAAGCGTAGAAGATGTTGTTGAAAGAAACGATGGGATGAGCAATTTCTCTGAGGAAAATGGTTGGTTTGTTGCAGATATTATGCTAAAAATCCACGAATCATAAAACGAAATAGAATAGAGTTTATAAACCACCTTATTGAAAAATAAGGTGGTTTTTTTGTTTTTTTGACCGATTACGTCGTAAAATCTACCGATTACGTCATATGTATTGATTTTTTTATTGTAATCTGTATAATGTAATTAGAAAAAGAAAAAGGAAGCTGTTACACATGATTTCATTTTTATCCATGTCGCTTGTAAAGAGTTTGATTAAAAATGATGCGATCGAAATGGAAAAGGCAGAAGTTTACCAGTATGGATTTGAGATCTTATTTTCTTCTGTTATCACTTTCCTGATCGCAGCACTTTCTGGCATTTTATTGCATTGCTTTATTGCAGCAATGATTTTTTTCGCTATATTTGCAACGTTTCGGCAAATATGCGGAGGATATCATGCAAATCATTATTGGAGCTGCAATTTACTGTTCCTTTTGGTAATCAATGCGGTATTGGTTGTATATCGTTTCTTTCCTACTGACAGTTTCACGACAATGCACTATATTTTTCTGACAGTTTCGCTGTTAATTATCTGTGCCTACGCACCGGTTGAAAATAAAAATAAACCGCTCAGTGCAGAACAGGTACTTCTATTTCGTAAAATCAGCAGAATCATTGCAATATTACTAGCGGTGGTTTCTTGTTTGATTGATATATTTCATAGTCCCTATGTAAAATTGATTGATAGTACGCTTTTGGCAATTTCTATTTCGATTTTAGTAGTGGGATTGGAAGAAGGGAGAGAGTGTGGTGAAAAGTGCAAAGAAAAGCATTCTGAAGGCTGTTGCAAAAATCGGTGCGAAAAGTGCTGAAATCGGAGCAAGCTCGGCATCTATCTGGGGCTATCATCAGCCGAAGGAACCGAAGGCTCTGCAGAACTTGAAGAAGTAAAGCAGAGTAATTTCAGATTTCACATTGAAGTTATCATTCTTTTT
>NZ_DXUU01000107.1 GCF_019417665.1 Ruminococcus sp.
GTCCAGTTATGCTCACTATGAGAATGTCATTCGCAATCACATTCTTCCGGATCTCTGTAAGTTGACAAGGGAAACGTAAAAAGGTTGAAATGGGTGGAAAAGGGTGGAATTGAATTGGAAAGTGTAAAAAACGGCGAAAATGCGTGATGTTTTTGGTGGAATGCGATAGAATTGGAAAAGTGAACAAAAATTGAAGTGTCAAAAAAAACGCTCGGAAAATGAGGAGATCCTCTGTTTTCCGGGCGGTTTCGTTTTTGTGTTCAATTTTTGAGGGCAGCGTTTTACTGGTGTTTGAAAAGCGTTTGAAAACGTTCAAAACGGCGGAAAATCGCCGTTTTTTTGCTTTTGCGGTTTTGAACACATTGTTTTAGACACAGGTGGATGTTTTGAAAAAACAAGCCATAAAGGGGATGGCAACCTAGCAACTAAATTCGAGAGGGCTGGCAACTGGTTGCTATCCCTCTTATCCAACGTTCAAATTAGACTGAGGTATATCCTCTTTTTTATAAACTTCTCGTGCCATGAACATCTGCTGTCGGATGTAATCCTGCCCCTGTTGACTCAACGAACGAAAATCAGAAATCAGCTTTGTTTCGATTTCGTCCAGTTGATTTTCATTGGCTGAGAATTCTTTTCCGGTCAGAAGATAGTCAACAGATATACCGAAATAATTAGCGATAATCAGTAGATTTTCAGCACTTGGCAACTTATCTCCATTTCTCCAGTAACCGATTAGTCTATCAGAAATCCCCGTGTCTTTGCTGATCTTATATGCGGAAATTGATTTTTCACGCATTAAATTATCTAAGGTTTGTGAAAGTTGCATAATTATCCTCCGAAAACATTGTAGAACTTTTTAGCGATAATAGTATTGACTATCGCTAGATTTAGCGGTATAATATTAGCATACCAATACAACAGGGTATAAAAAGCCTTATGATAATTGTACCACAAAGTAAGGCAAAAGTAAATGAAAAGGAGGAAAAAATATGGATTCTAAAATCACGACCTATTACACCATGGATTCTAAGGGACTGCATTTCTACTACAAAGTACGGGATGCTCTGATTTTTGGCGGTGAGGGCAGTGTCGGATATTGCACCGCTACAGTAAATGCGACAAAAGAAAGTGCGTGCGAAATTCTTGCATGATCAACAGCGATATGGCACAGCAAATGCAGCTGTGGGAAGATTTGTATTTAAATCGAGCCGGATGGATCAAGAAGTGCGTGAAATCCCGAAAAATTCCAGCAAACATTGTGCGAGAACTAAAGCGTCTGACACTAACGGAATTTACTGCAACAATTCATAACGCGCCAGAACTGCAAGCCGCTTTTCTCCGTACAATACAAAGTCTGCGGCGAAAGATGGATTTTGGGTTAGCCATTGGAGGGCTTCTGCTCAAGCCATACTTTACAGCGCAAGGCGTCGCAGTAGATATTGTACCGCAGGATGCGTATTTGCCAGTAAATTATACGGATGATACCTGCGATGCAATTGTCTGTCCACAGGAAATTGCAATCGGGAAGACATATTACACACGATTGGAATATCATGTTTATGATCGAACACGGCAGATCCACACGATTCAGAATCGCTGTTTCAGATCCTCTATGCCCGGTATTCTGGGCACGGAATGCCGCTTGTCTGACGTACAGATATGGGCGGATATTTTGCCTGTAAAAACTTTTGAGCAGGTACAGCGTCCCCTCTTTGCGATTTTTCAAGCGCCGGATTCCAACAATATCGACCCAGCTTCGCCGCTGGGCGTATCGGTGTTTGCAGATGCGATTGAATTCATTCGAGATGCTGATGAACAATGGGAGCGCATCCTATGGGAATTGGAATCCTCTGAGCGAGCCATTGATGCCACAGAAGATTTGTTCCGATACAAGGATGGGAAACCGGATTTCCCCAAAGGCAGAGAACGGATGTTCCGCAGCTATGAAGCGACCGACGGAAAATCCTTCATCAATACTTTTTCGCCGGAGGTTCGAGATACTTCCTACTTCAATGCATTCAATCAAATGCTGCGGCGCATTGAAAATGCAGTAGGATTGTCCTATGGTACGCTGTCCGAAGTGTCTGATGTGGAAAAGACAGCGGAAGAGGTGCGGAGTTCTAAGCAGAGGAGCTTTTCCAGAGTAAAGGATATTCAGGAAAATTTGCGTACTGCTTTGGATGATTTGCTTTATGGGATGCAATATTATCGGGACTACTACGCAAATCAAACCAATTCCCCTGTCAAAGCGACATTTTCCTTTGGGGACGGTGTGCTAGAAGATCCAGATGTAGAGTATCAGCGTCGCAGCCAAATGGTACGGGATAAGATTTTGAAGCCAGAGCTGTTCCTTTCCTGGTATTTTGACTGTTCGGAGGATAAGGCAAAAGGAATGATGCCAGAACAGCAGGACGATGGCGGGCTATTTTCCGGCGGTGAGATTTGATGCGGAACTATGAGCCAAACGCGGATCAGATCGTTGCGCTGTATCAGCAATTGGAAGATGATATTCTGCGCTCCATGATTCGGCGGATGCTAAAAATGGGATT
Organism: Ruminococcus sp.; assembly: GCF_019417665.1. Classification (GTDB taxonomy): domain Bacteria; phylum Bacillota; class Clostridia; order Oscillospirales; family Ruminococcaceae; genus Ruminococcus_C. The sequence goes on from NZ_DXUU01000107.1 coordinate 2,550, forward strand.
TGTATCAGGAACAACGGCATATCAGGCGGAAGTCCTGCAAACTGCCGGGTTGCTATATGATGACATTGTTCAATTGATCGCTGACCAAACAGACGCTAGTACCGCACAAGTCAGAGCATTGTTTGAAGATGCCGGTGTACAGACGGTAGAGATTGACAATGAAATACACGAATCTGCCGGTGAAGTCCCTGTGGATATTCGCCAAGACGGAGGTATGAAACAAGTACTGGAGGCTGGCTACAAAAAACCATGGGTACCATGCGAAATCTGGTTAGCACAACAGCAACAGAAACACAAAACACGTTTATCCATGCCTGTGACAGGGCGTATATGCAGGTTTCTTCTGGCGCATTTTCTTACCAAGAAGCGATACGGCAAGCGATTATACAGGCGGCAGCGGACGGCGCAACTGTACGCTATCCATCCGGGCATACCGACCGGATGGATGTAGCTGTACGGCGTGCTGTTTTGACTGGTGTCGGTCAGACATCGGCGGCGGTGGCGAAAAAGTGGGCGGAGGATTCCGGCTGTCAATACATGGAGCTGACGGCACACGGCGGAGCAAGACCGGAGCACGCACGATGGCAGGGGCAGCTTGTGGTGGTGAGTGGCAAGCGGACTCAAAAGGTCATTGACGGACTGAAGTATTCACACCAGAAGAAATCGGCTATGGGGGCGGCAGAGGGTTTAAAGGCTGGAACTGTAGGCACAACTGGCACCCGTACTACCTTGGGCTGTCTACGCCGAACTACACGCCGGAGGAGATCGCCAAGCTGGACGAAAAGAGCATTTCTTACAACGGCGAGAAGTACACGGAGTACGAGATCAGCCAGATGCAGCGGAAAGGCGAGCGAAAGGTTCGGGAACTGAAACGGCGTGCGGCGGCATTGGACGAAGCGGCAAAGAGCACCGATGATCCGGCGTTAAAACAGGGTTTGAACGATGATTTTGCGGCGGTTTCTGTGCGTTTGAAAAATGCTGAAAAAACGCTGAAAGACTTCTGCCGACAGACCGGACGGCGGAACGATACGTTCCGGTCGCAGGTCAATGGGTTCGGACGGAGTGTTTCGCAGAAAGCGGTATATCAAAACAATCTTGCTTTTCAGGAATCTATGCGAAAAAAAGGTTTCCAAAATCCTCCGAAAAGTCTTGCAAAAATGGAAGAAATGCAGTATAATGATCCTAAGAGCCTGTTTAGTATCTTTTAAGAATAATGCGGATAAAAGCGAGGGAAAC
>NZ_DXUU01000108.1 GCF_019417665.1 Ruminococcus sp.
AATCTGTCTTTCTGTTTTAGCGTTCATAATGTTTTCCTCCGTAGTTTCGGGCTTTTTCCCTTTTGTTGTAACCATATTAACTCTAAACAGAGGAGATAGCAAGCGGCTAAATCTACAGAAAATGAGGTCAAAAGATTGTGTAGAATACACTCTTGCAATTCTTGCGATTGTATGGTAACATACTGTACAATGGAGGAGGTCTCGCCTTATTTTTTCGCCTCGGATACGGTCTGGAAACTGTCGATTTCGGGAATCAGAGCAAGGGAAGAACCATTCTCCCACCGCATATGAATGCTGCCCACATCATCAATATGTGTGACCTCGCCGACTGTTCCGGGAAGAACCGGATATTTTTCATTCCGCATAGAAAGCAGCTGTAATTTTGTTCCGACAGGGTACTTTTTTCGCAGCTGTTCCAGATATGATTCACTCGGAAATTGCATCAGTATCACCAACCTTTCTGAATGCGGAATTGCCGGACAGACGCCGGAGAATGACTTTTCTTGCCGCCTTGAATTCTGCACCCACCATTCCCAGACGAATCAGGAAACACCGCATGGTGTACTTGGGATTGTCGGAGGTGTCCGGCTTGCGGTTGATGCGGCTCTGGTTCTTGGCAAATTCACAGAGCATGGAAATGAAGGTGCAGTAGGCATCTGCATCGCCGTCCTGTTCGACTGTGAACCATGGAAATTCCACCTTTTCATCAGATGAAATAATGTCGAGCGTATCCGTCTGAAAAGCAGCCTGAAAAAGGGTAGCCTTGTTTTCGCAGATCTGCCGGAGATTGTCCAGTGTATGCTCTGTGAAGAAATCGGCTGGCATCTGCACAGTTAAACCCTTGGATTCCGGTTCTGTGGTGTCCGGAACAGCATAGCCCCGACTTGCCAGTTCGGCAAGAAGCCGTTCTGTTTCCTTACGGTCGGCTTGATCGCTGATTTCCAGATCACCTGCTTTGGTAACAGTGTAGCATTCCCCGATTTTGTAAGTACAGGTGGGCATATACTGATATTCTGCCGTTGTTCCAATGATCGTGGCTATCGCCCACGCCAGTTTCTTTCGTTCATTTCCAGCCCGTCCAAATGCAATTATCATATGTTTTCCTCCCGATTTTCGGTGATTTGCCTTTCGGCAGTACATATGTTAACTCTTTTTTCCACAGATAGCAACTGTGAGATGTGTAGAATGTTTCGGCTGTCATTTGTGAGAATCAGACAGATGCGATTCGTTCTTCTGCTTTTTTGCAATAGACTGGATTCAGTTCAATTCCGATACACTGCCGATGCAGTCGCTTGGCAACTGCACCAGTAGTTCCGCTTCCGAAGAACGGATCAAGAACCACACCATCTTCTGGACAGCCTGCCAAAATACAGGGTTCTACCAATTGCTCCGGAAACATAGCGAAATGTTCTCCCATGCGGTAAGAGTTGGTGCTGATATTCCAGACATCTCGCTTGTTTCGCATGGTTTTTCCCTGCATTCGTTCGTTGTAATCTGTCCCATTGATGCCCTGTTCCGAAAATCTGCCATACTTGTTTCGACCAGAGCGACCACGAGCGTATCGTTTTAGGCTGCTTTCCGCTGTGGGTTCCATAATTGCTGCTGCATTGTAGTAATACCGGCTAGATTTTGCAAACAAGAACAAATGTTCATAAGACTTTGTAGGACGATCTTTTACACCTTCTGGCAGACAGTTGATCTTGTTCCAGATAATGTCCGAACGGAGATACCAACCATCTGCACGAAGGGCAAACGCCAACATCCATGGAATTCCAATCATATCTTTTGGTTTGATAGCATTCCATGTAGTTGGCATAGCAGCCGCAGCACTGTCCGCTGGAATTTGATATGAATGCTTACAATGTGTAGGCTTTCGACCGATTCCTTTTCCGCTTCCGGCATAGCTATCGGCGATGTTCAGCCACAAAGTTCCGTCTGGTCGAAGCACTCGCCGTACTTCTCGAAATACAGCAGTCAGCTTTTGTATATACTGTTCTGGAGAATCTTCGATTCCAATTTGACCAGCATTGCCGTAATCCCGCAAACCATAATAAGGTGGGCTTGTAACACACATGGAAACGCTGTCATTTGGAAGTGTTCGCAGTCCTTCCAAGGCATCTGCACAGAGAATTTTAATCATCGGGAAGTTCCACTTCCTTTACCAATTCAGAATATGCAATCTGCTTTCCATCCCGCACAACATATACACCATCTGCATCACCGGTATCTTCCACATAACGTCTTAGGATAACAGAAGCGTATTTTTCATCCAGTTCCATGGTATAGCAGATGCGGTTCATCCGCTCACAAGCCATAAGTGTTGAACCACTGCCGCCAAAGGTGTCCATTACCACGCCATTTTCCTGTGTAGAATTGCCGATGGGATAGCCAAGCAAGTCCAGCGGCTTTGAGGTGGGGTGGTTGGCATTGCGTTTCGGCTTGTCAAAATGCCAGATGGTTGTCTGCTTGCGGTCGGAATACCAGTGATGCTTGCCGTTCTGCATAAAGCCATACAGCACAGGTTCGTGCTGCCACTGATAATCCGAACGTCCCAGAACAAGACTATCCTTTACCCAGATGCAGCAGCCTGCAAGATGAAATCCGGCATCAATGAAAGCTTTTCTGAAATTCAACCCTTCGGTGTCTGCATGGAACACATAGGCAGAACCGCCTTTTTCCAGATGCTCAGCCATTCGCTGAAAGGAGGACAGCAGGAATGTATAAAACTCCTCGTTCTTCATGCTGTCATTCTGAATGGTAAGTCCGCTGGCATTCTTAAACGAAACTCCATATGGGGGATCGGTCAGAATGAGGTTTGCCTTGGTGTCGCCCATGAGAGCAGATACATCCTCCGCAGATGTGGCATCGCCACACATCAGCTTGTGTCTGCCAACTGTCCAGATGTCGCCACGCTGTACAAATGCAGCTTTTTCCAGTGCAGTGGTGAGGTCAAAATCATCGTCTTTCACTGTGTCACCGCTGTTTGTATCAAACAAGTCTGCAATTTCAGCTTCATCAAATCCGGTCAGATCAAGGTCAAAACCGAGATTCTGCAATTCTTCCATTTCCACAGCAAGGAGTTCTTCATCCCAGCCGGCATCTAATGCCATCCGGTTGTCAGCAAGAATGTACGCTTTCTTCTGTGCTTCCGTCAGATGGTCGGCATACACGCAGGGAACTTCTGCAATACCTTCTTCCTTTGCCGCCATAATGCGTCCATGTCCAGCCAGCACATTGTATTCCCGGTCAATAATAACAGGATTCACAAAACCAAACTCTCTCAGAGAGGAGCGAAGTTTCAGAATTTGTTCTTTGTTGTGTGTTCTGGCGTTATTGGCATAGGGTACTAACTTGTTGATATCAACAAGCTGAAATTCTTTGGTTGTGGTCATGCTCCATTCCTCCGCTTCAAAACTTTCTGTAAACCTTTTCTGGCGTCCAGCACTTTTCCACTGACCGCCTGTCCCTTGATTGTGCGGTATTGCTGTTTGGTCATCTTCTGGCGATTGGCTTTCAGATCTCGCCAGAACTGGGTATCTGTTTTCATGCTGCCTCACTTTCTGCTGCTCAGAAGCTGTTCCATCAAATCGTCCTGCGGTGTGCCGTCAAATTTGGTCGTACAGTTCTGTTTCACAATATCGAAAATCTCATACCAGAGCAAGTTTGCCTGTTTCTGAAATGTCTGGCTCATCTGCACAAACGGAGAGGCGATAACGCCGCCCGTGGTCGGGTGCTTTCCCAGCAGTCCATAGGTACTGAGGGCTT
>NZ_DXUU01000109.1 GCF_019417665.1 Ruminococcus sp.
TGCTAGTGATACCTTCAATGAGCATTTGCAGGATATCTTTTGCCTTTTCCTTGATGGTCGGCAAATTCTCCTGAATACCAGTGACGATCTTTTCAATGATTTCCTTGCCTTTTTCTACCCAGCCCTCAATGACCGGGGCAATAGCATCCAATGCCGTCTTTCCGGCTTCGACAATCCCGTCAAAGATCTTTCCGGGATCACCATCTGCATTATTTAGTACATTGACAAAACCGCCGATAGCGTCAGCCAAACCACCGGACAGGTTTGATCGAATGTCGATGGTAGCCTTGCCGATGGTGCGTTTTAGTCCTTCCATGGCGCTGCCAACATCGTCATACTTGACCTCGTTGATCTGCCCCAGGGCGTCATAAGCCACGCCGGATGCATCTTCCATACTCGCCAGCATAGGTAACAGATTGGCTTCCAGATCTTCATACTGTGTACCAAACAGACCAACAGCCGCCGCATTTTTCGCTACGGGATCTTCCATGGAATCCAGCGATTTTACTACCTGGAAAAACGCTTCCTGCGCCGTGTCACCGCCTGCAGCAAACTTCGCTGTCATTTCCCCTGCGTTCATGCCGATGGCTGCAAATGCTTCTGCGGATGTATCAGAGCCGTCCTTTGCCCGGATGTTGAATTCCTTGACCGCATCGCCCACCTTGTCGATGGAGAACGCACCGGATTCCGCGCCGGCAATCAGGGACTGCGTGAACTGTTCCGCATTTAAGCCCAATGCGGCATACTGTGCGGAATATTCGTTGAGAGTGTCCAATAAATCGCCGTTCTGATCAGCGCCGTTCTGCGCACCCACGGCAATCAGGTTATACGCTTCTTCGGCAGAAATACCGAAATTCGTCATAAGGGCAGACGCTGCGCGGGTGGATTCGTTAACTTCATAACCAAAGGTGTCACCCAGGGCAAAAGCACCCTCTGTGGCTTTCTGGAGTTCTTCACCCATCAGTCCGGTCTGCTTAGACACTTCCGCCACGGCGTTGGCAGCGTCCTCGTAGGATTCGCCAAAGTTGTTGCTGTAGACGTCTTTCACAACGTCACGCAGCCCCTCCAGCTCTGCACCGGTCGCTCCTGTGGATGCTGCCATTTGGTCGATTGCCTGGTTAAATTCGTCACCAGATGAAATCATGTTGCCGAAGCCGGACAGGGCTTTCTTACCCAGATCTGACAGCATATTGCCCATTGCCACAGATGCGGCGGAAATAGTGCCTTTCATGCCTTCGATTTTTTGGTCAAATCCGCTGGTATCTCCGTCAATTGGGACTTTTACGCTTTCTTCATCTGCCATGAAAATCACCTCCTACAGGGCATAAAAATAGCGCCCGGATTTCTCCGAACGCTGGGTTTTGGGTATAAAAATAGCACCTCGGCTGAGATGCTTATTTTTCTGATGTTTCTCCTGTTAACGCTTTGTAGATATCACACATTACGGCGCATAACCCGTTATACGCAGCTGGGTCATCTAAAAAATCGTTGATTGTCAAACATGATATCTTCTGCTTCGTTAAATTGCTCTTTTGTCATTTGCAACTCCTCTCAGAAATAATAGCAGGTGAGATGCTTATTTTTTCATTATCCAATAAGTACAATTCTTTCATCGCATAATTTATGAGTTCGATTTGTTTGTATCCCTCATCCACAGAACATATTGTGGCTTCAGTGACTTGATCCAACAATTTTTCAAGGTACTCCCGGTATCTTTCTTTTGTTATCTTTTCCACGTATAACTCCTTTCAGGCATAAGAAAAGCGCACCGGATGGTACGCTTAAAAATCAATAATGTCGATGTCGTCTATAATATCTTGGAGTTTCTTTCCATCAAAAAAAGGAACGCTCATGGCTTCTGTGATGTTAATTGCAGCGTATTCGTGATCATACCCGCACCACATATTATACTCTCCATTTACCGGGTCAATACCACAAATTTTTCCATTATACTCGAATGAAACATGAGTAGCGTTCTTTTCCAGACGATTTTTTATTTCGTTTACGGTTTTCTTCATAGTATATCACTATCCCTTTTTCTTTCTTCTGGTGTAAGTTCTCGTGCTTCTCCACGTATCGTATTCCCATTTTCATCAACATAATAATCGTGCGCATGTTCTCCAAACTCGCCAAATGCTGTATCACCTGGATTTCCATGCCCATTATTGCTAATCTGAACGGTTTGATTTCCATCATTACCATAGTAATCACGATTTACACCGCCATATTTATTAACAACTTGCGATATTGAATTCGGTTCTCCTGTTGTCAAAGATTCGTTTTTTAATCTAACGATTTCTCCGGCAGCATTTTTTGTTTCTGTATCAATTATAGCACCATTTTCATCTTTTGTCAACTTTGAAAGAACTCTTTGACCAACTTCACATGATTTCTTTTCGCACTTCTGCAGTTCCTCTTCACTTAGTTTTGGTGATTTTGTTTTACCTTCTGCTAATTCTTTGACTTTTTTCTCCAGTTTCTGATAATCTTTTATCAATGACGTCCTGCTACCTTGTTCGGCTAGTGTTTTTGCCACTTCCGCTGGGTCGGAACTACCAAATGAAATGCCACTTTTTCCACTCTTATACCATGTTTCTGCCAACTTTGCAGTTCTATCTTTAAGTTCGTCAATTGGCATTTCCCTTAACTGGCGTTTTGTAAAATGATCTGGGGTTAACATATGCATTGTTGGTGTTTCTATTCTCTCGGTATGATACGTCTTACCCGTACCGCCATTATCCTTTTGCGCCAATGGTGTAATATCCACAGCGTGATCGGCACTATTTGCACCAGTATCAGCAGTATTTTTATGCTTCTTCGCCGCATGAACCGCCTTCTGCGCCTCACCCTTCCCGAATCCCGCAACCTGTTCCCGGAACGTATCACGCCGCCGCCCGGTCTGCTGGCAGAAGTCATTCAGAATCCGCTCAGAGTCTTTCAGCTTCGCTGCTGTGGTCATGTACTCAGTTTGCAGTACCATCCGGGTGTCCTCGTCCGGCGCGTTCTCTACAGCCGTCTGCGCTGCCAGCGTGCGCCGTTTCAGCGCACGGACTTTCCGCTCTGCTGTCCGCTGCATCTGGCTGACCTCATACTCCGTGTACTTCTTGCCGTTGTATGGGATGCTCTTTTCGTCCAGCTTTTTCAGCTCTGCCTGCGTGTAGTTCGGTGTGGAAAGCCCCGGATAATACGGATGCCAGTTGTGCCGACAGTTCCAGCCCTTAAAGCCATCGCCTTTGCCGTAGCCGATCTCGTGCAGCGTGAATACTTTCAGCCCGTCAATGACCTTTTCCTTGCCGTTTCCACGGATGCGCACAAGCTGCCCCTGCCATTTCGCATGGTCCGGACGTGCGCCGGAATGGGCTGTCAGCTCCATGTAATCACACCCGGAATCCTCTGCACGCTTTTTCGCCACTGCTGCCGCAGTCTGCCCCACGCCGGTCAACACGCAACGTCTAACCGCAACGTCAATGCGGTCACGATGTCCGGTGGGGTAGGTGACATATGCGCCGCCGTCCGCCAGATTCTTGACCGCCATGCGGATGGCTTGCTGATAGCTAAACGCACCGCTTGACACCTGCATATACGCCTGATCACAAGCGGCGATAAACGCTTTCTGTGTGGTGCTTGCCGTAGTACTGACCAGATTATTCATGGTACCAAGCGTCTTTTTATACCCGGCTTCCAGCACCT
>NZ_DXUU01000011.1 GCF_019417665.1 Ruminococcus sp.
AATTGGAACGCCATCTGTACAATGTACACCGCTGCTCAAATCGTTTACAATGGCAAATGGTGCATTTACGATATACCGCACAGGTGCAGGGACGGACAGCATGACCGTAGAGTTAGAATGCAGTTTGCCAGATGCGGATATCATCCAAACGTACGCACGAAATTATGGTTCTCTGATCTTTGCCAATCTGCATCATATGAAGCCAAACTATAACGTGCAACCGGTATCTTTAACCGGAACAGAGCTGTTTTTCACAGGCAGTATTACATCCGAAATGATTTCTTACAAATCGAATTTGTGCAGGGTGTCGCTTGGCGTTAAAATGGTTTCCGCAAACGGCGATGATATCTCAGTGCCAGCAATTTTAGCAAACGGTGTTGTGATATACGGGAGTACAAAATTATTTCAATCGCACGCAGCTTATCACAACGGCGCATATTATCTCAGACACCCGATTCGATTAAGCGCCAATGCAAGTTCGTTTCAAATCCTTTTTTCACCTAATTTGCCAACGTCATTTTCGGATAGAACTATCCGGGTAAAGCTCCAGCGAAAAAATTTGAAAAGCATTTGGGAAGATGTCACTCCAGATGGCGCTGAAAACGAAGAAATTGTGTTGAAAACGATAAACGGAAAGCGAGAATCCATGTCGAGCATCTATTCACTTCCAAGTGGGGCATCGACAGCAGACTATCGTTTATATGCCCATTCCCCCAGTCCAAATTGCAAGGATTTTAGTGTTTATTTTACAGTATACAGAGGTGGTACAGAATGACGATCTATGAACGCATCAACTGCCGCATCTACTGCTACGACCACAGTGCAAAGCAGTATACGGAAGTCTACGCCAATGCACTAGACGAAAGCAGCATCATTTCCGCATCTATCAAGCGGCAGTGCTGCCATGACGGGGCTTTTGAGATCGGCGGTGTATATGCAGCGACACTGTCCATGCAGGTAAAGTTGCCAGGCATGTCTTTATTTCAGGTGCGTGGAGCGAAAATCATTGTCTGGTCAAAATACAGCACGGAAAACGAATGGTATCCTATGGGCACATTCTGGGTAACGGATGCCACACGAGTCGGCGAGATATACACTCTCAATGCGCAGGATGCTGTGGGATGGTTAGACACCTCCAGTTATAACAGTACATCCGATTCCGCAGTCAGCTCTGTTGGCACAATCCTCACCAACCAGTACGGCAACACCGGCATGGGTATCGACCAATGGGACGATGAAAATGGGGCGGAATACGGCGGTTGGCTGTACTATCTGACAGGATGCACAAACACCTTTATCCTCTCTCAGACCGGTATTGCGAATATGCTTGCCTGGAAACCATATGACAAAGCAAAACGAGAGACATATGGTAGATACTGTAACGACAGGATCTATGCAGAAGTGGGCGATGAATGGACTAGGACGATCTACCCCGCAAAGTTTTTCCTGCGCACGGACAATAGCAACAGCGATTCGGATTGCCCACGTGATTTTTATAAGTATCTATCAGAACTTGCGTTCGGATTTATCTCTGCCAGACCAGAGGACGGCAAACTGGAGCTAGGACAATTTGGGCACCCGGAATTCGGTACGGTGCAAATCGGCATGAACGAGATTGAGTATGATTCCTGCGACGTTGCAGACTACACCATAGAAGCCATGCGTATGGACGCAAGAGTGGAACTGGAGGACGAGAGCAGCGCATGGGCATACACACGACACACAAGTCCAGATTATAATTCCAGCATCTGGGCACGATTTGCAATCGAATCCAACCCATTTCTGGACGGTTTCGCAAAAGACTTTGTATTCCAAAGAGGATACAGCTTGCAAACAGTAACCAGATCAATGTGGAAGGCACGCTATCCTGACACAAACGGGTACAGCATCCGCCCATTTTCCTGTACTGCCCACAGTACAAAGCGCTACCATCTAGGGCAGAAAATCGATATCACATACAAGGATCTGCACGAATCAGCAGCACGCACCTACAGCAGCATTATCACGTCTATACAGTGGACGTTCCGCGGCGGCACACAGCTTAGCTGCGGCGGTGCAGATAGTCGTGTTATGGCAGACTGTCTGCGTGCGTCTAAGGGTGATAAAGTACGCAAAGAAGCCCGGAATCGCTGCCGGGCATTGGAAAAACGAGTGAAGCAACTGGGAGGTTAATCATGATTTTACAGGCAGATCAAAAATTTATTGATGCGTCCCATGTGGCGCATCTGCTAACCGCCGGGGAAAAATATGCGGATAGGCTGACTTTTTCGGTGGATCGGCAGTATCACGGGAAAGATCTTGCAGGCTGTCTGTTTGTAATCCGTGGCGTCAACAGCGCCGGTAATCTGTCGTTACAGACGCTATCGCAGGAAACCACAGATACAGCGATCCTGTTGACGTGGAACATCTCCCCTGCATTTACGGCGGTATCCGGTATACTGGCGCTGGAAATCGTGTGCTATGACGAGGACAACATGATCCTGAAATACACTGTCACGCCTATGCAGGTACGGGAATCAGTGCTGGAAGAATACAGCGGCGGTGTGGACGCTATTGAAGAAGCCCTGAAAGAGATGGAGCAGATCCTGGAGGAAACACGCTCTATTTCCGTGAAACTGCCCATTATCAAGGACGGGACATGGTGGTTGTATAACACGGATTCCGGCGCATATGAGGATAGCGGACAGCCTGCACAAGGTCCTGCCGGACAGGACGGTCGTGACGGTGCTGACGGTGTACCAGGAAAAGATGGTACTGACGGTGTGCCCGGCGCAGATGGGCTAGACGGAGCTGACGGCAAATCCGCCTATGAGATCTGGTTGGATGCCGGAAATGTCGGAACAGAGGCGGACTTTTTGGCAAGTCTGAAAGGCGACACTGGTGAAATCCCGGATACATCGGAAATACTCGAAGCTGCCCAAAATGCAGAATCCGTTGCAAATTCGGTGCGTGCCGATCTGGTAAATTATTATCGGAAGTCTGAGACTTACACGCAGGAGGAGGTCAATCAACTGATATCTGCGATCCCCAAATTTGCGATCGCAGTTGTGTCCGCCCTCCCAACAAGTGAGATTAGCCCCACTACAGTCTACCTGTTAAAATCCGGTTCTGAGACAGACAACCTTTATACGGAGTATATCTACGTAAACAGCGCCTGGGAAACGCTAGGCGCACAGAAGATGGACTTGTCCGGTTATTACACTAGTGCGCAAACGGATGCACTGCTGGACGATAAGGTGGATAAAGCAGACGGGATGGGGCTGTCTGCAAACAACCTTACCGATGCGCTGCTTGCCAAGCTAAATGGTGTTGAAAACGGCGCAAATAAAACGATCATCGACACCGATCTTGACGAATCAAGTGATAACGCTATCGCTAATAGGGCTGTGGCAGTAGCAATCGCATTACTACAAGCAGTAGCCCATACGCATGACAATCAATCCGTATTGGATAGTATTACAGCAGCATTGTGGGCACAGGTAACTTCAAGTGCGCACTCGCACAATAACATCAATCTGCTTAACTCGATCAGTCCCGGGGATTTGGATAAATTACGTGAAACTCTGCCTAGCAGCATCTATGAATTGCAGGAACGAGTTGACAACTGCCTGCCACTGTCCGGTGGTACGATGGATACAAATAGTAAAGTCACTATTCCTGGTGAAAATAATAGATCAACATCACTAACTAGGGCAGGTATCAGATGCGATGTTGCTGCAAACGGTGGCTGGTTCCAGGGGATCGCATATTATGATGCAACTGATACAACTGCATTATGCTATATCGGTGCATACGGAATAGGGGACGAACTAAAATATATATGCCTCGGTGGAATGTATAACGATCCGCTTGTAAAAATTATGCCGGATGGGACGATTATCTGCCCGAATTTATCCGACTCTGGTTGGATCACCTGTACACTAGGATCATTTGCAACTAGTGGTACAATAAAATACCGTATTGTCGGAAAACAAATAGCTGTGTACGGCAGCCAAGTTGTTTTAGCGAAGGAGGCTGCAATGTCTCCGAAAGCGCCACAAAGCATCGCATCTTGCACCTACGACTTTACAAACATAAAAAATGTAAGCGGTATAGGCAGATGGGGATCGTATGCAGGTATTATATCACTGGCAAAATATAATGGCAGCAATATCATACACATTTGCGGTATTGGATCTGCAATACCAGCTGAGACATCCGGTGATTTTTATGTTACCGGGTTTATCGACTGATCGGGGGTGAAACAGAATGAACGAAGAACTGGAAGAACATCTGCTAAACAAGCACGAACAGCGCCTAAACGACCACAGTAAGCGTCTTGACCGTTTAGAACAGGACGCAGCAGAAACACGCATCAAGCTGGACAACCTTTGCGACAAGATCGGAGGGTTGACTAAGGCACTGTACGGCGTGTGTGGACTGCTGGCAACAACCATTGTCGGCATCCTGGCATACGGCATACAACAGATTTTATTTTAGGAGGAATCAAGATGAATCGGAATTGGAAAACATGGACAAAGGCAGCGGCTGCGCGTGCGGTTAAGACCGTGGCACAGACTGCTATTGCAATGATCGGCACCACCGCATTGATCAGCGAGGTTGATTGGCTTGCGGTTGCGTCTGCTGCGGTGTTGGCTGGAGTGCTGTCGGTGTTGACATCGGTGGCAGGCTTGCCGGAAATAAAAACCGATGAAGCAAAATAAGACATAGTATGGAGGAATCACTATGACAATCACAAACGCATATCTCACACATAACCGTCCGTACACTAAGCGTACAAAGACGACTGCGATTGCAGTGCATTGGGTCGGGAATCCCGGCAGCACAGCAGCCGCAAACCGGAATTATTTTCAGACAACATCCACCGAAGTCTCCAGCAACTATATCATAGGACTGTCTGGCGAAGTGATCTGCTGCATCCCAGACGAAGAAGTTAGCTGGTGCACCAATCAGGCAAACAGCTACACTGTGTCCATTGAGACATGTCACCCGGATGCAACTGGAAAGTTTAACACTGCTACTTATAACGCCCTTGTGGAACTGACTGCGCAGCTGTGCAAAAAGTATGGTCTGGACCCGCAGAAAGGCGGTGTGATCCGGCATTTCGATGTGACCGGAAAGGTCTGCCCGAAGTGGTTTGTACCCAGGGCAAAGGGCGGTACGGACACGAACAGCAGTGCAAACTGGATGAAATTTTTGTCGGATGTTGCTGCGAAGATGGGGGCTGAATCAACTAAGGCGGAAACAAGCGGAAAAAAATACCGTACAGACTGGAAGCAGGGCGAGAAGGTCACTATCGCAGATCAGGCGCAGCTGTTTGTGAATGAATCAACAGCTACACCGTCAAGCCGTCTGCGTGGCGGTACGTATTACATCTATGACGGGAAGATTTGTAAAAACGGACGATACCGCATTACAACCACAAAGGCTAATTGCGGCAAAACTCCGGCTGGTAAGTATGTGACAGGGTATGTGAGCATTGATAAGATGAGCTAAAAAAACCGGCGGTACTACAGGGTGATTCCTGCGGTATCGCCGGTTTTTTCGTGTTGCATTTCGTGTTGCATCGTGTTGCATTTTTATGCGAAACAATGCGTTTTTGCGCTTGTATATGCTTTTTATCGTTCCGGATGAAATAAGAAAAGCCTCGCAGAATCGGCAGATTTCCGAAACTGCGAGGTTTTTTCATTTATTTGTTTGGCGGACAGGGAGGGATTCGAACCCTCGATACGCTATTAACGTATACACGAGTTCCAGTCGTGCGCCTTAGACCAGCTCAGCCACCTGTCCATTATATAAAGCTTCCTGCGTTAGGAAGTGGTGCGAGTGACGGGACTTGAACCCGTACGCCGAAGCACACGCCCCTCAAACGTGCCTGTCTGCCAATTCCAGCACACTCGCATTCATTTGTCGCATTCAGCTTTATTATTATATCAAAAAAAGCAGCACTTGTCAACACTAAAATGCATCTGATTTTGTTTATTTTTTGTAAATATAAATGTTTAATCAGGAAATTTATGTAAATTCTCACGTGGTATAGTCATTAAAGCATAAAAAAAAGAGCACTTCACACCAGGAAGTGCCCTACTTTTTCTCCAAACAATTATCTCAAATGCCGTTTTTCTGCAAAATATTGTTTGGTATCCATTGCCACAATTCCCGACAACGCCAGCAGTGCAATCACATTCGGGAATGCCATGAGTCCGTTAAAAATGTCTGCGATATCCCAGACAGCCTCAACTGTCAGATATGGTCCAATAAATACAGCTACGATGTACAGCCATCGGAACATCAGAGTTAGCGTATGGCTTGCCTTACCGCACAGATAGGTCAGGCAGCGTTCTGAGTAATAACTCCACCCCAGAATCGTTGTGAAGGCAAAGAAAATCAGACATGCCATCAGCAGAAAAGAAGATACCTGACTGGGGAACGGCAGACCATACTGGAATGCTGCGTCTGTGATCTCCACGCCTTCCAATTCCGTGCTTCTCCATGCACCAGAAATGACAATAGACAGACCTGTCATTGTGCAGATTACGATGGTATCAATAAAAGTGCCTGTCATAGTCACCAAACCCTGACGCACCGGTTCTTTGGTACGAGCAGCAGCGGCGGCAATCGGTGCAGAGCCCAGACCTGCTTCATTAGAGAAAATACCACGGGCAACGCCCTTCTGCATTGCCACGATCATGGCACCCAACGCACCGCCAGCAACTGCATCCACGCCAAAGGCACTGCGGATCACTTCAACAACGGCACTTGGAATTACAGTGACATTACATACCATAATGATCAAGCAGCAAAGCACATAAATGATTGCCATAAACGGTACAACAACCTGGGAGATCTGAGAGATGCGCTTAATGCCGCCAATAATAACCAGTGCCACACAAATTGTCACAATCAAACCTACGATCACTGTTGTCCAGGTATATTCATTGCCAAACAATATGAAAGCCACGCCGGACTTGTCCGGATCAAAGAAATTATTCGATGCTGAGGTAATGCCGTTGATCTGTGTAATAGTGCCGATTCCCATTAGACCAGCCAAAGTGCCAAACAAAGCAAACAGCTTCGCCAGCCACTTCCAGCGAGAACCCATGCCTTTTTCAATGTAGTAAAACGGTCCGCCCAGATAGTGCCCATCCTTATCCACTGTCCGGTATTTGATTGCCAGAAAGCCTTCGGAATATTTCGTCGCCATACCGAACAGTGCTGCGATTTCCATCCAGAACAATGCGCCGGGACCGCCGGCAGCGATTGCGGTTGCAACACCTACGATATTACCAGTACCAATGGTAGCAGACAGTGCAGTACAAAGGGCACCGAAGCTGGTAACCTCACCATCGCCGCCTTTTTCATTCTTTACCATAAACTTGAGCGCTTTGCCCAAATGACGGATCTGAAGTCCGCAGACACGAATTGTCAGCCAGATGCCGCACAGCAGAATCAGTACGATCAGCGGAATACCCCATACCCAGCTATCAATTTGTTTGATAACAGATGTAAATGTTTCCATACAAAATACACTCCTTTTGATATTTTCCTATTTCCGATAAAATTAGAAAAAATGCACTTTATTATATCACATTTTCCTGCTTTTTTCAAGCAAAATACTATGATATTATTTGAAAAATTACAATTTTTCTCGTATCTTACGAAAATAAAAATATCCGGTCAGACTGAATAAAATCTCCATTCAGCCTGACCGGACGCCTTTGTCCATATTTTCTTTTAACGGTTATTCACTGTTTCCGGATACAGATCATGATGGGTCAGACGCTCCCACGCCACCTGTTCCCATTTCGTCCCTGGTTTTCCATAATTGCAATAAGGATCAATGGAAATGCCGCCCCGAGGCAGAAATTTCCCCCAGACTTCAATATATGCCGGATCCATAAGCTGTATCAGATCATTCATGATGATATTGATGCAATCTTCATGAAAATCGCCGTGATTCCGGAAACTGAAAAGATATAGTTTCAGAGACTTACTCTCCACCATGCGTTCTCTCGGAACATAGGAGATATACAGTGTTGCGAAATCCGGCTGCCCAGTAATAGGACAAAGGCTGGTAAATTCCGGGCAATTGAACTTGACAAAATAGTCCCGTCCTGGGTGCTTGTTCGGAAATGTCTCCAGCACTTCCGGCGCATAGTCACTTGCATACTGGGTATTCTGATTACCCAGCAGCGTGATATCGCCCTTTTCTTCCTCACTTCGTCCTGCCAATTGATTCACCTCCCAATGCCGGATCTGCCACACCGTTTGCCGCAAATGCCGCCGCACGGTCACGGCAGGTACCGCAAGTGCCGCAAGGAGTCTCGCCTCCCTCATAGCAGCTCCAGGTCAACTCGTAGGGCACATTAAGTTCCAGCCCTTTTTTCACCACCTGCGATTTTGTCCAATTGACAAAAGGTGCTTCAATATACAATTGATTTCCACTGCCCAGATAGATTGCCTGGTTCATGGCATCGTTGAATGCACTGCTGCAATCCGGGTAGGCATTCCCAGCCGCATCATCGCTGTGTGCGCCATAATAGATTACTTCGCAGCCGTGAGACAATGCAATACTTGCCGCAGATGAAAGGAGCAAACCATTCCGAAAAGGCACATAGGTAGAAACAGGAGTGCCGCCCGTATGCTCCAGCTGCTGCGCATAGCTTTCCTTGGGAATTTCCTCCGTAGAACCAGACAGCAGAGAACAATTAGAATCCGCAAAGATCAACGCCAGATCCAACTGTTTCCAAAAGACGCCGTAATGCTTTGCGATTTTTTCCGCCGCTTCCATTTCCCTCTTGTGCTTCTGTCCATAATACACCGACAGTGCCAGCACCTGATCTGTGCCATATTTTTCCACCGCCAGACCCAGACAAGTGGTACTATCCACACCGCCGCTGAAAAGAACCAATGCTTTCATGCCCTTGCCTCCTATAGCAATTCCTGTAGCGTACGCTCTGTCTGGAACGCACCGCAGAAAGTTTTTGTGGTTGTCCGAGAAGAAACATTCCGGATTCCCCGGGCTGTCATGCAGCTATGAGAACCAGTGATGACCACACCCACATCCGGCGTATCTGCCGCCTCCATGAGGATTTCCGCAATATCTCTTCCCAGCCGTTCCTGCAGTTGCAGCCGTCTGGCCGCCATATCACAGATACGTGCAATCTTACTCAGCCCGATGACCCGTTCTCGGGGGACATATGCCACATCGACTTTCATATCATACATCAACGCAAGATGATGCTCACAATAACTGAACACACTGATATCCTTTATTACCACAGCTGTCTGAGCCTGATTCGGATCAGGTGCTTCAAAGGTCTTGCCGAACATCTGTGCAATTTCATGATTGGAATATGCGATCCCGGCAAAGATCTCCTCATACATCCGTGCTACACGCTGAGGTGTTTCCTGGAGACCTTCCCGATCCGGGTCTTCCCCGATCGCCTCCAGAATTCCACGAATATGCTGTTCAATTGCCTTGGTATCCACTGTATCACTTCCTTTTCTTCAGACACCGCGTGCCTGCGGATCCCAGATATATTTATGCAGCTGCAACTGAAGCCGGACACCGTTCAAGGTATGTTCCTTCAAAAAATCCACAATCTCTGCTGGCTCGATAGAGCCGAATACCGGGCTGAGATAGACCGTGCATCGAGCTGTCAGGGCATACTGCCGGATCACTTCTCTGGCACGTTCCAGATCAGCCGTATCCCCTACCACGAATTTCACCGTATCCTTGTTGTTCAGCAACAGGAAATTATCCGTCAGCATATGGGATTCCATTCCGCTGCCCGGCAATTTATAGTCCATGGTGAAGCTAGGACGAAAGGATAGCGACGCAAAAGATTCCAGCGGAACACTACCGTTTGTCTCGATTTCCACACGATAACCCAGCGCACTCAGTGCCGTGATCAATTCTTCGATTCCTGGCTGCAAAAGAGGCTCACCGCCAGTCAACGTCACCCGATGGATACCGGTACTCTGCACATACTGCACCAGTTGTTCTGCGGTCATGTTCTGCACCGGCGTGTCCTCCTGATTCGCCCACTTGGTATCACAAAAGCTGCACGACAAATTGCAGCCGCAGAACCGGATAAAAACTGCCAGTGCTCCGGCATTGACACCCTCTCCGTTAATGCTGACAAAGGTTTCTGCTACTGTAAACTGATTCATACTCACACCCCATAAATCGCACAATTTTCCGGCGTTTCATAGACAGCCACACGCCGTACCGGCAGACCCTCTGCCTGGAATTTCTCAAAAAAGCACTTTGCAAAATGTTCAGCAGTCGGACGAAACGGCACTGCGATCAAGCGAAATCCCTCAGCCAGCAATGCCTCAATAGTCGTGCTCTGCAAAGATCCCTCTTCATAGATCAGCGCATGATCATAACTGTCCGCCAGGGTGCGCACAGCTTTTTTCACATCGCCGAAATCCAGAACCATACCACGCTGTACGCCCTCTTCCTGCAAGTTCTCTGCCCCAACAGTCACTTCCACGCACCAGTGATGGCCATGGAGATTGGAGCACTTTCCCTCATATCCTGCCAGGAAATGCGCACTATCAAATGAAGCCGATGTTTTCAACTCATACATAGGAATGTCCCCCATATTCAAAGTCACTGCACCTGCATCCTGCTATAAAAAATGCAGCCGTCCTTACAACGGCTGCATCCGGTTTTACATACATATTATACATACATATCAAACAATATTTCGGATGCCCTGGTTTTGTTTTACGACAGGATGGCGCAAGCGAACTGTCAAATCTCATAAAAAGAATATTTTCTTTTCATAGTATAACACATGGGCAAACGAATGTCAAGGCTTAATTTTACGATTCCTCCGGCGGAACGTAGGTCGGTGCATTCTTGGGACTGCTTCCCTTTACCACAGCGTGGTAATAGGAATATGTCATGGGGATGGCTTCTGCACGTACCAGATCACAGTCTGTCACTTCGCCAAGAAAAATGGTGTGAGTTCCGGCATCCATGGTCTGTACGACCTGGCAAGTCATCCATGCCATTGCACCGTCCGGCACTGGCATATCCTCCTGCATGGTATAGGACACCTCTGCAAACTTATCCGCATCCCGGCTGGAGCGATAGCCAAAACCGCCGATGAGGGACGGCTCCGTATCTGTAGCAAGAATGGAAAGGGCAAACTTTCCACTTTCCACAATCTGGTCATGGGTCGCATTGTCGTGATTGATGCTGACTGCGATCCGTGCCGGCGAAGAGGTGATCTGCATGGCACTGTTTGCCACACAGCCGTACAGTTTTTCTCCATTTGCTGTTGTCACAATGTACACGCCATAGGACAACTTCTGCAATGCTTTACGATTCATAATCCAATCCTCCCAAATTATTCTGCACCGGGGCCGATAGAGGTGACAATGTGCACCAGGAACTTCAGCAGCAGAATGGCGTCATCGCCGTTTACTTCATTATCCACCTTGCAGTCTGCATTTTTCATGGCTGCATCGTTCAGCGTCACAGCGCCGGAAACCTTTTTATTCAGTAGAACAGCGTCAGTGATGTCAATGCGTCCGTCTAGATTGACATCACCGTAGAGAACAGAACCTCCGTGATTGCCGGAAGTCTCCGTGGTGGTTTCTGTCGTTGTTACGGTTGTTGTCTGCTCTGTTGATTCTGTGGTCACTGTTCCATCGGAAACCGTGATCATCAAAGATGCCATGCCTGCATATATCATGGCACTACCTTCACTCTTTGCCAGAATTTCTGCCGTATTACCGTCAGTGGAGATAATCTCAAGAATATTTGAATCAGAGGAAGACCATTCCGCACTGTCTCCAAAGGCTGTATTGAACCGTAATTCCGCTGTTTCACCCACATTCATACTCGAAGGACCGCTGATAGAATCTACCGGATCTACATTGATATCTTGTGTAGTTTCAGTGGTATCCTCTGTCGTGGAAGTTGTGGTTTCCTCGGTGGTGGTGGTAGTTGTTGTCTCTTCTGTTTCAGTGGTAGTTTCTTCTGTTGTAGTAGTTGTCACTTCTTCTGTCGTGGTTGTACCTGGGATAACTGGCTCTTCTCCGTTTGCAACTGCAACTTCAGACGGATATACTGTGACCTCATCACCGATCTCCGCAACGACCTCACCAGTGCCGTAAGCTGCAAACAATCCGGCAGCAGCGCCTACCAGACCGATCTGATAGTCCAGAGCAACTTCGTTGGAAGTCGCATCCTTTGCAGAATGATTGTATGTGGTAAAGTCAGAGCTTGTGGGACCGCCTACCAATGCGCCGTACAAAGTATGACCGCCTGTGGATGCATAATCGCCGTTCCAGGAATTCCACTCATGCCAGTCAGAGCTTACTGTCAGATTTGAAGCGGCACGGTGGTGAGGTGAAGTTGCGGACAGAGAATTATAGCCAACGACCAGGCAGACATTGGCATTGTTATCGCCCAGAATATAATTCATCTGCTTCTTGCACCACTCGGAATAATCCTTTCCCGATTCTGCACTATGCTTCGTACATACCAGCGCACAGAGCTGCATCAGGGTATTGTGTCTTGCGCTGCCCCAGCTGTTCATAACATAGAACTGGCTCTGGTTTGCGTTCACCTTTGTGTCAATATAATTGACCGCATTGCTCCAATTACCGGTGATCTCTGCGTTGATGATCGCAGCGCCGAGCCATGCATTACCGTAATAATAGTCATTCGTCCAGCTGTTGGTACTACTAGTGTATTTGCTGTTTTCCGTCAGATATGCATCCTCACCTGTTGCCAAATACATCCAGCCAGCTGCCCAGGAGATGTCGTCCTGTACATCCTTGTCTTCATAGGTGCTTTCCTCATAAGTCATGGTACGATACTTCGCAGCAAAATTATAAAGGGCTGTTGCATAGGTCAGATCCTCTTCGTTACCGGAGATCATATAATTCTGTGCCAGTGCAGCCGCATACTGTGCAGCAACATTGCTGGCACCATTTGTAGTGGAATAAGTCTCACTGCTGTCATGATCCCACATGGTTTCCGGCGCACACCAAGTCGAATGGTCTTTGCCATCGTTTCCGACCTCATAAACAAAGGAGGTCACTTCCCCATTGGACAATGTCGTAGAATTTTTGAAGAAATCACAAAAATAATCCATGACCACCTGATAGTGCTCTGTTGTACCGGTTTTCTGGAACTGATCTTCATATTCATAATACATCCAGCCCAGCGTAGAAGCCGTGAAGCCAGCAGTCAAACCACACTTGATACCGTCTCCTGCATCGTGAAAGCCACCTTCTGCCACATCACCTGCATGACAGTCATCACGCCAAGAAAATGCGCTTGTCTCCCCAACTTCGCCGCCACACATGTTGGCATCAAAAAAATACAGAGAATACTGAAGCAGCTTTGCATAGTTGTCCAGCCCCAGATCCTCAGCAGATGCCGTGAAGCCCGTTGCTGCAGACATCGTCCCTGTCACCGCAAGAACACCGGCAGACAATGCTGCCATTACCCGATTTCTCCATTTCGATCCAATCTTCATTTGTCATATCACTCCTAATTCAATTTCAAGACGATGTACATTTCGTACAATACGCCGTCAGATATTGTGGATAGTTTTATCATACCATGATTTTTCAAATTTGTCAAGATAATCTAATGTGGATTTTTTCAATTTTACATACATGCAAAAATTGGCGCTGCACAAGCAACGCCAATTTTTATAAAGCCTACCCTTCCACAGGTTCCATTCCATGTTCTCCCAATAAAGAGCGTAAGGCGGAAATGCTGCTGCTCTGTACCCTTGCAATGGGAATGGCGTTCTTTTTTGCTGCCTTTACAGCACCCTGTACCATCTTGTGAGAAACCGTCCGGGTAAACAGAATCATCAGATCCGGCGATCCGATTTTCTTTTCGATAGGTCCCGTCTCCTTGGGAAACACCTTTGCAGTACAACCGTGCACCGTACAGACATCAGCATACTGCCGACTCATCCGTTCATTGCCGCCAATGATCACAACACTCATATCTTCACATCTCAACCTTTCTCAGATAAATTTCTGGAAGCCAAGCTATCCTCTTTCGCAGAAGCTGCATACACAATCGGAGATCTCTTCTATTCGGTTAGCATTGACTAACTATAGAATATCATAGAATTCGTCGTTTGTCAAGCACTTTTTTCAAGTTTTTTGCCCACAAACTAAAAAATCATACATTCTGCATAAGAATCCCGCCCATTTACCGACAATATTCCCGAATTTCTATAAAAAGGGTTGACAAAATTCAACAGCGCAATTATAATGAATAGCGTGCTTTCTGACGTAATCAGTTTCGTCAAAGCTGCACAAAATTACCAAAGGCGTTCTGACAGATGTTTTGCCCTGTCCGCTGCGCTTTAATATTTTAAACACAAGGAGAAGAATATGACAACCGCAATTACAATTGGAATGATCATCATCTATGTTGCCATCATGATGGGGATCGGCGTTTACACCGCCAAACAGACACATTCTGTAAATGATTTCGTCCTGGGCGGACGCAACGTAGGCTCCTGGCTCACAGCATTTGCCTATGGCACATCTTATTTTTCCGCTGTGGTATTCATTGGCTATGCCGGACAATTCGGCTGGACATACGGCATTTCCGCCGCATGGATCGGCGTGGGCAATGCAATTCTGGGCAGTCTGCTGGCGTGGATCGTCCTGGGACGGCGCACACGCATTATGACCCAGTCTCTGGGGGCTAAGACCATGCCGGAATATTTCGAGCGCCGCTGGAACTCCAAAGCACTGAAGATCGCCGCAGCCATCATTGTGTTTATCTTTCTCATTCCCTACACTGCATCGGTATACAACGGACTATCCCGTCTGTTCAACATGGCATTTCAGATCGAATCAGAAGGTGCCTATAAGATCATTATCGTAGTAATGGCACTGCTCACCGCCATTTATGTCATTCTCGGCGGCTATGCAGCTACCGCCATCAACGACTTTATCCAGGGCATCGTTATGCTCATCGGCATTGCAGCCGTAGTCATCTGCACGATCCAGAACCAGGGCGGCTGGACAGAGGCAGTGGCTTCTCTGGGGGAAATCGAAGTCAACAGCAAGATCAACACCCTCAACTCCGTCTTTGGACCGGATCCTTTAAACCTGCTGGGTGTAGTTATCCTGACATCTCTGGGCACCTGGGGACTGCCCCAGATGGTACATAAATTCTATGCCATCAAGAGTGAAAATGCCATCAAAAAAGGCGCTGTGATCTCCACACTGTTTGCTCTGGTAGTTGCCGGCGGTTCCTATTTGTTGGGCGGTTTCGATCGGTTGTTCTGCACACTGGACAGCAATGAAAGCGGTAAGGCCCTCATTTCTACCCTGTCCAACGGCAAACCGGAATATGATGCCATGATTCCGTCACTCCTGAACACAGCGCTGCCGGATCTGCTCATCGGACTGGTAGTTGTTCTGGTACTGTCTGCATCCATGTCTACCCTTTCTTCCCTGGTACTGACATCCAGTTCTACTCTGACCATTGATCTGATCTGCCCAAACATGAAAAAATGCTCGGAGAAAAAGGAAATGATCATCATGCGTATTCTGATTGCCGTATTCCTGATCGTTTCGGTGCTGATTGCATTCAACAAGAACGCCTCTATTTCCACCCTCATGTCCTATTCTTGGGGAGCACTTGCTGGTGCATTCCTGGGACCATTTATGTATGGTCTGTTCAGTAAAAAAGTTACAAAGTCGGCTGTTTGGACAAGCTTTATCACTGGCGTAGGACTAACTCTGGTGCATATGTTCCTGTTCGGCTTCGGCTGGTTTCCAGAGCTTTCTAAGGCAGCAGCAAGCTTTCCATTAAATCTGGCATCTCCCATTAACGCCGGTGCAGTTGCCATGATTCTTTCTCTGATCTTGGTGCCTCTTGTCAGTGCCTGCACAAAAGTAAAGGACACGGCTTATGTAGAAGAAGTATTCCAGTGCTATGCAGTGAAATCAGAAAAAGCAGAATAATGCGGTCTTTATCACGCTGTCACTGAATTGTAACCTATTTGTTATGACAAAGTTCTTGAAAATTCGATCAAATTCTTTTATCATATAATGTAAGACACCCCGCTTGTCGGGGTGTTATTGTTATGATATAATGGGAGAGTCAGCCTATGGTTTTCAGCACAATCGAATTTTTGTTTCAATTCCTGCCTCTTTTTCTTCTGGGGTATTATCTCACACCAACCAAATACCGTAATATTACCCTGATTATTGGCAGCTTGATTTTTTATGCCATCGGCAGCGGCTGGTATACCCTGCTGCTTTTGCTGTCGCTTTTTGTGAACTACAGGCTGTCCCGATTTTTCAGCGGTTCGCATTCCAGAGACCCCCAACGATCCAAACAATTTTTTATCATTGGTTTAGTATATAATTTCGGAACGTTAGTCTTTTTTAAATACACCAATTTTCTCATCGAAAATCTCAATACACTGCTTTCCGTTTTCCATGTCGTGATACCAGAAGTCAATCTGGTAATGCCCCTGGGCATCAGCTTCTACACCTTCCAGATCACCTCGTATCTCATTGACGTATACACAGGAAAAATCAAACCTGCACGGAATATATTGGATCTAGGGACATATATGTGCATGTTCCCCCAGCTGATCTCCGGTCCCATCTGCTGCTACAGCGAAATTGCACCGCAACTGCGGAACCGTCATGTGAATGTGCGGCTTTTAGAAGAAGGCATGGAGACTTTCGTCCTGGGACTTGGTGCAAAAACGCTCCTCGCCAACCCTATGGGTGGACTCTGGAACAATTTAACCGTCATTGGCTTTGACAGCATTTCCACGCCCTATGCATGGCTTGGAGCATTTGCCTACAGTTTTCAGATCTACTTCGACTTCTCCGGCTATTCCATGATGGCTATCGGCGTGGGAAAAATGCTGGGCTTCGATTTGCCCCAAAACTTCAATCTGCCCTACATGTCCAGCTCCGCTTCAGAATTCTGGCGCAGATGGCATATTACGCTAGGACGCTGGTTCCGCAATTACATCTATATTCCCCTTGGCGGCAATCGACAGGGCAAATGGAAAACCATGCGCAATATGCTGGCGGTCTGGGCATTCACAGGGCTGTGGCACGGCGCAAGTTGGAACTACGTTCTCTGGGGACTAATTTTCTTTGTGCTCCTGACTCTGGAAAAGAATGTCTACGGCAAGCTTCTAGAACGTACCCATATTCTGAAACACCTCTACATTATCTTTCTAATTCCCCTCACCTGGATGGTCTTTGCCATTCCGGACATGCACCAACTTGGCACCTATTTCACTCGGCTTTTCCCCTTCCTTTCCTCCGGAGAGATACAATCCAATACACGTGACGTCATGCTGGCACTAAGCAGCTATTGGAAGATCCTGATCCCCTGCGTTTTATTCTGTACACCGCTCCCCCTGCACTATTACAAAAAATACCAAAAAAGTGGTTTCTGCATCCTGGTTCTCCTTTTTATCTTTATCTTTGCAATCCGTGCCATGATGACGCAGACCAACAATCCGTTTTTGTATTTCCAGTTCTGATAAGAAGAAAGGAGTATTGCAGTGAATTATAAAATTGCATCAACGCATTTTCTTGCAAATTTTTTGAAATTTCTCAAACAGTATCCTTTGATTCTTGCATTTGTCATATCCATTGCTGTGGCAAATGTCTGGAAACTGGTGCAAGGTGCCAACAAAATTGACAATCCTGCTACAACGCCGACAGTCACTACAACACTGCCCCAAGAAACCGACGATGCTATTTCCCTGGCAACATCAGCTATCACCACAGAACCCATACCTGTTTTTCAGACAGTGGACGCCTCCTATTTTGACGATGCTCTCTTCATCGGCGATTCCCGGACAGAGGGATTGGCGTTATACGGCGATCTGAGTAATGCAGACTATTTCACAAGCGTGGGCATGTCTATTTTCAAAGTTACGGAAAAATCCGCAGGCAACCCAAACTTGGGTGAAAGCTGCACCTTATCTCAAAAGCTGGCACAAAAGCAGTACGGAAAAGTCTATATCATGCTGGGGCTAAACGAACTGGGAACTGGTACCACCGAAAGCTGGTCACAGACCTATGCTGATGTCATTGCCCAGGTACGCCAGGCGCAGCCCAATGCTATCATTTATCTCCAAAGCATCCTGGTAGTCTCAGCATCTCAGAACGATCCAAGCAGTGCCATCAACAATACTGCAGTCAACACACGAAACGCCGCATTAGAAGCCCTTGCAAATCCACAGAACAATATTTATTATCTCAATGTCAACGAAGCGGTCATGGATGCAAACGGCTGTTTGGATGCTTCTTTGACATCAGATGGCATTCACCTGCTGGGAAATTCTCTCTCCCTCTGGGAAGACTATCTGAAACAACATGCGATTAACAGCAACGGAACTGCTGGGATGAGTACCGTCCCCACCTCACCCACGACTTATACAACAGCAGTTCCCACTGCACCGCTTTCAGAATAAATACCTAGCAATTACTACAAAAAAGACGTGTGTCCCAACAAACAGGATACACGTCTTTTTATAACAGTCATTTTCTGTATCAGCCGATCACACCAACAATACCACAGATCAACACCAGAATACCGATAACAATCCGATACCATCCAAATACTGTGAAATCGTGCTTCTTAATGTAGGACATCAGGAACCGGATAACAACCACCGACACAAGAAAAGCGGAGATCATACCCACCAGCAGAATTGCCGTTTCCATACCAGTTGCAGGCAGTCCACACTTCACCAGTTTCAACAGACTTGCGCCGAACATAACGGGTACCGCCAGGAAGAAGGTAAATTCCGCTGCTGCGGTTCTGGATACGCCAAGCAGCAATGCACCAACAATTGTAGCACCTGAACGAGATGTCCCCGGAAATATTGCTGCGATCACCTGAAATACACCGATCATCAGCACAGTACTGTATTTCAGTGAGGCAATACTATTCATTTTCGGCGTTTTGGTTTTGTTCCATCGTTCGATCCAGATAAATGCCACACCGAACAAAATCAGCATGATTGCCACAGTCCATGCATTATACAAATGCTCGTTGCACCAGTCATCTAACAGCAGACCGATCACTGCTGCCGGCAGGCAGGCTGTGATGACTTTACACCACATTTGCAGCACATCTTTTTTTACACACGCCCCGAAACCGCTCTGTGCCATAGGCTTAGGATTGTTCTGCTTACCAAAGGGCCACAGGCTCTTCCAGTAGATCACCACGACTGCCATAATGGCACCCAGTTGAATCACCACATCGAACATTTCTTTAAATGTATCGGAAGCATCCAGGGATAGAAATTCGTCCAGCAGAATCAGATGTCCGGTACTGCTGATTGGCAGCCACTCCGTGATACCTTCTACGATACCAAAAATCAGTGCTTTGATCAGTTCCCAAATCATAAGTATTGTATCCTTTCATCAATTCAGTCGTCATAAATATATGCCGCTGTTTTTTATTGTAACACAATTTCCCGCATCCGTCAATGATTTCCGAGGAATTTATCACAGCACATTCCGAGGAATTTATCACAGCACACCCTTTTCTGTCTGTTCTCATTTCCGCCCATTCCGCATATGCTGTATCAAATATTACAACTGGAGTGAGGTATCATGAAAGAACAGCCCGAAACACGTGCCGTGATTCTCGGCGAATATATTGTTCGGCAAAAAGCAACCGTCCGTGCCGCAGCGGAGTGGTTCGGCGTGTCAAAAAGCACTGTGCACAAGGATGTCAGCGAACGGCTAGAGCAGCTTCAGCCGGAATTATATACACAGGTCAAGGAGATCCTCGAACAGAACAAACAGGAACGACACATCCGAGGCGGGCTTGCTACCAAACGGAAATACGAGCTGCGCCGAAAACAAGAGGAGGAATATCAGGCAAAAAACTATGCCAGCTGATCTGAAAAGACCCTGTACCCGACTGTTGCCGGATACAGGGCCTTTCTTTTTATTTGTGTGATTCAGAGCTTATTGCCCCAACAGAAAACGCAACATTGCAACAATATCAGATAGATTGTATTCCCCGTCACGATTGAAGTCACGTGTTTCCATTTCCGGGATGCTGTAGCTATCTGCCGGAGCTAAAATATCCTGCCGTGCCAACGCCAGGTCAAAACCATTAACAATACCGTTCTTATCAAAATCACCTGGAATTGCACTGACAATTTCCGTTATTACAGTGGTGGTAGTTGTCTCATCATTAGTTACCTTGGTGGTCGTAGTTCCCGATTGAATATCACCATTATTGGTATAGAGGTCTGCCGGCAGTTCATCCAAAGTAATACAATATTCACTCTGGTACAATTCCTTCACAGTGTCTGGATTGTTCTTCTGATCCGACAGAATATGATCGCCATACCACGGGCAGAAATACAGCCATGCTGCCTTTTCGACCTGCATGTTACTCAGGCTCGGAATGGTATCATTTTCCGGCATTGCAACCATCTTTTTACCGTTTACATAGTTGTACAAGGAGTAGAACAAGGAGCTTTCTGCATCCTCGTTCGGACCGCTGGACAGACCATCATGACGATTGTACTCCGTATTATACTTGTCGTATCCGACAATATCGACATAGTCGTCGCCCACATACCACTGTGCGGACTCATCCGACCACGCATAGAGGTTTTCTTCCCAGATAATGTTATGCAAACCATAGTCCACTGTCAGCGCATTGTACAGATACTTCCAGAGTGCCTTAAATGCTTCTGCGCCATCCTGTGACCACCAGAACCATGCGCCGCTGCCGTCGAGACCACCGTTACCCTCTGCTTCATGGAACGGACGGAAAATCAGCGGAACGCCGGCATCCTGGAGACGTGTGAACTGCTCTGCCAGATCTTCAATGGCCATATTCAAATATTCATTTTCCTTTGTGCCCTCAGTGACAGCATTTACCACACTGAATGTAGAGTTGTTGGCATAAGAACATTCTGTCCAATCCAAAGTATCCCCTGGCGTATAATTGGTGAAATCCTTCGGCAGATTGATATGCCAGCACGCTGTGGCAATACCATTACGTTCCTTTACCCATTCAATGCAGCGCTCTGTGGTGTTGTCATCCCAACCGTAAAGGGGATTGTAGTTCATAAAGTCGAAACCGCGGATCGCCGGAAGCTTTCCTGACAATCCCTCAATATAATCGAACTCCAGCTCATAGTCGCCGTCATTGCCGCCGCCGTAAATCTCCTGCTGTCCGGAGATGATATGAGAGCCATAGACAGAAGTCAAATAGTTCATCAGAGACTTTGTCTCTGCCGTTGCGTCCGAATCACATGTGGTAGGCTCCACAGTCAGATCCGGCATTTCTGCCTCCTGAATGGTGATCGTATCATAACAGCCATAACCATACTGAGGCTTGATCTCAATAGTATTCTTGCCCTCTTTTAAACGAAACCGGCCTACATTCAGATCCTGGAACGAATCAGAATAGGGGAATTTGATCATATAATCTGTTCCGTTAATAGAGAATGTCTGCATTCTGCCATCGTTATCCAAAATCTGGGCACAATGTACACTAATCTCATACATACCCTCGTAGGGTGCTTCCACGGTCATGGTCAATGTTTCACCAGTCAGATAGACAAAACCCTCACCAGAATAACCCGGCAGCTGTTTCCCATAAATATCCGTCCAGATTTGGGGCGATCCCCCGTCGGTAGTTTTCAGATCCTCACATTCTGACTGAAAAATCACCTCAGCAGCACTTGCTGTCATTGCAAGAGGAACAGCCTGTACCATACCTGCGCACAGGGCAGCTGCAACGCTCACGCTCCCCAAACGCTTCCAAAATTTCTGCATGACTGATTCATCCTTTCCACACATTACATACCGTCCCATTTTTTCTATATCTAGAAACATTGCCGGGGCAGGCACACAACATCTTGTATGATTGATACATCTATTATACACCCTCCCTAAAAATTTGTCAATAGTTCCAAAGAAATTTGACAAAGCTTACGCATAGAGTTTTTCATAAGGCAATACTGCATAGAATTGACAAACTTTTTTCTTCATGTTATAATGTAATGAGAATAGTTCTTATTTATTTTTTAAAACGAGGCGATCCATTGTGTATAATCCAAACTCTCTCCGTGCAGAGGAATTTATTGACCATGCCGAAGTCATGGACTCCCTGGCATATGCTGCACAGCATAAAAATGACAAGACGCTGCTGGCTGAGATCCTGGCAAAGGCAGAACTGCGAAAGGGACTGAATCACCGAGAAGCGGCTGTGCTTCTGCTTTGTGAGGACGCCGCAGTTACTGAACAGATCAACCGCCTGGCAAAACAGATCAAGCTGGACTTTTACGGCAGCCGTATTGTGATATTTGCCCCCCTGTATCTTTCCAATTACTGTGTGAACGGATGCGTCTACTGCCCGTACCATGCCAAAAATAAGCACATAGTACGAAAAAAGCTGACCCAGCAGGATATTGTCCGAGAAGTCACTGCATTACAGGACATGGGACACAAGCGGCTTGCCATTGAAGCCGGCGAAGATCCGGTGCACAATCCCATTTCCTATATTCTGGAGTGTATTGACACTATCTATCATATTCACCACAAAAACGGTGCCATCCGCCGAGTCAATGTAAACATTGCCGCAACGACCGAAGAAGAATACCACATGCTTAAAGAAGCCGGCATCGGCACTTATATTTTATTCCAGGAAACGTATCACAAAGAAAGCTATGAAAAACTCCACCCCACCGGGCCGAAGCATGATTATGCCTATCACACCGAAGCTATG
Organism: Ruminococcus sp.; assembly: GCF_019417665.1. GTDB lineage: Bacteria > Bacillota > Clostridia > Oscillospirales > Ruminococcaceae > Ruminococcus_C. The sequence continues at coordinate 22,769 of NZ_DXUU01000011.1, forward strand.
GACCGTGCCATGGCGGGTGGTATTGATGATGTAGGGCTGGGCGTACTGTTCGGTTTGGAGAATTATCCCTATGAGCTGGTAGCCCTTCTCATGCACGCAGAGCATCTGGAAGCTGTGCACGGCGTAGGTCCCCACACTATCAGCGTTCCCAGGATCAAACGTGCAGAGGATATCGACCCGGACGATTTTGACAACGGCATTGACGATGATATTTTTGCTAAAATCTGCGCCCTGATCCGCATTTCCGTTCCATACACCGGCATGATCATTTCTACACGGGAGAGCCAGGCTGTCCGGGAACGTGTCTTGCCCCTGGGCATTTCCCAGATCAGCGGCGGTTCACGCACAAGTGTTGGCGGCTATGATATTCCAGAACCGAAAGAAGAAAATTCTGCTCAATTCGACGTCAGCGACCAGCGTTCTCTGGACGAAGTAGTATACTGGCTTATGAAACTGGGATATATCCCCAGCTTCTGCACTGCCTGTTACCGTGCCGGACGTACTGGTGACCGGTTTATGTCCCTGTGCAAAAGCGGACAGATTCAGAACTGCTGCCATCCCAATGCCCTGATCACTTTACAAGAGTATCTGGAGGACTATGCCTCATCAGAAACAAAACAGCTGGGACAGGCATTGATAGGGCAGCAGTTGAGAGATATTCCAAATGAAAAGACTCGTGCGAAAACGGAACAGTTCCTGCGTGAAATTGCAGCAGGAGCAAGAGATTTCCGGTTCTGAACACCGGGAGGTTATGCCATGAATTACTATGTTGTGGATGCTTTTGCAGACAAGCTCTTCCGGGGAAACCCAGCTGGTGTCTGCATTCTAGAACATGAGATCCCTGATACACTGATGCAGAAGATTGCTGCGGAAAACAATCTTTCCGAGACTGCTTTTTTATACAAAAATCAGCAGCAGTACAATCTCCGCTGGTTCACGCCCACATTTGAAATCGACCTGTGCGGTCACGCCACATTGGCGACAGCATTCGTCCTCTGTACCTGTCTGGAACCCCATTTGCAGGAAGTCTCCTTCCACACAGTCAGCGGCATTCTGCATGTTATCCGACATGGCAACCGCTTTGAAATGTCCTTTCCTCTGCGTACCCCTGAAAAAATCCCTGTCACACAGGAAATGATCGCTGCACTTGGAACAGAACCGTTGGAAGTATACGCCGCACGTGATCTGTATGTTCTCTTGGAAAACAAACAGGCAGTGAAAGACTTCCTGCCAGATTATCAGCGTTTGAGCAAACTCAGTGACTGGATGGGGATCGCCGTAACAGCAAAGGGAACAGATGCTGATTTTGTGTCCCGGTTCTTCTGCCCGGAGTTGAAACTAGAAGACCCTGTCACTGGTTCCTCCCACAGCAGTTTAATCCCTCTCTGGCATGAAAAACTAGGCAAAACCGATTTTCTGGCAAAACAACTATCGGAACGAGGCGGCGTGTTATACTGTTCCATGGGGAAAGAGGACGTAAAAATATCTGGTGAAGCGAAACTGTATCTGCACGGGGAAATATTCGTACCGGAGGAAGCATGACCATGGAACAAGATCTCAACCAAACTCCACGGGGAAACCGCATACACATCGGCTTTTTCGGGCGACGCAATGCCGGAAAATCTAGTTTGGTGAACGCTGTCACCGGACAACATATTGCCATTGTTTCCGATATCCGTGGAACCACAACCGACCCAGTGGAAAAGGCAATGGAACTACTGCCCATCGGCCCTGTTGTGGTGATTGACACGCCCGGACTAGATGATGTGGGAGAACTGGGCGAAATGCGTATCGCACGAACCCAGCGCACGCTGGAGCACACCGATCTGGCAGTGCTTGTGGTGGATGGTACTGTAGGCATGATGCCGGAGGACAATGCACTTCTGGAACAACTGAAAAACCGACATATTCCCTATCTTATTGCATGGAACAAATCGGACACAGCGATACTGCCAAAAATCCTGCCGCCCGATACAGTTCCGGTCAGCGCAATCACAGGCAAAGGAATTACAACCTTGAAAGAACAGCTTGCCGCACGTTATCAAAGACAAATTACTGATCAGAAAGTGCGTTCTATCTTCGGCAATTGGCTCAGCCCGGAAGATATCGTGGTGCTTGTCACTCCCATCGACGAATCTGCACCAAAAGGGCGCATGATCCTGCCCCAGGTACAGGCAATCCGGGAGATATTGGACAAGACGGCAATCTGCCTTGTCGCTCAGCCGGAACAGCTTGCCTTTTCCCTGAAAATGCTCCGGCAACCTCCGAAACTGGTGGTCACAGACAGCCAGGCATTTGGTCAGGTCAAGGAAATCGTCCCGGATGCGATACCGCTTACATCCTTTTCCATTTTATTTGCCCATTACAAAGGTGTACTGAAACCGGCTGTGCAGGCGGTGAAAACATTGGAAACACTCCCGGAAAACAGCCGCATCCTGATTTCCGAAGGCTGTACGCATCACCGGCAATGCAATGACATCGGTACAGTGAAGCTGCCAAAGTGGATTCAAGCGCATACAGGAAAGACATTTCAGTTTGACTTCACTTCGGGAAATACCTTTCCGGAGGATCTGTCTCCCTATCAGCTGGTGGTGCACTGCGGCGGCTGTATGCTGAATCAGCGGGAAATGGAATCCCGTGCCGCACGAGCTGCTGCCCAGGGCGTGCCCTATACCAATTACGGAACATTGATTGCCTATCTCAATGGCATTCTGGAACGGAGTCTGACAGTTCTGGAACAATTATAAGCCCAAACATAAAAGAAAACCTTTCTGCCCATCAAAAGCAGAAAGGTTTTTTGTCATTTATATAGAATGTTTCTTTTTCGGATAAGGCTCTCTGATATCTGTCCGTCCCATTAGATAATCCACGCTTGTTTGAAAGATATCCGCGATCTTTCCCAATATTTCCGGCGAAATCATGCGAGAACCCACTTCATAGCTGGAATACGTCCGGCGGTTGATAAACAAAAGATCCGCCATATGTTGCTGCGTGAAATCTGCATCTTCCCGTAAATTCCGAATACGTTCATATGCCATAGAGTAAACCTCCTATTGATTTCCTCTATTATTTTATCATGCTGTCATTTATACTATTGACATTTGGCACAATTTGTGGCATAATAAAGAAAAAGAAAGTGAGGTGCTTCTATGGATAACTACAAGAAAACCTATTTTATGCTTTTTTCTTCGATTTGCGATACAGTTGAAGCTTTAGAACATCTCTTCGAAAATACACAAATCGAAGATAATATCAAATTGCAATTACAAAATCAAATTGACAATTTGAAATTTGCTCAACAACGTACAGAAGAAATGTTGATTTCCGAAGCAAAATAAAAACAGTATTAAACAAAAAACCTTTCTGCCCATCAAAAAGCAGAAAGGTTTTTCTCATATTCGAACAATAATTTATTTCGACTTCTTCACAGCCGCCACAATCGCTTTTACGATCTGCACCAGCACCATAGAGCCAAAGCTAAATCCATACATTGCAGCAATGAGCACACCCGGCAGGTTATTTTCGATCTGGAACAGACCATGCAGACCCGGAATCCACAGCACTGCATTGATGAGGATCATACCCACTGCAAATGCCATAAGACCAAACTTGTTGTTCCACAGACGCTTGGAAAAAATCACCGGTTCGTCTGCCTTACAGCTGAAACCGTGGAACAGTCGGGACATGCACAGCGTTGCAAACGCCATAGTCATTGCTGCACTGGCATTATGTGCACCATCGTAGAAATAACCAAGCAAGAATGCACCGATAGTTGCCAGACTGATGATAACACCGGAATAGCCCACACGCATGAGGAAGTCCTTTGTCAGAATAGACTCTCCTGCCGGTCTGGGTTTCTTCTTCATGACAGAATCCATATGCGGTTCCAGTCCCAGAGCAATTGCCGGGAGAGAATCCGTCAGCAGATTGATAAACAGCAGGTGTATTGCCGCAAAAGGCACCGGTAAACCTGCTAATGAGCAGAACAGCACGGCAATAATGCCGGCAAGATTGCCTGACAGCAGGAACAGAATGGCTTTTTTGATATTCTCATAAATGTTTCGCCCATTCTTGACTGCCTTGACAATGGTAGCAAAATTGTCGTCCGTCAGGATCATGGCTGCCGCATCCTTGGAAACCTCCGTTCCCGTAATACCCATTGCCACGCCAACATCTGCCTGCTTCAATGCCGGTGCATCGTTGACGCCGTCACCAGTCATGGCAACAATATTACCCCGAGTCTGCCATGCACGGACGATACGGATCTTGTGCTCCGGTGTCACACGGGCATAAACCGATTTGTCTGCCACAAAATCCACCAGCTGTTCATCTGTGTATGCATCCAGAGCAGAACCCTCTACAGCCTCTTCCGGCTTCTCCAGAATACCGATTTCCTTTGCAATAGCAGACGCTGTCACAATATGGTCGCCGGTAATCATAACTGGCTTAATGCCCGCAGACTTACACTCTGCAACTGCCTGCTTCGACTCCACACGAGGCGGATCCATCTCAGCCATCAGCCCTAAATAGGTCAGACCGTTTTCATCCTCTGCCGACAGCGTATCGCCGGAGAATTCCTTCGCCGCAAAACACAGCACGCGCAATCCCTGTTCGGAAAGCTGCTCTACTTGTTCCACGATCTCCTGCTTTTCTACCTGGGAACATGTCATCCGATCCAACAGCACATCTGCCGCACCCTTGGTGTACATTTTCCGTACTCCACCGCAGTCATTCAGAGTAGACATGAGCTTCCGATCAGAATCAAAAGGAATTTCACTGATACGTGCACATTCCTGACGCATAGTCTCATCTGAGAGCCCATGATCCTGGGCAAACCGCACCAGTGCCGTCTCCGTGGGATCTCCGATTTCCACGCCGTCCTTAAAAGTCGCATCATTACATAATACCGAAGCCAGGATCAACTCATGCTCTGCTTCATTTTCCGGATTCACATCATCTGCCGTAATAATATGCTGCTGTGCCACAATTTTCCGGACAGTCATTTTGTTCTGCGTCAGAGTTCCGGTCTTATCAGAACAAATGACAGATACAGAGCCTAAGCCCTCAACTGCCTGAAGTTTTCGCATAATGGCATTTTCACGGGACATTTTCTGTGTACCGAAAGAAAGCACAATGGTGACAATGGAGCTGAGGGCTTCCGGAATCGCCGCAACTGCCAATGCAATGGCAAACATCAAGGAGTCCATAACAGCATTGAAGTTGATGCTGTCTGCACGCACCAGACTCAACACAAATACCAGAGCGCAGATCACCAGAATGGCCATAGAAAGCCGCTTGCCGAACTGATCCAGTGTCTTTTGCAGGGGTGTTTTTCTTGCCTCTGCATTCTGGATCAGCGTCGCAATTTTACCCACTTCCGTGCTCATGCCAATGTCTGTCACCACACAGGTACCACGGCCATAGGTAACAAATCCGCCGGAATACACCATGTTTTTCCGATCAGCCAGAGGCACTTCACTAGTAATAAGATCAAGGCTCTTTTCCACATTGGTACTCTCACCAGTGAGCGCACTTTCATTCGTTTGCAGTGATGCGCAGTCAATAAGTCTGCCGTCTGCCGGGATCTGGTCGCCAGCCTCCAGAAGCACCACATCACCCACAGTGATCTCCTCTGCCGCGAGCACCAGCTTTTCTCCACCACGCAATACCTTTGCTGTCGGAGATGAGAGTTTTTTTAGGTTAGACAAGGATTTCTCAGCCTTTACCGTCTGCACCGTGCCCAAAATGGCATTCATGGTAATGACGGCAATAATAACCAGAAAACTCTCCAGGTCCCCGGTAAATGCAGAGATCAAAGCAGCAACGATCAGAATAATAACCAGAAAATCCTTGAACTGCTCCAGGAAGATCAGCCAGGTGGGTTTCTTCTTTCCCTCAGCAATGGCATTTTTTCCGTACTGCTCCGCATGTCTGGCAGCCGTCTCCGAAGAAAGCCCCTCAGGGCTGGTTTCCAGCTCACGGAAAATCTCCTCTGGCTGCTGCCGATAGCGTTCGTTCATACACAACATTCCTTTCCTTTTGTAGCATTTTTGCGGTTCGGTTGACAAAAGCGGACAAACAAAAACGGCAAGCCTTTACGGAACCGACACCTATCTTGTCTGCCATGCTCCGTAAAAGTCTCGCCGTTTAGATATGAAGCGGGCTGCTTTCACAGCCGTACTGACGCCGCATAAACAGGGTTCCCCCTGCCAGCTACTCTCTTTTACTCTATTATTATACCCAGATTCTTTCGTTTTGTCAAGAGGAATTTGAAATTTTTTTCAAATAACTGCCGAGATCATTTCTTTCTTCCACAAAAAACAAGACTGACAGCGCCAGAGCACCGTCAGTCTCATTTGATTTATCAAATAGAATTATCTCAGCAATTAGTCATTGACCTTGCGAGCATAATCCGGCAGGAGCATCGGAGAAACGGTATCTGCCTGAATACCAGCGTTTGCCAGTTCCTTTTCGAACTTTGCAACGTGATCCAGCGTCAGCTTTCCCACAACAACATCCTTTGCCTTTGCTGCAGCATACTTACCAGCGTTACGACCAAATACAATAACGTCTAGCAGAGAGTTACCCATCAGACGGTTACGGCCGTGCACACCACCAGCAGCCTCACCAGCAACAAACAGATTTTCCACGCAGGTCTGGCTGTCAGTGCCGACCTTTACGCCGCCGTTCTGATAGTGCAGTGTAGGATATACAATGATTGGCTGCTTACGGATATCAATACCGTACTTGCCAAACATACGCAGCATAGCCGGGATGCGCTTTTCGATGGTACCCTCGCCGTTTTTCAGTTCGATCATCGGTGTGTCGAGCCATACACCCTGACCCTCCGGTGTCTTGACCTGATTGCCGCGCTTGCACTCACGAATGATAGATGCAGCAGCAACATCACGGGTTTCCAGCGGATGCATGAATACTTCACCGTTCACATTAACCAGCTTTGCGCCCAAAGAACGAACCTTTTCGGTAACCAATGCACCGAAGATCTGTTCCGGGAAAGCCGCACCAGTGGGGTGATACTGGAGCGTATCCTGATACAGCAGCGGAGCACCGACACGATATGCCAATACCAGACCATCTGCGGTTGCGCCATAATGGTTGGAAGTCGGGAATCCCTGATAGTGCATTCTGCCTGCACCACCGGTAGCGATGATAACGACCTTTGCCTTTGCAATCAGGATCTCGCCAGTTTCCATGTTTTGGAGAACAGCACCTGCGCAGTGACCCTTGTCGTCCATGATCAGCTCAATTGCAGAAGTGAAATCTACAACCGGAATCTCACGGTTCAGCACCTCGTCACGAAGTGTACGCATGATCTCTGCACCGGAATAGTCCTTTGCAGCGTGCATTCTCTTGCGAGAAGTACCGCCGCCGTGGGTGGTGATCATGTTGCCTTCAGCGTCCTTATCGAACTCTACACCCAGTTCGTTCAGCCACTGGATGCAGTCCGGTGCCTCGGTAACCAGCTTGTAAACCAGTTCCTTGTCTGCTGCAAAGTGACCGCCGCCATAAGCGTCCAGGAAGTGCTGTGCCGGGGAATCGTTGGGCTTATCTGCAGCCTGGATGCCGCCTTCTGCCATCATGGTGTTTGCATCACCGATACGCAGCTTGGTTACGATCATCACTTTTGCGCCTACATTGTCAGCTTCAATTGCAGCAGAAGCACCTGCGCCGCCGCCGCCGATGATCAGCACATCAGTCTCATAGTCCGGACAGGACAGATCCGGCAGATCATCCTTGATACGACTGTCTGCCTGGAGCAGACGAACCAATTCCTTCGGAGCCTTTTCACCCTTGTTCGGACCAACAGTGATGGTATCAAACTGGTCGGTACGATAGTCCGGGTGATATGTTTTCAGCAGGGTGTCCTTTTCCTCCGCAATCATTCTTCTCGGTTCCATTGCAGCATTTTCTGCTCTCGCAGCCTCTACCAGCTTAATGGATTCCAGCATTTCTTCAGTATACATTCTGCAGATCCTCCCTTACTTTTCGATTTCACGAGTGTTGTACATCTCACGGATAGCAGCATCATCCAGTGCCATATTTGCACGGATCGCTTCTTCGCACTTACCGTTTGCGATCTCTTCGACACGGTCAGCCAGATGCTGGCACTTCGGTGCAATGTACTTACCATTCAGGCGGCGAGCCAGCATTGCAACCTGAGGATGAGAGATACCAGCCGGGCAGCGAGAAGAGCAAACGCCGCACATAACGCAGTCAAAGGATTCTTCTGCGCACTTTGCATATTCCCCACGCTGTGCATATGCGATGTACTGCATTACATTCAGTTCCTGTGTACATGCGTTTGTACATGCATTACAGCCGATACACGAATAAATTTCTGGATAGGTCTTCATCATAACAGTCTCATCCGGACGCACCTCGTTGATATCATAAATCTCCTTGATCAACGGGAAAAACGGCAGCTGAGTGATGTACATGCCATCTACCACCTGTGTGGAGCAAGCCAGGCAGGTGTGCAGTTCTCTGTCGCCCTTGATACGGTAGATCGTAGCACACGCACCGCAGAAACCATTCCGGCAGCCGCAGCCTCGAACCAGTTTATAACCAGCATATTCCAAAGCCTTCATGATGGTCAGGCTGGCAGGTACCTCGTACTTCTTGCCCATCACGAACACATTAACCATCTGTTCCATGTGAATTCTCCTTTACCATTAATATTCATTCGGCAGTTCGGACAGCTCATCAAAGCGGAATACCGGACCGTCCTTGCAGACATATTTGTCACCGATATTGCAACGACCGCACTTGCCGATACCGCACTTCATACGCAGCTCCATTGTGGTATACACCTGTGTCTCCTGGAAGCCCAGCTTTTTCAAACCATCCAGCGTAAACTTGATCATAATAGGAGGTCCGCAGATGAGAACTGTACGGTTCAGATCAGGCTTCAACTCTTCCACATAGCTGGGGATAAAGCCAACGTGCCCATCCCAGCCTTCCTGAGGACGGTCGATGGTCAGATCCACTTTACAGTCCTGCTTCCATTCATCCAGAATTTCTTGATAATCTACCAGATCATCTGCCGAACGAGAACCATAAATGATATGCAGTGAGCCATAAGCATTGGGATCTTCTTTTTTCTTGTCACGGCAATAGTTAATGACAGAACGCAGCGGCGCCAGACCGATACCGCCGGCAATAAAGAGCAGATCCTTACCCTTTAGTTCCGTTTCTACGGGGAAATTCTTGCCATACGGTCCACGGATGGTCACCTGCTGACCAACATCCATCATGTGCAGCCAGCTGGTCAGGCAGCCGCACTTCTTGATACTGAATTCCATAAATTCAGTATTTGTCGGCGAAGAGGTAATGGAAAACATACCCTCACCAACACCCGGAATAGAGAGCATTGCGCACTGACCGGGCATATGTTCAAAGACTTTTTTTCCGTCAAGGCCAACCACACGGAAGGTCTTGACATCCGGAGTGTCGATACGAATATCTGTGACAACGCCGACCTTCGGAATTAACGCTTCTTGTCTCATTCGTGATCCTCCCCCAGTGTCTTCATGACTTTTACAATGTTCATAGAAATCGGGCAGCTCTTCATGCAGCGGCCGCAGCCAACGCAGCCAAAAGTGCCCTCATTGTTTGCGGGATAATAAACCAACTTATGCATAAACCGCTGACGAAACCGTTCCAACTGTGTGGGACGGGGCTGACCGCCGGCAGTCTTTGTAAAGTCGGAATACATGCAGCTGTCCCAGCAGCGGAACCGCTGGATGCCATGACCCGTGTCATAATCACGGATATCATAGCACTGGCAGGTCGGGCACACAAAAGTACAAGTACCGCAGCCCAGACATGCCTCAGACAATCCAGCCCACTTATCGGAATTGAACAATTCCATCAGCTTATCACCGCCGAACTTATCTGTAGACAGGTTCTTCAGCGGCAGCTTATCCAGCACCTTGCGGATATTCTCCTTCGCTGCATCGGCAGCATTATCAGCAGCATCTTCCAGCATAGGCAGAGATGCCAACAATGCCTCACCCTTTTCGGTATTTGCCTGCATCAGGATCTCATCGCCAGATTTCCAGCAGCTGATATCCCCTGCCGGCTCTGCGGCATCAATGCCGAATACCGAACAGAAACAAGTCTCGCTGGGCTTTCCGCACGCCATAGTCATGATCACGCCATGTTCCCGGCGGTTCTGATAGTAGCTGTCTACCGGATCGGACAGATAAACGCTGTCCAGAATCTTGAAGCTTGCTGCATCACAGGCACGCACGCCGAAGATCACAAAGTCCTCGCATTCCTCACGAATATCTTCGATCTCGATGGATTTTCCCTCTACCTTGAAGTTTGCCATACGTTCTACCTGCGGAAAGAAGAAATCCTTTGCACTGCGGACAGTATTGACAGCATCTGCTGCATAGACCGTTTCTGGTGTCCAAACAGCATATTTTGCGCCACGCTTTTCATCCGCACCGTCTGCTGTAGGCAGATAGAGCTTTTTTGTCTCTGCAATGGCAGCGAACAGCGCATCCAGATTCGAACATGAAACTTTTTTCATCACTTGCTGCCTCCTTTATATACAACATTCGGCTCGCAGTCTTCCTTTGTGAAGTTCACCAGCGGTGCACGGCTTCCTTCTTCTGCACCTGCCTGATATTCTCCATAATAGGTGTTGATATCCTTGATGAACTTGCGGTTCAGCAAGTGCAGCGGAATGTGCTGGGGACATACACGAGAGCACTCGCCGCAGTCTGTGCACCGGCCGGCAACGTGGAATGCACGGATGATGTGGAACATATTCTCTTCGAAAGAATCTGCTGCAGCCTTCTGGGACACGCCGGATGCCGGGTTGTCGAATACGCACTGCTCACAGCTGCATGCCGGGCACACATTGCGGCAGGCATTGCAGCGGATACAGCGGGAAAGTTCGCCGCGCCAGAAAGCAAAACGCTCATCGGGTGTCATTGCTTCCAGCTTTGCCACTTCATCAAATCGACCGCAATCCTCGTTTACGCTGCCGTTCTCACCCAGCATTTCGTCGAATACGACTACTTCGTGGCTCTTGCAAACCTTGCAGCGTTCCAGCAGACAGTCCGCCTTGTTCAGGGTCACATCACCGTACATGGTATCCACCTTTACGGTGTCACCCTCTGTGGAAACGCCCAGGATACCTTCTGCACCGGAAGCACGGACAGTGTCCGGATCCAGCTTTCCGTCACAAGGAATGCCGATAATATATACATTTTCACGCTTGATACGGTGCTCTGTCAGCAACTGATTGAAGCTGTAGGAATCACATGGCTTCAGAAAAACCAGCGTTTTTCCTTCCAATCTGGACAGCTTGATCAAATACTTCGACAGGTTGCTGCCGCAAAAATCGTGATATACAAAATCCTGTTCCAGAGCTTCCGCAGAATCAAACACAGCCGGTGTGGGATCATATACGAATTCACCGTTTTTCCAGCCCAGAACACGTACCACTGTACCGTCTGCCAGAAGCGCAGAGGCTCTTTTCATCATTTCGCTTTGCATCTCAGATCCTCCAGTCTCTTGTTCTCGCCCAGTGCTGTTACAGTTTCCACGAATTCATTCATAGTAGCTGCAAACTTTGCACCTTCTGCGGCGGATACCCATTCTACACGGGTACGCTCTTTTTCGATACCCAGATAGTCGAGCATAGAGAAGAGCATGGTCATTCTGCGGCGTGCATAATAGTTACCGGTGGTGTAGTGACAGTCACCCGGATGGCATCCGCAGAGAATCACGCCGTCTGCGCCGCGCTGAAAGGCACGCAGAATAAAGAGCGGATTCACACGGCAGGAGCAAGGGACACGGATGATCTTGACATCTGCCGGATAGTTAGAGCGGTTGGTTCCCGCAAGATCAGCACCTGCATACGAACACCAGTTACAGCAGAATGCGACGATTTTCGGTCTAAATTCCTGATTTACTTGCATATTGCATCTACCTCCGCCATAATCTGACTGGTTGCGAAGCCCTTCAGATCCATTGCACCGGACGGGCAGGCAACCGTACATGCACCGCATCCCTGGCAAACTGCCTCATTGACAGATGCCACACGGCGAATCATTGTGCCATCCTTGCGGCGGCTGAAGTCCTTCTCCTCATACGTAATTGCGCCGTACGGGCAGACATTTGCACAAGTTGAGCAGCCGTTACACTTGAGTTCGTCGGAATGTGCAACACAAGGATTGCAGGAGAGTTTATCTTTTGCCAGCAGACCAATTACCTTGGATGCGGCAGCGCCTGCCTGTGCAACAGTCTCCGGAATATCCTTCGGGCCCTGGCAGACACCGGACAGGAATACACCTGCTGTGGGGGATTCTACCGGACGCAGCTTTGCGTGTGCTTCAGTGAAGAAGTCGTTGGTATCCATGCTGGCAGTGAGCATCGTTGCCAGAGGACGAGCTGTCTTGTCCGGTTCAATGGCTGCTGCCAGAACGACCATATCTGCCTTGATGTGCAGCTGCTCATTGGAGATCAGGTCAGAAGCCTGGACATCCAAAGTACCGTCTGCCTGAGGTGCGACCTTGCCCACCATACCTTTAATATAATGTACACCGTACTGTTCTACTGCACGACGATAGAATTCATCGTAATTTTTGCCCGGTGTACGAACGTCAATGTAGAATACATAGACATCGGTATCCGGATATTTTTCACGGCAGAGCATTGCATGTTTTGCGGTATACATGCAGCAGATCTTGGAGCAGTACTCCTTACCGCAGCCATGGGTAGAACCAGATTCACGGCTGCCCACGCACTGTACAAATACCAGCGTTTTCGGCTGCTTGCCGTCAGAAAGACGCTGAAGATGGCCGTCTGTAGGACCGTCTGCCTTGAGGATACGCTCAAATTCCAGAGAAGTCACAACGTCCTTGCTCTGAGAATATGCGAATTCATCATAGCCATCAATGTTGATGGGGTTATAACCTGTTGCAGCAACGATAGCGCCGTACTTTTCCTCAACGATGGTCTCCTTCTGCTCATAGTCGATAGCTCCGGCGGAGCATACTGTGGAGCAGAGACCGCACTTACCCTTGGTGAGCTTGATACAGTGCTCGCTGTCCAGAACAGCCACATTCGGGATTGCCTGTGCAAAGGGAATGTAAGCTGCATGGCGGTTGCTCAGACCCAGGTTATAGGCATCCGGTACATTCTTGACCGGGCACTTTTCAGTACATGCGCCGCATCCGGTACACTTGTCCTCGTCTACATAACGAGCCTTCCGGCGGATCTTCACGCTGAAGTTACCTACAAAACCAGTCACTGCCTCTACTTCACTATAGGAGTAGATGGTAATGTTCTCATTCTGTGCACACTCTACCATTTTCGGGGTGAGGATACAGGACGAGCAGTCCAGTGTCGGGAATGTCTTGTCGATCTGTGTCATCTTGCCGCCGATAGTAGGTTCTTTTTCCACGATATCTACCGGATAGCCAGCTTCGGCAATATCCAAGGCTGTCTGGATACCGGCAATGCCGCCGCCGATGACCAGTGCACGCTTGGTTACCGGGCTTTCGCCGGCAGTCAGCGGGGTATTCAGCAGAACCTTTGCAATGGCTGCACGTCCAAGAACGATCGCCTTTGCAGTACCCGCTGCCATATCCTTGTGAATCCACGAGCACTGCTCACGGATATTTGCTACTTCCAGCAAATAAGGGTTCAAACCAGCAGCCTGAACTGCCTTCCGGAAGGTTGCCTCATGCATACGCGGCGAGCACGAACATACGACAACGCCTTCCAGCTTATATTCCTTAATTGCATCCTTGATTATGTTTTGGCCTGCCTCTGAGCACATGTACGGATAATCTGTCGAAAAAACAACTGCCGGCTCTTTTCCAAGAGTTTCAGCAACGGTTTTTACATCGACAGTACCGGCAATGTTTGTACCGCAGTGGCATACAAAAACACCAATTCTCCGCATTTTTATGCCTCCTTACTTGCTGTATTTCCGGAATGCGCTGACGATCGCCTGCTGCGGCAGATCTTCATCTACCATTTCGGGGATCTGTTCCGATTTCAGGTGATTCTGTCCCTGCTGACGAATCACCGCCAGTCTGACTGCTTCCACCAGTTTTGCCGGCTCAACGTCACGAGGGCAGCGTTCTACACAGGCAAAGCAGGAGAGACATGTATAGATGGACTTGGATGCCATGAGCTTTTCGATGTCACCCTTTTCCACCATATACACGAACTGATGCGGATGATATTCCATTGCATCATAAGACGGACAGGTGCCGCTGCACTTACCGCAGCGCATACACTTGAGCGGATTGACGCCGCTCGCTGTCAGAACGAGCTCTTTATAATCTGCCATTTCCGTTCCTCCTTATTTCAGACCGAGTGCTTCTGCGAGCAGTTCGGTAAAGTATGCGACCGGCAGATCAGAAACGCCGGAATTCTTCTGGAGGTTGTAGAGACAGAGCGGACATGCGGTGATGACCATCTCTGCACCGTTTTCCGCAGCGCTTGTCATCACCTTGTTGCTCCGGGACTCTGCCACAGACTTTTCATCCAGTGTCAGATAGCCGCCGCAGCACTCATTGCGCATCGGATAGAGCACCGGTGTCGCACCGATGGCACGGATAAAGTCCTCCAGGATCTTCGGATTCTCCGGGTTATCCATCTGCATGGTTTTTCCCGGACGAAGCAAAAGACATCCGTAATACGCCGCAATTTTCTTGCCCTTCAGGGGATTGACGACCTTCTTTTTCAGTTCATCAAAGCCTACCTTGTCACGCAGCACTTCCAGATAATGAAGCACTTCGGTTTCACCCTGGTACGGCTCGTCCAGCTTCAGATAATTGTTTGCCTTCAGGACGATGTTGTCATCCGTCTGCATGTCATGGTTGACCTGCTTGATGACATTATGACAGGCGGAACAAAGAGTCACCAACGGCTGTCCCAGTTCCTTTGCCTTTGCCAGTGCACGGATGGATGAGAGCTTTGTTGCGATCTCATTTTTCGCCATCGGATACACGCCGCCGCAGCATTGCCAGTCCGGAAGTTCTTCCAGAGTAAATCCCAATGCTTCAGCAGAGATCCGGGCATAACGATCGAGGTCTTTCGCCTTAGTCTTTAAAGTACAGCCCGGAAAATAACTGTATGTCATAGCAAAACTACCTTTCTTTCTTATTTTTCAGCGCAGAGCGCAGGGTTCAGACCATCTGTTCCGGATGGAACACCTCGTCGAACCGTTCCGCTGTCAGGAATCCCAACTCAACGCAGGCTTCCTTCAGGGAAATATTGTCATGGAACGCCTTCTTTGCCGTCTTGGCAGCGTTTTCATAACCGATATAGGGGTTCAGTGCTGTTACCAGCATAAGGGAATTGTGTAGGTTGTGGTGCATCTTCTCACGATTTGCGCAGATACCCACAGCACAGTTCTTGTTAAAGGAAACAATAGACTCTGCCAGCAGACGTGCAGACTGGAGGAAGTTATATGCACAAACCGGCATAAATACATTCAGCTCGAAGTTGCCCTGAGAAGCTGCCATGCCGACAGCCACATCGTTGCCCATTACCTGCACAGCGACCATAGTCACCTGTTCGCACTGGGTCGGATTTACCTTGCCCGGCATAATGGACGAGCCAGGCTCATTCTCAGGAATGGTGATTTCGCCGAGACCGTCACGGGGACCGCTTGCCAGCCAGCGCACATCGTTAGCGATCTTCATCATATCCGCAGCCAGTGCCTTGAGAGCGCCGTGTGCAAATACGATCTCATCCTTACTGGTCAGTGCATGGAATTTGTTCTGTGCGGTAACGAAGTCCTTACCAGTTAACTCAGAAACTGCCTTTGCAACTTCCACATCAAAGCCCTTCGGCGCATTCAGACCGGTACCTACTGCGGTACCGCCCAGTGCCAGTGTTTTCAGATACGGCAGCGCAGAAACGAGCATCTCGCGATCACGCTCGAGGGAAGTACGCCATCCGCTGATCTCCTGGGAAAACTTGATCGGCGTTGCATCCTGAAGGTGGGTTCTGCCGCTCTTGACAATGCCTTCATGCTCTTCTTCCAGGCGGCGGAAAGTTGCTACCAATTCGTCAATTGCCGGCAAAACCTTATCCTCCACTTCCAGAACAGCAGAAATGTGCATTGCAGTGGGGAACGTGTCGTTGGAGGACTGGCTCATATTCACATCATCATTGGGATGCAGAAGTTTCTTTCCAGCGATCTCGTTTCCACGGTTCGCAATGACTTCGTTGGTGTTCATATTCGACTGTGTGCCGCTTCCTGTCTGCCATACTACAAGCGGAAAATGCTCGTTCAGGCTGCCGGAAATCACCTCATCACAAGCGGTAGAAATAGCAGCAAGCTTCTCATCCGTCATTTTTTCCGGACGAAGCTTGTGGTTAGCGATTGCGGCAGCCTTTTTGAGGATACCAAAAGCATGTGTGATTTCCCGGGGCATCGTCTCAATGCCCACGCCGATCAAAAAGTTCTCATGGCTGCGTTCTGTCTGTGCAGCCCAGTACTTGTCGGCAGGTACCTTGACCTCTCCCATCGAGTCATGCTCAATGCGATACTCCATGTTCATCTCTCCTATTTTGTAAATTTTCGGGGATCCGGTTTACAGCCCGTATTCAAAGCAATAGCGTGCAAAGCCATCAGGCGCTCTTTATGCGGTGTTGCTTCAGGCAAAGGAATCCCTCAATGTGTGTCCGGCAAAAAGGCTGCATCGCCAGTGGCCGCAGTCCGCCGGTTCAGGCTGCTGTCCGCAGCCGGTTTTCGTTCCGACACGGATCGCGGCACAGCAAAGCTGGAAAACACAGCCTCTCCTGCTGTCGACCCGTCCTGTCCGGACGCAAATTCAGTTGACAGAAAAATCAATGCTTCAGCACAAGATACCGTCGTATCTGCGGCAAAATGACAACATGATATACTATCGATAGTATTATAACATATTCCGACTCATTTTGCAAGATACATTCGCAAATTTTATATGAACAAGCGGCGGTGACTGCTGGGATTCTCTCCGGATCCTGCCGGGTTTTGCTGCAATAATTTCATGCCTGCACTTGCCTTTTGACCTATTCCATGGTATAATACAATTGAAGTTTTTATTTCTGCACAACGCACCGGAGGTATCCATATGGAAGATTTCACCGCACGTCTGAACCAGGCATTGCAGCAAAAACAGATGACACAATCCGAATTGTGCGAAAAAACCGGCATTTCCCGTTCTACCATGAGCCAGTACTGCTCTGGCTCGTTCCGTCCCCGTGACGGCAAGCTGCGCCGGATCGCAAAAGCGCTGGGCGTAAAAGAGGCCTGGCTCATGGGGTACGACAGCGAGGAAGCACAGGAACTGTCACTGGAGAATTACCCGAATCTGCGTCCTGTCCGTCTTAAGCGGTTTCCCCTTTTAGGCGAAATTGCCTGCGGCAAACCAATTTTTGCCCAGGAAGAACGGGAAAGCTTTATTATGGCAGACGCCGATATCCATGCAGATTTCTGTCTTCTGGCACGGGGGGATAGTATGATCGGCGCACGGATCTATGACGGCGATGCTGTGTTTATCCGCAGCCAGCCAATGGTGGACAATGGCGAAATTGCCGCTGTCATCATTGACGATGAAGCAACTCTGAAACGGGTATACTATGACCGGAAGCACGCAAGATTGCAGCTGGTGGCAGAAAATCCGGCATATTCTCCCTTGGTCTATGTGGGCGAAGAGTTAGAATATGTACGGATCCTGGGAAAGGCAGTGGGATTCATGAGCCTGCTCTGAAAAACATCCTCCTGACCATTCTATGTCTAAAAATGAACCGGCAGAACAGTCGCACTTCTGTTCTGCCGGTTCTTATTATTTTTTACTTTTTATAAAAAAATTATAATAGCGGACTAATTGTCCGTAGGATTGCTTGCCACAGACGGCTTCTCCGACGGTTTTTGCAATCCTGCAAGGTCACACGACGGCTTTTTTCCATGGTAACAATGCAGTCCAGCTTCAATTTTTTCAAAGCACTGCATTCCACCATCAGAACAGCGCATTCCATGTGCAGATACAGACTGCGATAATCCATATTGATGGTTCCCACAATGCCGATACGGTCGTCTACCAGATAGCTCTTTGCATGGATAAAACCAGGCGTATACTCATAGATCCGCACACCAGCACGGATCAGCGACTCATAGTACGAACGAGTCAGAGAATATACGATCCGCTTATCCGGGATACCCGGCGTCACGATCCGTACATCCACACCACGCTGTGCTGCCATGCAAAGGGCACGCTGCATTTCATCATCAATGGCCAGATACGGAGTAAAAATATAGACATAACGCTCCGCTTGCGCCAACAGATCCAGGTAGACATCCTGCGCCAGGGTCTCATTTTCAAAAGGTGAATTATAATAAGGTTGTACAAATCCATCGGAGGGAAATGACGAAGAATGATAGTAATGAGGCTTATATTTTTTACAAGTATCCTCTGTGTCATGAAAAGCATTCCACATTTCCAGGTGCATTAGTGTAAAACTGTAAGCTGCCTCACCATACAAACGAACGCCGGTGTCTTTCCAATGCCCGAATCGCTGGATCTCATTGATGTACTCATCTGCCAGGTTAAATCCGCCTGTATAGGCAATATATCCATCAATGACTGTAATTTTCCGGTGGCTGCGGTTATTCATAACAGCAGACAACGCCGGCCGAAAGGGATTGAACGCCATGACATGGATTCCGGCTTCTGAGAGTTCCTGCCGGAAATGTTTCGGCAAACAGCCAATGCTGCCCAGATCATCATATATAAACCGCACCTCTACCCCATTTGCAGCTTTTTCTTTCAGTACCTCTTTGATAGAGTTCCACATGACGCCTTCCGTGATAATAAAGTATTCCATAAAAATGTAATGCTTTGCCTGCTTCAGATCTGCTATAAGCTGTACATAGGCATCATCCGCCACGGAGTAATATTCCACCTGCGTATTCTCATACATGGGGAATCCACAGCGTTCCAGATAGAAGCCGATAGAAGCCGTCCGAGAAGGCAATCCGCCCAGAACGCTTTCTACGGGAACACGTGCCCCAATAGCACGTTTGCCGTGATGGAGCTGTCTGCGCATTTTCCGGGACGGCCGCTTATCGCCAAACATCAGATACATTAAGCCGCCCAAAACCGGAAACGTACCGATAAACAACAACCACAGGATCTTATAAGACGGATTGCCGGGTTTACTGATAATATATAGTTCGATCAGAACGCTCAGCACAACAAATCCCACATTGATCCAAGAAGCGTATTGCGTCAATCGCAAAAACAAAATAACAAACCACGCAAGCTGTATTGCAATCAAAAAGCCAATGATAACAACCCGGCTTGTGAGCAAACTGAACAGCTTTTTCAGCTTTCCTCTCATAGGTATGCACCCCTTCCCTCGCTAAAAAAGATTTGCCTTTAGTATAACAGATGTTTCAAAAAATAGCAAGCAGAAATTAAAAATTTTACGAAAAGTAAGAGCATCACGTTCTGATTTTATCGTACAAAAAGAATTCAAAAAAAATGTATACAATTCCTATCAAAATATGTTATACTATAAGAGCTTGTATAGAAAAATACATCAGGGAATCTCTATCAAATCTGGAGACACCCATCAATAAATTGATAGAACTGGAGGAGACAACATGTTGCAATTGGAACAAATCACATGGAATCTGCCGGACGGAACTCCTTTGATCCAGGGAATTGACCTGACGATTCCCGATGAGAAAATGGTAGTTATCACTGGTCCGAACGGCGGTGGAAAGACAACTCTTGCAAAACTTATCGCTGGTATTATTCCGCCTGCATCCGGACGCATTTTGCTGAATGGCGAAGATATCACGAACTACAGCGTTACAGAACGTGCCAGAAAAGGCATTTCTTATGCCTTTCAGCAGCCAGTGCGGTTCAAGGGTATGACCGTGCAGGACATGATGGAACTTGCCGGCGGCGAGTCCATGTCCCCGGAAACCATGTGCACCCTGCTCGGAAAAGTCGGACTTTGTGCCGAGGAATATGCTGACCGTGAGATAAACACCGGACTTTCCGGCGGCGAAATGAAACGTATTGAGATCGCAAGCGTTTTGGCACACGGCGGCAGATTTATTATTTTTGATGAACCTGAAGCAGGCATTGACTTATGGAGTTTCACTCGTCTGGTGGACACGTTCCGAGAAATGCAGAAACAGGAACAGACTCTGCTCATCATCTCTCACCAGGAACGCATTTTGTCCATTGCAGACGAAATCGTCGTTGTGGCAAATGGAAAAGTACGCACCAAGGGCAGCCGTGAAGAGATCCTGCCCACACTGCTGGAGGACGAGCGCACCGCACGCTGTCCTCTCGGAAAGGAGGAACGCCGATAATGGAATCGAAACTGAAAGAACTGCTGAAGCTTGTCTCCGATTATGAAGGCTCTTATGACGGCGCATACAACATCCGCTCCAACGGACAGTGTGCCGAACGAAATTCCACAGAACATATCCGAATCGTCTCTAAAACAGACCAGCCAGGGCTGGATATTTTCATCCAGCCGGGTACCAAAGGGGAAAAAGTGTTTATCCCCGCCTGCGTTACCCAGACCGGATTCCACGACCTGGTATACAACGACTTCCACGTAGGCGAGGATGCTGACGTCACCATCGTTGCTGGCTGCGGCATCCACGCAGAACACGGAGAAGAAACAGTGCACAACGGCATCCATCGATTTTTTATGGGAAAGAATTCCCACGTGATCTATCAAGAAAAGCACATCGGAACAGGTGCGGCAAAAGCAGACCGTGTCATCGACCCGGTAACAGAAGCATTTCTGGAAGAGGACGCTGTTCTGGAGATGGACACAGTCCAGCTGGGCGGTGTGGATCACTCCCGGAGAAAAACCAGAGCAGAGCTGGAAGCACGTGCCAAGATCCTGATTCGTGAGCGCATTATGACAGACGGCGATGAAACGGCAGAGACAGATTTTTCAGTGGTGCTCCGGGGAAAAGATTCCGGCGCAGATCTGATCTCCCGTTCTGTTGCACGGGGCAATTCCAAGCAACATTTCATCTCCCAGATCCACGGCTTGACACGCTGCACCGGTCACTCGGAATGTGATGCGATCCTGGCGGAAAACGGTTCTGTCACAGCAGCACCGGCACTGGAAGCATCCTGCATTGATGCAGCACTGATCCATGAAGCTGCCATCGGCAAGATCGCCGGCGAACAGATTCTGAAGCTCTGTACCCTTGGACTGACAGAACAAGAAGCAGAGGAACGCATTATTGCCGGATTCCTGAAATAAGCATGATATAAAAAGCCCTTTCCTGTATGCGTAATCACACGCAGGAAAGGGCTTTTATTTATGCAACTTTCTCTGAAATCTGCCGCATCTTTTTCTGATACGTAAATTTCAGAACGACACAAGAAACAACAGCTGTCACAGTTTCTGCAATGGTAAACGACCACCACACCAGTTCAGACGGATGTGAAGTTGCCAAAAACAGGAAACACAGCGGAATCGGCAGCAAAACCAATCGCAGTACTGCCAGCACCAAAGGTGAAAAGATGCAGCGAAATGCCTGCAAAATGCCCTGAATTGCCACTGTAATGCCCATGAACACATAACCAATGGTACAGATATGCATTGCACGGGTGCACAGCACCTGAATCTCCTTTCCGCCGTCACTGTTGAACATACTGGAAATGGGACCTGCAAACAGTTGAAACAAAATTGTCACGATGAGCATCAGCCCAATAGAATAGATCAAACCATACTGCACGCACTGGCGCAGTCGCACCCGTTCCTGTTTGCCATAATTGAAGGCAACAACCGTGATCAGCGTATTGCTCAGACCGAATGCAGCAAATAGTGCAAACTGCTGAATCTTATAGTAGATGCCGTATGCAGCTTGCAATGCTTCCGCCTGTGCACCTTGAGTGCCGAATACCAGATTGACCAGCAGCACCATAACGGACAGCAGCCCCTGCATCACCGCCGCCGGAATACCTACGGTATAGATACCACGGATGAGTCCCCACTTGGGGCGGATATGTTTCCAGTCGCCCCGGATTTCCTTATCCCAGCGGTAGTGGAAAAACATAGCCGTTGCCAGCGAAACGATCTGACCAACTACAGTTGCAAATGCAGCACCCACAACGCCCATGTTCAGTCCGAAAATAAAAATGGGGTCCAGGATGATATTGAGCGCTGCACCGCTGATCTGCGCAATGGTGGAAAGATTGGTTCTGCCAGTCCCCTGCAAAAATCGCTCATACACAGTATAGCCAATATTACCGAAAGAACCGATACAACAAATG
This sequence comes from Ruminococcus sp., assembly GCF_019417665.1. Lineage (GTDB taxonomy): Bacteria > Bacillota > Clostridia > Oscillospirales > Ruminococcaceae > Ruminococcus_C. The sequence continues at coordinate 45,079 of NZ_DXUU01000011.1, forward strand.
GTCAGATACTTTGTACCCATTTCCTCTCTCAAGGCATTGCCGCTTGCCTGCATGGCAATAAAACCGTGGGCACCAAATATACCAAACAGCAAAAATACCACATAAATACAGATTCCCAGGAAGATACCGTTTCCAGCGATTTCCGCTGCCTTTTCTCTGTTCTGCTCTCCCAGCGTTTTGGAGAGCAGCGCATTGATGCCAATTCCCGTCCCCACGCCGATTGCCACGATCAGCAGCTGAATAGAATAGGAATCTGTCAGCGCCAATACAGCTGCATCGCCATTTTCCATATGGCTGACGAAAATGGTATCCACAATATTGTACACTGCCTGCAAAACCATGGAAAGCACCATGGGCATTCCCATACTGAGGATCAGTGTCCGAATGGGCCAGTCTGCCAGCTTGTTACCCTTTCTTGTGGGCGGATTTTGTATTACATTTTTCTGCATTTCGTTCCATACCTCCTAAAAAATACGTAAAAAAGCGCAAAAGCGGCGTAAATCCAATCAATGACAACTGGATTTACGCCGTTTCAGCTACACGTTATATCTTTATTTTAGCAGTTCTTTAATAAAAAAGTAAGCACAAATTTCTGAAAAAAGGATGAAAATTCTCCATACGCAGATTCCATCAATCTTCCATCACTGGAATCCGGGACAGAATGGTGACACCTTCCCGTGCCAGTCTCTGCTTGAATGCCTCGGCTGTTTTCTGATCACAGGTGCTGATCATACAGCCGTTTTCCACTGCACCCAGCAGTTTCACGCCAATTTCTTCTGCAATTTTTGCAAAGACGCCACTGCCACAGGGAGAAGTCCGATAGCACCGAGGAGCATAGAACGCATCAATAGATGCAACAAAATCCGTGTTTCCATCTGCCGGTTCCCAGCTCTGGGACAATACCGTATCTGTCTGCTTAACTTCGTCAATGAGGTCACCCAGCACTGCGCTTGCGGTAGGCAGCTTTCCTGCTCCACGTCCATAGAACATGGTCTTATCCACGCCGTCACCCCATACCATGACAGCATTGAACACCCCATTTACATGGGAGATCAGACTGTCATTCATAACAACCATGGGCATAACAGTGGGAAGGATTCTGCCATCCTTCAAACGCTTGACTGCGCCGATAAGCTTTACTGCACCGCCAAATTTCTGTGCCAGCTGAACATCCTCCAGCTTGATATCACGGATTCCCTTAGTGTACACCTGATCCGGATACACGTGCTTACCGAACACCAAAGAAGACAGGATACAGATCTTCCGGCAAGCATCACCACCGTCGATATCCGCAGAGGGATCCCGTTCTGCATAGCCCAGCTTCTGTGCCAGTTCCAGAGCATCTGCAAAACGCATTTTATCGCAGAACATTTTTTCCAGAATGAAGTTTGTAGTACCATTTAAAATGCCGGCAACAGCTGAAATATCGTTGGCTGCCAGACAAGTATGCAGCGGCCGAATGATCGGGATCGCACCGCCAACGCTTGCTTCAAAGAAGAAGTTCACATGGTGTGCCTTTGCTGTCTGAAGCAGGATATCGCCTTTTTCCGCCACCAGCTGTTTGTTGGAAGTAGCAACGCTCTTTCCTGCCTCCAGACAGCGGCGGACAAAATCAAACGCCGGATTTACACCGCCCATGCACTCTGCAACATAGCCCACCTCCGGGTCATCCAGAATGATCTGAATATCATGCACCACACGGTCACCATAGGGATCATCCGGGAATTCCCGCAGATCCAGGATATAACCGATTTCCAGTTCCGTACCGGTATTCTGTTCGATCTTCTTCTGATTCCGATAAAACAGCTCCACAACACCGGAGCCGACAACACCATAGCCCAAAACAGCAATCTTTTTCATATGACTCATATTCCTCCAAATTTATTCGCCGGAAAGCAGCCGAACCTCTACTACGCCGTTCAGTTCCGAGATCGCACGAGTGATCTCAATAGGATTCGCCGCACCTTCCCCCATTTTTAAAGAAAGGGAGACCAGTGCAACACCGTCTACGGGGATATTCTGATTCACCGTCAGGATATTGGCATGCATCCCATACAGCGTGGTCAGCACATTGGACAGCACCCCTGCCTGATCGCACAGGGTGACAGAAAAATTGACGATTTGCTGCGTCATTTTATCATCGTATGCGAATACACAGTCCCGGTACTTATAAAAAGCGCTCCGGGAAATGCCCATCCGTTTGCACGCAGAGGAAAAGCTGCCCTCAGTTCTATCCGCAACAAGCTTTTTTACCTCCAGCACCTTTCCGAAGATCTCCGGCAGCACTGCGGTATCCACAACAATGTATCGTGTTTCCTTGTCCATCTCTGTCTAAGCCGCACCGAAAACAACATTCCGTGTACGAGCTATTCCTCCTTGTATGATCTCGGTGCAGTCACAAACTGCATTCTGCAATACGTCCGTGCACAAAAAACAATTGTACTTATCACAACTATATAACTATACCATGAATTCTGTCGTTTGTCAAGGGATTCCACTGCATTTTCTCCAGATCCACTGCATTTTCTCCAGATCCTGCGAATTCTTTCTTTTCTCAGAGAAACCAGGCAGAAGAGCAATACATATCAGCATCTAATGTGATTTTTTCAAAAATCAGCGTTTTTTTCTTTTTTTCATTAGAAAATATCACTTTTTCGTTTTAAAATCAAGACAATTTGAAAAATGGCAGAAAACGACTTGACAAAACGGCAGAATTCCTGTATGATAATAATGTCAATTCAATCGGATCGCAGGTTTGGTCGTTCCCGTAAGGCACTGCGTTCTTTGATAATTGTTGAGACAAGTGAGATTATACGTGAAACAAAGGCGTTTCCATGACTAAGCCGATACAGCAGTTTGTATTGTGTTAAACCATGAAAATGCTTTTTATTTTTAGGAGGTTATTATCATGTCCAAAAATGTTGCAGAATTCTTTGCTTGCGACGTCTTCAATGACGAGGTCATGAAGGCAAGACTCCCGAAGCCGGTTTATAAGGCTATGACCAAGACCCGTAAAATGGGTACGCCCCTGGATCCCACCTATGCAGATGTTGTGGCAAACGCCATTAAAGACTGGGCGATCGAACACGGCGCAACACACTATACCCACTGGTTCCAGCCGATGACAGGTTCCACTGCAGAAAAGCATGATTCCTTCATCAGCCCCACAGACAACGGCATGATAATTATGAACTTTTCCGGCAAAGAACTGGTAAAGGGTGAGCCGGATGCTTCTTCTTTCCCGTCTGGCGGTCTGCGTGAGACCTGTTCTGCAAGAGGCTATACTGCATGGGATCCCACTTCCTACTGCTTCGTAAAGGAAGGTTCTCTGTATATTCCAACAGTATTTGTTTCTTATACCGGCGAAGCTTTGGATAAAAAGACTCCCCTGCTGCGCTCTATGGATGTCCTGAGTACACAGGCAATCCGTATCCTGCGTCTGTTCGGCAACACCACTGCCACAAAGGTGACTTCTACTGTTGGCCCAGAGCAGGAATACTTCCTCATCGACAAGAAAATGTATGACCAGCGTGAGGATCTGATCATGACCGGCCGTACGCTGTTCGGTGCAATGCCGCCGAAGGGACAGGAACTGGAGGATCAGTATTTTGCAAACTTGAAGCCACGTATCGCTGCTTATATGGCCGATCTGGATGAAGCACTGTGGAAGGTCGGCGTATTCGCTACGACAAAGCACAACGAAGTTGCACCGGCACAGCACGAAATGGCACCGATATTCACCACAACCAATATTGCCACCGACCAGAACGAGCTGGCAATGGAAGTGATGGAAAAGATTTCCCTGAAGCACGGTCTTGTTTGTTTGCTGCATGAAAAGCCTTTTGACGGCGTAAATGGTTCCGGTAAGCACAACAACTGGTCTATGGGCACAAACGATGGTCAAAACCTGCTGGATCCTGGTTCCACACCCATGGAAAACATGCAGTTCCTGACATTTCTCTGCGCTGTCATCAAGGGTATTGATGAATATGCAGATCTGCTCCGCATCAGTGCTGCATCTGCTGGCAATGACCACCGCCTGGGCGCAAATGAAGCACCGCCGGCAATCATCTCTATCTTTATGGGTGAAGAACTTCAGGGCGTTCTGGACGCACTGGAAGCTGGCACTTCCTATAAGAGTGAATCTAAGGTATTTGAAATCGGCGTTGACTCTCTGCCGGCATTCCCGAAGGATTCTACCGACCGTAACCGTACTTCTCCGTTCGCTTTCACCGGAAATCGATTCGAGTTCCGTATGGTTGGTTCTTCTGACAATATCGGCTGCCCGAACTTCCAGTTGAATACCATTGTTGCAGGTGAACTTTGTGAAATTGCAGATAAAATGGAAGGAGTCCCGGCTGACAAATTTGACGAAGAACTGAAAAAATTGCTGGTTTCCATTATCAAGGAACACAAGCGTATTATTTTCAACGGCAACGGCTATTCACAGGAATGGGTAGAAGAAGCAGAAAGACGTGGTCTCCCGAACTTCCGTTCGACGGTAGATTGTGTTCCGCATTATTCTGATCCGAAGAACGTGGCTTTGTATGAAAAGTTCGGCGTACTCTCCAAGGCTGAAATTGATGCCCGTGTTGATATCCAGCTGGATAACTATGCAAAGACGATCAATATCGAAGCGCTGACCATGATCGATATGGCAAAGAAGAAGTATATCCCGGTTTGCATCTCCTATGCAAAGGAACTGTGTGATACCATTAGTGCAAAAACAAGTCTGGATATCTGTGCCTGTGTAGAAAAGGATCTGGTTTCTAAGGTCAGCGATCTGACCAAGAAGGCTTATGACGCAACTGCAAAACTGGAAGAAGTAACTGCTGCCGCTGCTGCAAAGGATTCTTGTATTCTGGAAATGGCAAAGTCTTATCGCTATGATGTCATCCCGGTAATGGATGAACTCCGTGCTGCTATAGATGCACTGGAAATCATCACGCCGTCTGAGAAGTGGCCTGTACCGGCATACAGCGATATCATCTTCAACGTATAAATTCTGAGAAAGGTTTACCTCCAATCTCAAGTAAAGCATCCTGGACTTTCTTATGGAATGTTCGGGATGTTTTTCGTTTTTTCGTTCCCTCTTGACAAAAACCGGATGCTATGCTATACTATTTCTAAACCGTTATATGTATAATACAACAGGTAACACAGCAAAGGAAGTATCTTTTTACATGAAGTTTCACAGTCAGATTATAAAAAAACCGATTGCAGGCATTTTGGTTATTTGCCTGATCTTGTGCAGCCTGTATGGTCTTTGGACAGGAATATGCACCTGCCGCACCTATTCCATTACGCCCCTTACAAATAGCGATCTTACAGCACTGGATCTATCCAGTACAAAGCATTTGATGATCGTCGCACACCCGGATGACGAGACACTTTGGGGCGGCGCACATTTGCTGGAAAGCGGCTATCTGGTAGTCTGCATCACCAATGGCACGAACAAAACACGTTCTGAAGAATTTCAGTCAGTCATGGCGAAATCCGGCAATGTGGGACTGATTCTCTCCTATCCCGATAAAACTGCTGGGAAACGGGATAACTGGATGCATATCCGCACACAGCTGCAAGCAGATCTGGATAAAATCATCACATACAAGCCGTGGGACGATATCGTAACGCACAATGCTGCTGGAGAATATGGACACATTCACCACAAAATGACACATCAGCTGGTGACCACAATTTATGATACCAACGAACTGCAAATGCCGCTGTATGTCTTTGGAAAATACTATCGAGCTGCGGTTCTGCCAGATGTGAAAAATACGCTGACACCCATCTCTGCAAATGCTCTCATGGAAAAAGAAACACTTTTATCTCTATACCCATCTCAAACTGCAACAGCGAATGCCCTTTCCCACATGAATCCCTATGAAATGTGGACAGAGATCCGAGGAGGCACACAGCATGAACAAAAAACGTGAGAAAAAAATCATTTTTATACACTGTGGCTGTCTGACGTTGATTCTGGGTGCAGTAATCGGCCTCATTTTTCTGATACATCCAGGCTGCATTTATGGTGCACAGACGGACTGGAGCAACCAGCACTTTGCTATTCCAGAATATTTTCGCACCCGTTTCTATGCCACCGGAAACTGGTTTCCCAATTTTGCTATGCATCTGGGCGGCGGACAGAATATTTTTAATTTCGCCTATTACGGACTGTACAGCCCCATTCTCCTACTTTCTTATGCCTTCCCTGGAATTTCCATGGCAACATATATCCAGATCTCCAGCATCCTTCTGACACTGCTCAGCAGCATTCTCTGTTATTTCTGGCTGAATAAATGGTTCCGCCGAAACACCGCTTTTCTGCTTGCAATTCTGTATCTTCTGGCGTCTCCTGTCATCTTCCACAGCCATCACCACATTATGTTTGTCAGCTACTTTCCTTTTCTCTTCTGGGGGCTATTCGCTGTACACCGAGCATTGGAAAAACGATGCAGTATTCAGCTCATTCTTGCAGCAGTCTGTATCTTACTCACCAGTTTTTTCTTCAGCGTGGGCGCATTTTTCACGCTGTTTCTCTATGCCCTGTTTCTGACCATTCACCAACACCAGGTGCATGTCCTGCGGCAGATACTGCGCACTTTTGGCATAATCACAGCCCATCTGCTTTTAGCAGCTGTCATTGCAGCGTTTTTTCTTCTGCCAGTTGCCATGACCTTATTCAACGGACGTGATACAGACAGCAGCACGTCCCTGTGGCAGATTCTCCTTCCAAGCATTCACCTGCGCTACCTGACCTACAATCCTTTTTCCATCGGCATGACATCTATTTGCATTCTGGCAATTGCAGCCATGCTTTGTTTTCCCAAAAGATCCTATCGGTTTCTCGCAATTGTATTTACCGTCTTTTTTTGTTTCCCAGCTATTCTCTATGGCATGAATGGTACCATGTACTTAGATCCCAAGGCGTATATTCCCTTTCTGCCGCTGCTTTTGCTGCTGTGCGGATTCTTTTTTACAGAATTGCGTGCCCATCAGATTGCCCGAAAACAAACGCTGATTCTCTTTGCAGTGTTTTTGGGATTAGGACTCCTGATGCATGACGGAACAGATTATGAGCGGATTGGGACTATTCTGGACGGTATGTGTATGCTCATAGCATTCTTCTTGTATACCCGGAAACAAAGGCAGCTATTCATCCTGATTCCCACGCTAGTTTTCAGTATCACCGCCTGTCTTGCCGTCAATCTGGGAGATACCTACATGAAAAAACAAGATCTGGATGTGGTTTATTCAGATGAAATGCAGGAATTGGTGGATACAATTGCAGAAGATGATCCATCTTTTTACCGTATTTCCAACGAATATCACGCTGGAGATACCGTCAACCGTATCTGGGGTTCAAATTATTACCGCAGTTCTGTCTATTCCTCCATTCATAACAAGTCACTTTCTGATTTCTATTTCGAACAGATCTGCAACGAAAACAGCATCCGGAATGCTGCAATGATCGTTCAATCCAAAAATCCCATATTTGGTATTCTCATGGGTGAAAAGTACATCATCACACAAAAACCCATCAATCGCTATGGTATGAAACAAATTGCACAAAAAGGAGCGTATCTTCTCTATGAGAACACGCTGGCATATCCCATTGGATTTGCCACGCCCTATGTCATGACCCAAGAAACGCTGCAATCCTTGGGATATCCCAACCAACTAGAAGCGTTTCTGGAAAATGCAGCGGTCTCCGAATCTGATCTTTCTGATACACCTTGTATGAGATCTAAGCTGCCTAACAGTATTAAAAAAGTATCTCCCACTTATCATACAGAAGGCATTGATCCAGCACAAATTACCGATGTGGGAGAAGGCTATTACATTCACAGCAAAGAAGCATTTTCCATTACAGTCACACTGGACACCCCCATAGACGCCATGATCCTGCTGCAATTCCACGTCAACAACCACTTAGGCAACGGTTCTACCACCGGTGATGTCACAATTTCTGTCAACGGTATCCGCAACAAATTGACCGATCCATCCTGGAAATATCAAAATCGAAACAACGATTTTCAGTATACACTATCTTCTGATAATCCAATTCAGAAATTGACACTTGAATTTTCTGCAGGAGACTATGTGATCTCCGATTTTGCCATGTATACCATGGACTATGACATTCTGGAACAGGCGGCAGAGCAAACTGATCCATGGGAACTGAAGCATGATACACTCGGAGACGACACCATGGAAGGGCGTATACAAGTCAAAGAAGATGGCTGGTTCGTACTGTCGATTCCCTATGATACCGGCTTTCAGGTTTTTATTGACGGCGTAAAAACAGCATATTACCCTACAAATACGGATTTCATCGGCTGTCCCATTTCTGCCGGCAGCCATCAGATCCAAATCACCTATACTGCCCCCGGCTTTTCCATCGGAAAAAAAGTTTCTGTGATTGGAATCGCTGTTACCCTGCTGTGGTTTTTAGGGAACTTAACAGTATCCTATCTGCATCGCCGGAGTCGGAAAAAAATCGCTGACAAACTGGATAGTTCCGAAAAATGTGCTATCACCACAAAAGAACAAATCCCCTGTTTGCAAAAAAGATAAAGAAGTTGACAGCGCACCTACGACTTTTTCTTGTATCCGTGGAAATTCTGCCGAAAATCTGCACATCTATTTGACGTGAACGCACATTAATCCTATATTGACACCATTATATCGCATCCGGTAATTCTCTTTCCGGATGCGTTTTTTATCGGTTCACTGCCTTTTTCTCTGTCCGCTCCAACAAATAATCCACGGAAACATCGTAAAAATCCGCCAGCCGCACCAGAATTTCCGTGGGAATGTCATGTCCCCCAGATTCATAATAACTATAGGTACGCTGACTGATAAACAACACCTTTGCCATATCAGTCTGGGTCATGTCCATATCTTCCCTTAAATTACGAATTCGTACATATTGCATAAAATATCACCCTTTCTATATGAGTATTATTTTATGCTAGCACGAATTATTCTATTGACTTTTAGAACAAAACATGCTATAATAGGGTATCATATGATAGAAAGGATGTTTTTTCATGGAAGAAAACAATAATTCTACGAATACTGCTGTTTCGCAGCCCACACCACAACCGGAGCAAAAAATGAAATTTTGCAAACATTGCGGTGGAAAAATCCCGGAGGATGCTGTACTCTGCACACTGTGTGGCAGACAGGTTGAGGACATCAGTAAAAACAATGCGGCTCAACCACAAATTATTATCAATAACGATAATATCAACACAAATACAAACACCAATGTAAATAATAACGGCGGACGTGGCGGCAAAGCAAAAAACAAGTGGGTTGCTTTGGTTCTTTGCTTTTTCCTTGGTGTGGTCGGAGGACACAAATTTTATGAGGGTAAAATTGGTATGGGAATCTTATACCTGTTTACAGCTGGTTTATTTGGCATTGGCGCATTAATTGACTTTATCGTTTTGCTGTTCAAGCCAAACCCCTATTATGTCTGATTCATTTTACATCTTTATTCTCCAAGCAAAAAGCGCTGTGTGAACTTCATCCGTTCACACAGCGCTTTTTTCAACTCATATTATATTGTTTTTGTACCTTTATTCCTGAGCCTGCTTCCGACGAGCCTCCAGCTCTTCCAAAGCATCCTTACGAGACAGGCTGATTTTTCCGTCCTTGATCTCCATGATCTTAACGATAATCTCATCACCCAAAGAAACGATATCCTCGACCCGTTCTACCCGTTCCTTGTCCAGCTTGGAAATATGCACCAAACCGTCACGCCCCGGCGCAATTTCTACAAATGCACCAAAAGGCTTAATGGAAACAACCTTACCTTTATAGATCGAACCGACCTCTGGATCAATGGCAATGGTCTCAATGATCTGGTATGCCTTCCGACAGCCATCCTGGGAGATGCCGCTGATAAAGACATGTCCATCTTCGTTAACATCGATCTTGACGCCACAGTCCGCAGAGATCTTCTGGATCACTTTGCCGCCTTGACCAATAACGTCCCGGATCTTATCCACAGGAATCTGAATCTGCATCATCTTCGGCGCATACTCACCCACAGATACTCTCGGCTCCGGAATTGCCTTCAGCATAATTTCATCCAAAATATACAAGCGAGCCTTCCGGGTCTTTTCAAAGGCTTCCTGGATAATCGCCGGAGTCAAACCGTCCACCTTGATATCCACCTGAATGGCAGTAATACCCTTCTTAGTACCGCCAACCTTGAAATCCATATCGCCGAAGAAATCCTCCAGCCCCTGAATATCTACCATAGTCATGAAGTCATCGCTGTCAGGCAATGTGATCAGTCCGCAGGAAATACCCGCAACAGGCGCCTTAATTGGAACGCCAGCATCCATCAGTGCCAACGTTGATCCGCAGATGGATGCCTGGGATGTTGAACCGTTGGAAGACAACACCTCGGACACCAGACGCATGGCATAAGGGAATTCTTCTACAGATGGCAAAACTGGTACCAATGCACGTTCTGCCAGAGCACCATGGCCAATCTCACGGCGTCCCGGACCACGGCTAGGCTTTGTCTCACCCACAGAATAAGATGGGAAATTATACTGATGCATATACCGTTTGGATGTTTCCTCGTCCAGTCCGTCCAGCTTCTGGCTGTCGCTGACGGGGCCCAGCGTTGCCACAGTGAGCACCTGGGTCTGACCACGGGTAAACAGACCAGTTCCGTGTACACGAGGCAGCAAGCCAACCTCTGCTGCCAAAGGACGAATCTCATCAATGCTGCGTCCATCAACGCGCTTACCCTGATACAACCATGCACGAACAATTTTCTTCTGGATCAAGTACAAGCATTCATCGATCATGCCGACCTCTTCGCCGCATGTCTCCTCAAATGCTTCATGTACAGCGTCTGAAATCGGGCGCAAACGAGCCTCTCGAATATTCTTATCATTGGTATCCAGCGCATATTCCACCTGTTCGTGTACCATAGCATCAATTTTCTGAAACAGCTTCGGATCGACTTCATGTGCTTCAAATACAAACTTTTCCTTGCCGATCTTCGCCTGGATGTCCGAAATAAAGGCGACGATCTTCTTGATCTCTTCATGACCCGTAAGGATAGCATTCAGCATGGTATCCTCTGGCACTTCTTTAGCACCAGCTTCGATCATGACGATCTTGTCCTTGGTTCCTGCAACGGTCAGCTGTAAGTCATTGTGCTGGCGCTGCTCCAGAGTCGGGTTCAGGACGATCTCGCCATCCACCAGACCTACGCTGATACCAGCAATCGGACCGTTCCACGGAATATCCGAAATCGAAATGGCAATCGAAGTTGCGATCATGCCAGTGATCTCCGGAGAGCAGTCTGGATCCACTGCCAGAACAGTCATAACAACTGAAACATCATTGCGCATAGACTTCGGAAACAGCGGGCGAATGGGGCGGTCAACCATACGAGAGGTCAGAACTGCCTTTTCCGAAGGCTTTCCCTCACGCTTGGTAAATGAGCCTGGGATCCTGCCTACGGAATACATCCGTTCTTCATAATCCACCGACAGTGGGAAGAAATCAATGCCCTCCCGAGGTTTTGCACTTGCAGTGACATTTGCCATTACAACAGTGTCGCCATACCGTACCCAACACGAACCATTCGAAAGTTCGCAAGTCTTTCCGGTTTCCACCACAAGCGGTCTGCCGGCAAAGGTAGTCTCAAATTTTTGTACGTTTTCAAACATGATTTTCTAAATTCCTTTCCCGATTTCTAAATCTCAAAAGCTGCACAGAAACATAGAGATAAGCAGCAGCGTTAGCAAAAAGCCCTGAATTCCACAACAATGGAAACCACGGCTTCCTGCTAAAGCCGCTGTTGCTGAAATCGATGCTATAACGATACACAGAAAGGCAGACAGAGACCATTGCTCTGTACTGCCTTTTCTACTTTAAAAATCTTACTTACGGATACCGAGCTTCTCGATAGTAGCACGATAACGGTTAACATCCTTCTTCTTCAAATAGTTCAGAAGGTTTCTTCTGTGACCAACCATCTTCAACAGACCTCTTCTGGAGTGATGGTCGTTCTTATGTGTCTTCAGATGTGCAGTCAGATCATTGATTCTCTTGGTGAGAATGGCGATCTGCACTTCCGGAGAACCAGTGTCGTTCTCGTGAGTACGATTCTTTTCGATAATTTCAGTTTTTTCTTCTTTCAACAGCATGTTCTTTCACCTCATTCAATATTTCGTCATACACATAGAAAAAGGCAGGTGACCTCCCGTTCCGGGCTTACTCCAAAATCCGAGTACATGACAAAAAGTATTATACCACATTTGTGGGAATTTGTAAAGGAACTTTTCTATGAATTAAGAAATGATTTTTCCTTTATGTCCTCTGGACGAGCCTTTTCCGCCGGACTTTCCATTCTTCGCTTTTTTCGCCGGCTCAATAGGCTTTTCCTTACCGCCCATATCTTCAAAAACAGTCTCATCCTCCGATGAAGTCGATTGCAGCAGTTCTGGATTCACTTCGCCGCGCTGTTCATAGTACGGATTGATGATATACTTCTGGATCACGGGATAGCACTGCATCACCACAACCAATCCCAGCCAGGACGCCGGCATAAACGGCAGCAAGAACAGCAGTATCAGGGAATATTTAATGTCGACAAAAATAAACACCAGCACAAAAACTGCTACAACAGCTGCCACGATCAGCAGTGTGATCACGTTCTTTTTCAGCGCTACCACTGCCAAGGCAAGAGAATTCTTCAGGACATTTTTCAATGACAGATTTGTGGAGATCATCATAAGAAAAATATAAAAATTCATCAGCAGTGCAATCAGACCAATACTGAGAGTAATGGCAAAAAATACGTAATAAACCTTGCTGCCGGTCTGTTCAATAAGCTGAGGATACACATAAAATGCCGCACTGATACAACACACCAGCAGACAATCCAGTATGCCTACAACAACGGAGTGTTTGAATTCCGAACGAATGGTATGCAAAAAATCATGCAGCAAAAATGTAGGCTTTTCCATGAAAAAATTTTTCAATATTTTTGTATGCGCCGCCGTTGCCGGACCGATAAGCACTACAAACACCAGCAAACAGACCACTGCAAGGATCATGCCGAGAGTAGACCGCATAGTCAAATAGAGCACAACTGCTGCCAGAAGCGGCACAAAGCACAGAAAATAGATCACATTCAGTTCAAGCAGTTTCCAAAATTTCTGACCAAAAATCTCCATATAGCGAAAAAAGCCTTTTTTCTTCGGCGCATTTTTCGCAATTCCTACGCCGGCACGCTCATAGTTTCCTCCAAAAAGACCCATAGACAATAAATTCCTCTCTTTGAAAAGTCCTGAAGCAAACAGGTTTTCTCCACCTGTTCACACAATTTCAACTCGTTTGTCCGGCAGTGGATATCCCATAAAACGCCAGACTATATAATGCTGCGATCACCAACAAAAATACCAAAAGCACAGTAAACCGTGCACAATACATCCGAAACCGATGATACATCTGATCTGCCGGATCATCCCGGAATCCATACGCTGTGAACAATCCCGAAAACCGTAGAGATTCCCTAGCGGCAATGGCCATCACCACCGATACCGGCACAAAATAGGGCAACAGGCAAAGACTTCGCAGCAACGGATTCCCAACACTACACTGGGCACTCAGAGCGCCACCCATACAAAAGCCATATGCCAACAGCGTAATCATAGCACCAGGCTGTCCGATGGCAGAAAAGCCCAGAAAAAACAGACACAGCAGGAAAATCAACACACCGCTCACAGCTTCGGAACAAAGTGCAGGCACAGTCTGTTCCGCCTGAAAAAATGTTCCTGCAATACATGTCCATCCCAGGGATGTCCCCTGCTGTTTCAACAGCAGAAATAAAACACCACTGGCTGCTCCCAGTAGAATGACACTAAAAAGTAATAAAAATAACCGCTGTTTCCTTTCGCTTGTGGTAAGTGTTGTCCGTTTTCGAATCATAGCAGACCGCTCCTTTGCTTTACAGATTTCTTGTATCTCTGCTTAATCCTATGCGGTCTGCTATTGCATTAGAACTTATTTCGCCAGTTCATAAGCACGCTTGGTACAATGTTCGCAGGCATCCTCCACCACTTCTGTCAGCTTTCCGGCATAAAACCGATCCAGTCCAGCCAGCGTTGTACCGCCCGGCGAGGAGACCTGGCGAATTAGTTCGTCAATCGTGCAGCCGGACCCCGTAATCATTTTCGCCGAACCGATCAGAGACTGCACGAACAATTCCTTGGCTGATTCCTCCGGCAGACCTGCCTTTGCAGCATAATCCAAAAATCCTTTTGCAAACAAATAGATAAATGCCGGGCTGCTGCCATTAATGGCAATGACCTCCTTCATTTGTTCCGGCGCAACAACTGCTGTCATACCACAGGAGTCAAAAATCTGACGCACGACGGCGAATTCCTCCTCCGTCACGGAATCATCCTTCGCCAGCGCCGTAGCTCCAGCACCCAGCAGAAGCGGCGTGTTGGGCATTGCCAGAACCACCTTTGCAAAAGGCTTCGTCAACTTCCGGATATAGTCCGCACCGATCCCGGCAGCAATGGAGATGAGCACCGTTTTTTCCGTCACAGCATCTGCAATGCGAGGCAGCACTTCCTCAAACTTCTGAGGTTTGATTGCCAGAAACAGGTATTGACTAGCCCCTGCGACTTCTGCTTCGCTGGTGCACTTTTTTACGCCATAAGCCGTCAGCGCATCCACCTTTGCCTCAGTAGGATTGTATGCAAAAAGCGTTGTTTCATCATGGAGACTGCTCCCGGCAATGCCTTTTAAAATAGCACTGCCCATATTCCCAACACCCAAAAAACCAATGGTTTTCATGGTCTGTATCCTTCTTTCTTCAAAAAATATAGAATGTATTTATTATACTACAAATTCTGCAAAAAATCAAGCATCAAAAAAGGGCAGACTCAGTTCACATGAGTCCACCCCTGGAATACATAAATCATATGAATTAGAATGCAACATCCTCTGCGATATGGTGCAGCTTTTCATCATAAGGCTTAGACATAGAGAGAGCCTCCTGAATATCAAAGTCAACAACCTTATTCGCCTGCATACCAACTACACGGTTGCCGATCCCCTGTTCCAGCAGCTCTACTGCATAATAACCCATTTCAGTTGCAGCCACACGGTCACGAACTGTGGGAGAACCGCCACGCTGTACGTGACCCAGAATGGTAGAACGTGATTCGATACCAGTCTTTTCCTGCAACAGCTTTGCAATTTCATCCGCATGACCTACATTCTCAGCAACAACAATGATGAAGTTCTGTTTGCCTCTTGCCTTGAATTCCAACATCTTCTTTGCGATCTTATCCAGATCATAAGGCATTTCCTTTGTGATGATCTCCAGTGCGCCGGAAGCAACACCAGTATTCACTGCAATATAGCCTGCACCGCGTCCCATAACCTCTACAACGCTGCAGCGATAGTGAGACTGGCTGGTATCAGACAGCTTGTCCATCAGTTCCATTGCCGTATTCATAGCGGTATCATAACCAATGGTATAGTCTGTGCAGGCAATATCATTGTCAATGGTACCCGGCAGACCAACGCACGGAATACCATGTGCCGACAGATCTGCTGCGCCGCGGAACGAACCATCACCGCCGATGACAACCAGACCCTCCAGACCATGCTTCTCACAAGTTTCCTTCGCCTTTAGCACGCCTTCTTCTGTCCGGAATTCTGCGCTTCTCGCTGTATAAAGCATTGTACCGCCCTGTTTAATAATGCCTGCAACGCTCAACTCGTCCATCTGCTCCAGATCATCGTCGATCAGACCGCAGTAGCCACGTTTTATACCATAAACTGCTATACCCTTCTTCAACGCAGCACGCACAACGGCACGCACTGCTGCATTCATACCCGGCGCATCGCCGCCGCTTGTTAATACACCAATCGTTTTAATCATAACGTATACTCCATTCCGCCGCACGGCAAAAAATTAAAATGGTCGACCACATTTTGCTGGAAACAGCAATTTTTCAATTAGATCTGAAACCATTCCATTCCTATTTCATTATACTGATATTTCTTCTTTTGTCAAGTGGTTTTCGAAAAAATTAACAAGTGTTTTCCAACGCACCACTAAAAAAAACTGTGATTTCCCCATAATAAGCCTAAGGACACGCTGAATAAAAGCGATAGTTGAAAAAAACCGCACCAATCATTAT